>JAVVFD010000004.1:0-51540 GCA_032250935.1 bacterium
CCATTGCCAAGAGTCAATTGCTGATTATCGACGACTGGGGCCTTTCCGCCCTGACGGAGGGTGAACAACGGGACCTCCTTGAGATCCTTGATGATCGTCATAACATCCGCTCAACGATCATATGCGGACAACTTCCCGTAGAACACTGGCCTGATATTCTGGCGAACCCCACTCTTGCCGATGCCATCCTGGACAGGCTCGTCCATAATGCCTATAAAATAAATCTGAAAGGAGAATCAATGCGAAAAAAGAAATCAAAGTTGACAGAATAATGGAGATGAAGTAAAAGGATAAAAACAAAGAGCGACGCTTCGCTCCGATGGACTGGAAACAATCAGTGGATTGAGTGGAAACATAAAAAGAGATTTACTGGAAACGATAAAAGAGATTAGCTGGAAACAACCGAGGAGATTTACTGGAAACTTTCAGGAGATTACGCAACCTGACTCGTCAAACCACGAATTTGTAGGAAAAGTTATAAGGATTGTATCAGCAGTTGGAGGTTTTTCATTCGACAATATTCCCGGAATGGGGGTCGAATTTAAGGATAGTTTCTGCAATTTGGAATCTATAATTACCTGATATGAATTTGGTGCTTTTTTGATCTGCCCTCTCCTTTATAGAAATCATTCAAATAACGTAAGTCATTGGGGGAAAAACTCCTTTTAAGGCGGTTACCAAAACCAAAGATGTTCAATGTTTACCTGCATAGGCGCAGTCGGAGTTTTATCTCGATTCCCTGAATATATAGGAAACGGGAAAGCGGCCAGCCTGTAGAAAACCCCTCCTTTACATGCCTCTAAGATCGGTATATAATTTCTATCTGTTATTAAAATCTTAGAGGCTTAAAAATGACCAGAGAATCAATCGGTAAGGTGCCGCCACAAAATATTGACGCAGAACTTTCCATCTTGGGAGGCATACTTCTTGACAATAATGCCATAAACAATGTTATAGAGTTGCTTAGCGCTTCGGATTTCTATCGGAAGGCACACGCGAAAATATTTAATACAATGATTGATGTGGCGGAAAAAGGTGAGCCCGTCGATCTTATCACCTTAAGTGATGCACTTAAAACATCAGGTTTACTAGAAGAGGTCGGTGGGCCGGCCTATATTGCATCCCTAGCCGATGGAGTGCCTACCGCTGCCAACATAGCCTATTATGCGAAGATAGTTAAAGACAAGGCAGTTTTGAGAGGGCTTATCAATACCGCCACCGATATTGTTACCAAGGGGTATGAAGAAAGTGCTGAAGTTGATGATTTTCTTGATTATGCCGAGTCCAGGATTTTCGAGATATCTCAAAACAAGGTAAAACCTTCATTTTTTCCTATAAAGAGCATCGTTAAAGATAGTTTTAAGACGATTGAAGAGTTATACGGCAGAAAAGATCTTGTTACTGGAGTTCCGACCGGCTTTAGTGAACTTGATAAAATGACTTCGGGGTTTCAAAAATCAGACCTGATTATTGTTGCGGGAAGACCTTCCATGGGGAAAACAGCCTTTTGTCTTAATGTGGCGCTAAATTCTGTAAAAGAAGGTAGAGATGAAGTTAAGCCTGTTGCGATATTCTCTTTGGAAATGTCAAAAGAACAGTTGGTTTCCAGAATGCTCTGTTCCGAGGCCAGGGTGGATGCGACCCGCTTAAGGGGAGGATTCCTTGCTGATTCGGACTGGCCGAAATTAACCAGGGCAGCCGGGGTTCTTTCTGAGGCCCCCCTCTATATTGATGATACTCCTGCAATTTCCGTCCTGGAGATGCGGGCTAAGGCAAGGCGGCTAAAGGGAGATAAAGGGCTCGGCATGATAATTGTCGACTACCTACAGCTTATGAGGGGACGGGATGGAATGAAAAGTCGGGAACAGGAAATTTCGGAAATATCAAGATCGCTAAAGGCACTTGCAAAGGAGCTTGACCTGCCTGTTATTGCGCTGTCTCAGCTTAGTCGTGCAGTTGAGCAGAGAGGGGGGGATAAAAGACCGATGCTTTCCGATCTTAGGGAAAGTGGAAGTATTGAGCAGGACGCAGATATTGTCATGTTCGTCTTCAGGGAAGAATTCTATAAGCGAGATGATGACGACCTGAAAGGCCTGGCAGAAATTATTATTGGAAAGCAGAGGAACGGACCAGTGGGCACAGCCAAAGTTGCGTGGCTTAGTGAATATACCCGTTTTGAAGACCTTGCCGTAATGGATTAGAGTAGCTATATTAAGTTTGGAAATTGGGATATAGCCAAGGGTTATCGGTTTTTAGCGGGGTTCATTATCAAGTCCGTACTTTTGAAGCCTGTAGCGAAAAGACCTGAAACTAAGGTTGAGCAGCTTGGCTGCCTTTGTCTTGCCCCCTTCTGCCATTTGCAGCGCTTTAACAAGAAGTCCTTTTTCCATTTCATCCATTATCCCTTCCATGTTTAAGCCGCTTGCCGGGATTTCCATTCCTATAGAAGGGGTTGTTGCAGATTTCTTTCTTACCTTGGAAGGAAGAGATTCAGTCAATATAACATCACTTTTTTCCAAAGCTACGGCGCGTTCAATTATATTCTCAAGCTCCCTTACATTTCCGGGGAATTCATAAAGGAGTAGAAGTTGAAGCGCCTCTGAAGAAATACGCTTTATATCCTTTCCAATCTCATTGTTATATTTTTTCAGGAAGTTCGAAACTAGAGATGGAATGTCGTCTTTTCTTTCTCTCAGGGGTGGAAGCTTTATTTGTATAACATTTAGCCGGTAATAGAGGTCTTCTCTAAAAACTCCATTTTTTACAGCTTCCTCAAGGTCTTTATTGGTGGCAGCTATTATCCTGATATCTGTTGAGCTGGATTTTACATCGCCTACCCTTCTAAACTCCTTTTCCTGAATTACTCTTAATATTTTTACCTGAAGCTGAAGAGGCATCTCCCCTATTTCATCTAAGAAAATTGTGCCTCCATCGGCAAGTTCGAAGAGTCCCTGCTTATTGGCAACAGCGCCGGTAAAGGCCCCCTTTATATGGCCAAAGAGTTCGCTCTCCAACAGGTTTTCGGGAACTGCCCCACAGTTAACAGTAATCAAGGGATTGTCTTTTCTGTCGCTGTTGGCATGTATAGACTTTGCCACAAGTTCTTTCCCTGTCCCGCTCTCGCCTTCAATCAAAATGTTTGTTTTTGTAGGGGAAATTTGCAGAATTAGGTCGTAAATGTCCCTCATGCAACTGCTCACCCCGATAATATCTCCAAATCGATACTCCTCCTTTAATTCTTTTTTAAGAAGGAGATTCTCAATTTTCAGGCTGACTTTTTCAAGGACATTTTTGATTATCAGTTTTACCTCGTCCACTTTAAAAGGCTTGGTTATATAATCATATGCGCCGGATTTCATGGCTTCGACAGCTGTGTCGGTAGAGGCGTATGCTGTCATCATGAGGACTTCCGTAGCAGGAGCGATCTCTTTTATGCTTTTGAGTAGTTCAATGCCACCCATTCCTGGCATTTGGATGTCAGAAATAACCAGGTTATAGTGATTAACATTAAGCATATTTAGGGCCTCAGAACCGCTTGGGGCCGAGTCAACATTGTAACCTTCTCCGCAAAGAAGAATCTCAAGGAATTCTCTCATGCTCAGTTCGTCATCTACTATAAGTATTTTATTGCTCAAGCTATACCTCTATGTTTTTTAGCTGTCTGAAAAGTATCAATGAGCGCTGTTTTTTTGTCAACTAATAATGAAAGATAAAGATGTATTAAGTAAGAGGCAATATGACAGAGAATGTACTCCCTTCTCCGGGAATACTGTTTAAAGTTAAAAGTCCGCCGTGAGCCTCAATTATACTATGTACAACCGATAAACCAAGTCCGCTGCCGCCTTCCTTGGATGTATAAAAAGGGTTAAATATTTTCAGGGATTCTTCCTCTGTTATACCGCAGCCATTATCTTTTATTAAAAATTCAACTCCTCCATCCTCCCTGATTATAGCCGGACGTGTAGTTATGATTATTTGACCTTTAGACGTTATAGAATCAGCTGCATTTTTAGCCAGATTCCAAATTACCTGCCGCAATTGTCCTTCATCTCCCCTTATAGATGGTATGTCCCCTTCCTCAATTTTTATCGTGTTCTTGCTGATTTTGGGTTCAGAGTTTAAAATCATCTCAATGGTTTCATTTATTATTGAATTGAGATTGACATCTTTCTTTTTAGGAGGGGATGGCCTTGCGTAATTAAGGAACTCACCGATTAGTCTGTTTAGCCGTTCAACTTCCCTTATTACGATGTCCATGAGTTTTTTATTGTTACCCTTGAGTTCTAGTGTTAAATCTTTTCCTAGAAGTTCTATGGAACCGCTGATCGATGCCAGTGGGTTTCGGATTTCGTGCGCAATACTGGAAGCAAAGCCCCCTATCGCTGCGAGTTTGTCTGCCTGCCTTAGTTCTTTTTCCATTCTTTTTAGAGCTGTAAGATCCTGGAAAAAAATAATATTGGCAACTTTCTCGCTCTCTGCTCTCTTGATTTGTGATATGGCAAAGCCAAGGTAATATTCTTTTCCATCTTTTCTTTTAAACCATGTTTCCATCCGAGGACGCTCATTATCGGGAAAACTTTCTGTTTCTGGAAGCATGCATCTAATGTCAATATCGCCGAATACATTTTCAATGTTTTTTCCATATACATCCTCAAGTAAATATCCGGTAATCTTTTCAGCGGCGGCATTAAAGGAAGTGATAAAGCCCTTATCATCGACAGTCAGAAGCCCACTTGATATGTTTTTCACAATGTCATTGTTGAGCACTTCAAGGGATTGATAATCGATCTTTTTTTCACGAAGCTCTTCTTCGACCTTTTTCGTCTGGATAGCCAGGTATCCACTTAGAAAAGATACAAGGTAAAATGCGGTTATATTTCCCAACATATTATAGAGTGCTCCATGGGGTAAGCGTTGCACATCACCTGTTATTATTTCGGTCATTGACGGGAAGATATGGTGATATTCCATATTTACAAGAGAACCATAAAAAATGCTGCTCATTGAGGCGGCCCAGAACCCACCACTTCCATAAGATACAATTGTGGCGCTTACAATAGTAAGTATATAGAGGAAGGAGAGAGGACTTTCAGCGCCTCCGCTAACATAGATCACAAAGGTAATAATTATGTTGTCTACAAGGGCTTGAGAGTTGGCTATGCTGGCCGGTTTTTTTGCATATTTCAATATGGGAACGTAGAGAATTGATAGGAAAAAAACAAGTCCGGCAACAGGGTAAAAGGTATAGGTTATGGAGGCACTCAGGGCTCCGCCTTCCTTGAATTGTACCATAATGCCTGCGGCAAGAAGGACGGTTGCCACGGCGACTCTGAAAAACATAAGCCATTTCAGCTTGTCGTGTAGTTCTTTCAGATCTATGTCTGCGCTATTTGTTTGATATTCTGGCATGTGAGAAAGCTAGGGGGAAACGGGTAAAATGCATAGCAATCTATTGCTGTTATTGGAGGTTCAAAAGTTTGAAGTGGCGACTATTCCTTAAGTGCAGAATAGTTTAAATATTACTTGCCATACTGAAGATGGGAAGGTACATAGCGATGATGAGACCACCGACTAGGCCACCAAGGATAACCATAATAGCCGGTTCCATAAGGGCCGTTAGGCCGTCAACGGCAACATCGACCTCTTCCTCGTAAAATTCAGCGATTTTCCCAAGCATCGCGTCCAGGGCACCTGTCGCCTCTCCGACTGCGATCATCTGCACCACCATGGAAGGGAAGACTGCCGTTTTTTCAAGGGGCTCCACTATGGTCTTACCTTCGGCAATGGCCGCTCTTGTTTCAATAAGAGCATTCTCTATGACCACGTTGCCAGCTGTTTTTGAAACGATATCCAGGGAATCCAGGATGGGAACACCACTTGAAAGCATGGTCCCCATAGTTCCGCAAAATTTAGCAACTGCGACTTTTCTTATAAGGTCCCCTGCGATCGGGGCCTTAAGGAATAGCCTATCGCAAAGCGCCCTGCCGTTCTTTGTAGCGTAATATTTTTTAAAGGCCTGAATGGCCAACCACATTCCGCCAAATATTGCCCACCAGTAGGCCTTCATAATATCACTGATATTTACGACGATCTGGGTGGGCAAAGGAAGAGTCCCTCCCATATCTGCAAACATAGCCTGAAATATGGGAACAACAAAAAGCATCAAACCCGAGGTGATAACGAGGGCCACTATAATGATGGAGACGGGATATACCATGGCTGATTTTACCTTGGCGTTAAGTTTCACATTTTTTTCCATGTACTCGCCGAGTTTGTTCAGGATGGTGTCAAGGATACCGCCAATTTCTCCGGCGGCTATCATGTTTGTAAAGAGGGTGTCAAATGTTTTCGGGTGTTTTTTAAGCGCATCGGCAAAGGTTGACCCGCCCTCCACGTCATCCTTTACTTCCGAAAGTATCGCCTTGAAGGCAGGGTTGTCGTTTTGCGAAGCTAAAAGTTCAAGGCATTGCACCAGCGGGAGACCAGCATCGATCATTGTGGCAAACTGGCGAAGAAAGATGGTTATATCTTTAGGCTTTATCTTCCCGCCTTTTTTGCCTTTCTTCTTGGGTTTTACCTTGACCTTGGTGGGGACGATCTGTTGCTTTCTAAGGGAGTCGTTGACAACCGCCTCGCTGGCAGCCTCCATTTCGCCCTTTTTAACTTCCCCGTTTCTGGTTTTGCCTTCCCAAATAAAAACCGGCATATCTTGCTCCTATGAAAGGCCTATCTTTTTTGCAGAACCGGTCCGCCTGCAATCAACTGCCTTAATTCATCAATATCTGATGAACGGGCCATCGCTTCATCGAGGGTGACCTGTTTCTTTTTGTATAGATTTGCCAGCGCCTGATTCATCGTCTGCATGCCGAACTTAGTTTGTCCTACCTGCATCTGTGAGTAGATCTGGTGTATTTTGTCTTCTCTTATCAGGTTGCGTATGGCGGCGTTTGGCACCATTACCTCAAGGGCGAGGCAGCGGCCTTTCCCGCCAACTGTAGGTAAAAGGGTCTGCGACATGACGCCTTCAAGAACAAATGATAGCTGCGCCCTCACCTGAGGTTGCTGGTAGGCAGGAAATACATCTATTATCCTGTTTATGGTCTGGGCGCATGAATTGGTATGCAGGGTGGCAAAACAAAGGTGGCCTGTTTCAGAAATTGTTAAGGCCGCCTCAATAGTTTCCATATCTCTAAGCTCGCCGACAAGCACGACATCCGGGTCCTGTCTCAGTATGGATTTAAGCGCTCTTTGAAAGCTGTTCGTGTCGGCCCCGACTTCCCGCTGGTTGATGAGACAGTTTTTAT
Organism: bacterium; assembly: GCA_032250935.1. Classification (GTDB taxonomy): domain Bacteria; phylum Desulfobacterota; class JADFVX01; order JADFVX01; family JADFVX01; genus JAVVFD01. Next base: position 7,305 of record JAVVFD010000004.1, read on the forward strand.
GGGGGTGTACGAATTCTATGGGGTCTTCAATAGTGACAATGTGGTCATGGCGAATAGTGTTGATCCTGTCAATCATGGCGGCAAGGGTCGTAGACTTGCCGCTTCCTGTCGGGCCTGTTACAAGGACAAGGCCTCTCGGTTTATCAGAAATAAGCTTAACAACTTGAGGGAGCTTTAGATCTTCGAAACTTTTTATCTCAAATGGAATAGCCCTGAAGGAACCTGCAACGGCGCCTCTTTGCGTAAATATATTCGCCCTGAATCGGCTAAGGCCCTTTACTCCGAATGATACATCCAGTTCGTTTTCTTCTTCGAATTTATGCTTTTGGGCATCTGTCAGGATGCTGTAGCAAAGGTTCTTCGTTTCATTGGGCCCTAGCGGGGGCGTTTTTAAGGGGATAAGGTCTCCGTTTATCCTCAGCTGGGGTGGGGAATTGGTGGTAACATGAAGGTCGGAGGCCCCCTTTTCAAACATGACCTTAAGTAGCTGGTGAAGCGTTAGCGAACTGTTAGACATATATTCCCTCTTTATCCTTTATCCGGAACGGTGTTTCGCACGCATTCTTCGATTGTTGACACCCCTTCCTTTATGGCTATGAGCGCCCTCTTCCTCAGGGTATGCATACCCCCATTTATTGCGGCTGCCTTTATTTCCGGCACAGATCCACCGGTTAAGACGGTTTCTTTGATGGCGTCGGTAATTACCATGACCTCATAAAGAGCTACCCTGCCCCTGTATCCTGTCCCGCCGCAGTTGTCGCAGCCTTTACCCTTGTAATAGGTGAAGTCCAGTTCTTCTTCCTCAAATCCTATATCAAGAAGGGCCTGCTTTGGTACATCATGGGGCTCTTTGCATTCGGCACAATTCCTTCTAGCCAGCCTCTGCGCAACAACAAGGTTTAGCGAAGATGCGACCAGGAAAGGCTCGACCCCCATATTGAGAAGCCTGTTGATCGTTTCAGGCGCGTTGTTGGTATGGAGGGTGCTGAGGACCATGTGGCCTGTAAGGGCGGCCTTGATGGCGATCTCGGCAGTTTCGAAGTCTCGGATCTCTCCGACCATTATGATATCCGGATCCTGTCTAAGGAAGGAACGGAGCGCAGCGGCAAAGTTAAGACCTATATCGTCGTGCATCTGGACCTGGTTTATTCCCATAAGGTTGAATTCCACCGGGTCTTCGGCGGTCATTATATTTTCCGATTCCTTGTTGAGGTCGCTAAGGGCGGAATAGAGGGTCGTTGTCTTACCACTTCCAGTCGGGCCCGTAACGAGACACATTCCAAAAGGTTTGTGTATTTCACCCAGGAAGTCGTCGAGCTGTTCCTGACCAAAACCTAGCTTGGTCATATCAAGCTGGAGATTAGATTTGTCGAGAAGCCTCATGACGACCTTTTCGCCAAAGAGGCAGGGAAGAATGGAGACCCTGAAGTCCATCTCCCTGTTTTTCCCCATTTTGAGCTTGATTCTGCCGTCCTGTGGTAGTCTCTTCTCCGAAATGTCGAGCTGCGACATGATCTTTATTCTGGAGGTAATGGCATTTTTGATCTTGAGTGGCAGGCCCATCGCCTTTTTAAGCACGCCATCAAGCCTGTACCTGACCCTGAACGCCTTCTCGTAGGGCTCTATGTGGATATCGCTGACACCAAGTTTTGCGGCCTTTATGAGGATCCCGTTGACCAGCTTGACTATGGGAGCGTCAACACCGGTTTCGCCTTCCTGTTCTTCTTCCGTTTCGACAACCTCTACGTCGTCAACGGCTCCATGAACGAGATCATCAAAATCGTCTACGTCCACGACCTCTCCGGCATCCTCCTCTCCTTCGAATATGCCGGTTTGGCTGTCGTCGTCGTCGAAGGAATAGTCCTTGGCATCAAGGCTCATCTTTTTTTCTTCAGTCTGAGGCTTTCCACCCTTGCCGTAGTATCTCTTTATGGCATCGATGATAGAGGCCTCGGCAGCTACAACAGTCTCTACGTTATAGCCGGTCATGAATTTGATATCGTCTATTGCAAATATGTTGGAAGGGTCGGCCATTGCGACTATAAGAGAGGCGCCTGCCCTGTTTACAGGCAAGACGAGGTATTTCTTGGCTACATCGAAGGGTACTAGACCGATTATTTCGGCATTCACTTCAAAATCCGAAAGGTTGATGGAAGGAACACCATATTGCTTGCTGAGGAATGTAGTAAGGTCGTCTTCAGATAAAAATCCCATCTGGGTCAGGTTGTACCCGAGCCTCCCGCCTTTACCTTTTTGTGCAGTTAGAGCTTCCTGAAGCTGCTCCGCAGTTATAAGGTTTTCCTTTATGAGTAGTTCTCCGAGCCTTCCAGCCATATTAATCCCGTTGAAATCTATAGGTTTAAGTAGATTAATGAGAAAGTATAATACATTTTCATATTTAATACAATAAAGCGCATGTTAGCAAGAAAAAAGCCACTATATGAAAAAATCAGTAAGAGCTTTTTTCATGATAGTTGTAGGCGCCAACTTGCCTGTCCAGAGCTCAAAGCTCATAGCCCCCTGGCAGGCAAGCATTCCAAGGCCGTCTTCCGTCTTCAGCCCGAGTTTCCTTGCCTTGGAAAGCAAGGCTGTTTCGAGAGGTTTATAAACTATATCTGCAACTATTGCATCAGCTGGAAGGAGATTTAGCGGAAGGGCGAGATTGTTTTTCCCGTTCATACCTGCAGATGAGGTGTTGATCAAGATGTCGGTTTCAGGCAGGAATGCCTTGATTTCTTCTGAATCAAGGCCTGTTGATAAAAATGTTGTTTCAGATATTTTTCCGCTTAGTTCTTTTGCTAAGGCTAAAGCTTTTTCTTCGGTCCTGTTGATGAGTAGTATTTTGCTCGCCCCCGAAAGTGCAAGGGAGGCAGCAATTCCTCTTGCCGCCCCTCCGGCGCCTATAATCACTGCACATTTGTCTGAGGATGAAAAGCGATGGTTTTCTTTGAGCGATAACAGCAGGCCTCTGCCGTCGGTGTTATGGCCGGTAAGTACACCGTTATTATTAACAACGGTATTGGCTGCTCCAATAAGTTGCACTTCATAGCTTATTTCATCCAGGTATTTTAAGGCCTCTTCCTTGTGAGGGATGGTAATATTTATCCCTCTTATGCCCATAGCCCTGACGCCGTCAAGAGCCGATTTAAGCGCGCCTGGTTTTACTTCCCATGGCACGTAGACCATATCCAGGCCAAGCTGCCTTATGGCAGCATTTTGCATTGCAGGCGATAGTGAATGATCGACGGGGCAACCGAATATCCCCAATACTTTAGTACTTCCTTTAATTATCATCATAGTCCTTAGTGCCGACCGTTCCCGGGAAAGAGAGCTCTTTGCGCCCTCGCCTTTAAACCAGGCACTATCTCAACAGATTTCTTAAACATATCAATCGCTTCATTTCTTCTGCCTTCCTGTAACAAGGCATAGCCGTTGTCGTAATAGCAAAAACCGTATATGGATATCGCCTTTCCTATGTCCAGATCCTTAAGTATGTCTCCTCCAACAAGATCCCTTTCCACATACTTGTCCCATATTGATCGGTCTAAAGGCTCCTTTCTTGTCTCATGCCTGTAAACAATACCGTGGGGCGCAAAGTTCATATTCCTTATGGGGAATGAATATTTGGACGAATAGTCTATATAAGATTTTCTTTTCCCCAGGTTTTCTTTTGCGACCAGCTCTACGGCCATACCGGGCGTCCTGTGATTTTGAGGTACCTTTCTTAGTCTGTTGTTTTTAAGGTCGGGGATCTCGTCGATGTACCAGTCTGATGCAAGGTGTGGCGTGTGCAGGAGCAGAACACCCGGCTGGTATCTCTCGACAAACTGTAGATACCAGAGCGGAAAGGCTCCGCTATCGCCCCAGGTAAATAGTATGCCGTTGGGAGTAAGCGATTTGAGCTCATTTGTTGCATAGTCATAGGCTATAAAATTTCTGCTTCTGTCGTTTTTACCATAGTGCTGATATATGAGATAAGATGGAATAATAGCCAGCATCATGATCCATAATAGTAGTAGATTTCTATAAGGGAGGAACTTTTCTAAATGGAGATTTGCATTAGAGAGCAGCCAGAACATGCCCACCCCGATCCATGGGGCGAACACCATATAAGTGGGGGTGTGGAACGCCTCAAAGAGGAAGGTGTTTTCTTTCGGGCCGTTGCTGTAGATAATTATACCTACGCTGAGCACCAGGAGTACAATGACAGTAACGCCGGCATAGGGCCAACCCTTTTTAAGTGATGTTGCAAGCCCAAGTATAAAGAGTAGAAAACCGACAATGGTGAATTCATAGAGAAGGTTTATGGTCTTCAACTGATAAAAGAAAATTGACCACTCCCTCCATATCTCTTGCCTGGGGTAGCCCTGCCTTAAAAACATCCAGAGGAACCGGTCAATAGTTTCAGGATCTCCAAAGTTCATTATCAGGGGTTGGGCCGCCCTCACAGGGAGGTAGAGATAAACTGAAAAACCTAGAATAAAGAAAAACAGGAGTAGAGACATAAAACGCAGATCAATCAATAGGCGCCAGTTTGTTACGGCAATTATAAAGACAGCGACAGGGACTACGACGAGGATGGTATGGTGATCTCCAAAGCCGAGTCCGAAGAGGAATACTGCAAGCCATAAATGCTTTGTCCTGTTTTTGCGCTCACCCGGTTTTTCCGCAATCAGCGTCATGCGCCAGTTCATGAGGATAAATATTATGAGACCAATAATAAAGCTGTTCATGGCGTAAACTTCAGACATGTTTGTCTGGCCCCAGTGGTTCATGGAAAAGGCGAAGGCAAAGGATGTAGAAAGAGATGTGACTCTTATCTTCAGGCCTTTCTCCTCATCCTTGAATATCTTTCTGAGTAGTATTTCAGTAATCATGTAGAGAATCATGACGGCCAAAGCCCCGAACAAGGCTGAGGCCAGGTTTATCCTGAATGCTATGTTGGAAATTGGTATGTATGAAAATATATGGCCGACAAGGCTGTAGAGGGGGTAGCCCGGTGGATGGGCAACGCCCAGTGTTGCCGCTGCAGCTGTAAGCTCACCGCTGTCGAAGAAAGATACGGTGTTGCCCATAGTAAGGAGGTAAACTCCGAATGATACCAGCAGGGAGATCGCGGGAAATACCTTTTTCTGTGTCATGGCAAGGCCTCCTCGCCTTCTTTAAGTTTTTCAGCATCCATAAGTGAGACATTGTCTCGCCAAAGGAAGAAAAAGCCGATTAATGTTATAGGAAAGAAATTGATGGCATGAAGAATTATAGATATTGATAATGCCTCTTCTACCGGCAGGTTGAAAAGTTCCAGCCCTTTGCTGCAGGCGTAGTGGAATGTGCCTATAAACCCGGGCGCCGATGGGATTGATACGGCGATTCCTATGAGGACAAGGATAAATAAGGATATAGAAAAAGGGGGAGAATGACCGAAGGAGATAAGGGTCAGGTGTATAGGAACTGCGGCAAGAAACCATATAATGATAGAATAGATGCTTATCTTGATGAGGTGGTGTCCCCTCTTCATCACTGCCAGCCCCGATGTGAATGAATCGAGAAAGCGGCCTGCTTTTTCGGCGAAGCCTGTGGAAAAGGGTGATAACAGCTTGATGGTTATTTTTTTAAAGAGATCACTGTTTTTCTTGAAATAATGCATAAAGATGACAACTGATAGAAAGACAGGAGCCGCCGCCATCCCCCCTGTTCTCAAGGTGTTTTCAAGGCCGGATCTTTCGGCCGGGAAATCCACGATAAAAAGCACAAGGAATAAAAGCATTAAAACCGCCATAAGGTCGAGAATCCTTTCTATAACGATGGTGGCAAAAGAGGCGCTCATGCTTACGGTTTCCGACTTGCCGATGGCATATGCCTTAACGAACTCGCCTATACGCGCGGGAAGAATATTGTTTGCCATATATCCTATCGACGTGGCTGAAAAAAGGTTTAGTTGGCCTATCTTTTTTATAGGCTCCATGATAATCCCCCACCTCAGGGCCCTAATATAAAATTGAAGCATCGTAATAATGATGATAGGCAGGAGATAGCTGTAATCGGCCTTTTTCATGGCTGACCAAAGGGAGATGTAGTCAACTTCCCTGAACGTGAGCCAGATAAACAGGGAGCTTATCGCAATGCCGAACCATATCTTAATCTTCAATACTTACCCCGTCAAGCATTTGTCTGGCCTGTCCAATATCTTTAGCTATCTGATCGGACAGGTCCTGAGGATCATTAAAAGAGCGCACATCTCTTACCCTGTCGACGAAGGAAACCTTAAGATCTTGGCCGTATATGGACTCATCAAAGTCTAAAATATGGGTCTCTATCGATGGCTCGTCATCATTAAATGTAGGTTTTATCCCTATATTGGCAATCCCCTTCAGCTGTCTTTGTCCCAGCTGGGCCTTCACGGCATAGACCCCGTATTGGGGAAGGAGTTCGGCGTGGAAATCTATATTTGCCGTTGGAAATCCGAGAGGCTTGCCCCGACCGTGCCCTTTAATGACCTTCCCTTCAATGGAGTGATGCCTGCCAAGAAGCCTTGATGCCTCTTTCACCTTTCCCTTTTTTATCAGCTCCCTTATTCTAGTGCTGCTCACTATCTCTCCGTCAAGTTTGATAGCCTCGACAACCTCTACGGAAAATCCTGCCTCTTTCCCCAGTAAAGCCAGTGAATCGATGTTGCCTGCCTTTCCTTTGCCAAAGGTGAAGTCATGGCCGATCATAACCAGTTTTGCCCCAAGTTTTCCATGCAAGATGTCTTTTACAAAGCTTGCCGGGTGCTGCGCAGCAAATTCCTTGTTGAAGTCGGCCAGAATGATGCCATCAAGACCATATTTTTCAATGAGGCAAAGCTTTTCCGACAAAGGGGTGATAATGGAAGGACTAACTTCAGGCCTCAATACCTTTGCCGGATGAGGGTCGAAGGTGAATATGAGGGCTTCCCCGCCGATTTCGCCCGCCCTTTTCTTAAGGCGCCTGAATATTTCGCCGTGACCTAAATGTACGCCGTCGAAGTTGCCGAGAGTTACGGCTGGCGATCTGAACTTTCCATCAAGTCCGTGCAGCCCCCGGTAAACCTTCATTGTCACGCTATCCTCCTGTTTGTAAAAGAGATTAATCTTACTTAAAGCTTCCTTCTTTGTCAAAGTATTTTGCTCCTCTTGACCTCAGACCGGTCGTAGGTTAAACTAGCCTCATGCAAACAAGAAATAAGCTTGAAAAAATAGAGTCTGACATGCTGGCTTCTTATGCGATGAAGGCGGCCGATTCAAGGGGGCGACATCACCCCGAGGAAGAACATTCGCTAAGAACCTGTTTTCAAAGGGATAGAGACAGGATTGTTCATTCCAGCGCCTTTAGACGACTTGAGTATAAGACGCAGGTCTTTGTTAATCACGAAGGTGATTATTACCGAACAAGGCTGACCCATACTCTGGAAGTTGCCCAGATAACCAGAACGATGGCAAGAGCTCTAAGGCTCAACGAGGATCTTGCCGAGGCGACAGCCTTGGGCCATGACCTTGGTCACACCCCTTTCGGGCATTCGGGGGAGAGGACATTGAATAAGCTTATGAAGGCTCACGGAGGGTTTGAACACAACCGTCAAAGCCTGAGGGTTGTTGATCATCTTGAAGACAAGTATCCAGATTTCAAAGGTCTAAATCTTTCCTGGGAGGTGAGAGAGGGGATTATCAAGCATTCCTCCGAGCATGATAATCCCGAACTGGTAGAGGAGTTTGAGCCTGAGTTTAAGCCTACCTTGGAGGCGGATATAGTTAATCTTGCCGATGAGATTGCCTACAATAATCACGATATTGATGACGGCCTTACCTCCAGTATGATAACGGTAGACCAGATAAACGAAGTGGCCATATGGAGAGAGTGTTATGAAAGGGTGCTTAAGGAGATGCCGGACCATCCCTTCAAGGTCAAGAGACACCAGACGGTAAGATACATAATAAACACGCTTGTTACAGACCTGATAGAAAATATCCTGTCTAATATAAAGAGACTTGGCATTAAGTCTGTAGAGGATGTAAGGGGGTGCAAGGAGACCATTGTTGCCTTCAGCCCTGAAGTAAGTGAAAAAAACAGGGAGCTGAAGGCATTCCTGAGACGGGAGCTGTACAACCACTATAGAGTAATCAGGATGGCCGAAAAGGCGAACAAATTCATGACCGAGCTTTTTAATGCGTACGATATGGTTCCGAAACAGCTTCCTCCACATATGTACAACCAGATCAAGGAAGGCGGTAAGGAAAGGATTATTGCCGATTATATTGCCGGTATGACGGACAGGTATGCCCTGGACGAATATAAGAAACTTTTTGACCCCTACGAGAGGGTTTAGACAATCGCAATTTTTAATTGGTAACTGCTTACTACAAGGAGGAAGTATGTTAAAGCCTGATGAAATACCCGCTCATATAGGCGCCCGCAGGGCGATAATGGAAGATACGAGCCCGACGCCTGAAGGGAAGAAGCTGGCGCATCCGGCTGAAAAGGCGCCAAGGATATTTGCCGACACAGGCTCCATCGACGAGATAAGGCCGCTTCTCGATGCGGGAATAGTGTCAGGTGTTACGACCAATCCCAGTCTGATGAAAAAGGCTGGCGCCGATTCATGGGAAACTGCCAAGAAGATGATGAAGGAGATAGTCGCTCTCCTTGACCCCTATCCGGTATCACTGGAACTTACCGAGCTTACTATTGATAAGATGGTCGCCCAGGCAGAAGAGCTTGCCGCTTACGGTCCGAATGTCGTTGTAAAGGTCCCTGTAGGGGGATATGAGGCGGTAGATCCATCTATGGACAGGCATACGGGGCTAAAGGTCCTTCGCGCCCTGTGGGAAAGAGATATCAAGACAAACGCCACGCTTATATTCAACAGTACCCAGGCGCTATGGGCCGCCCGTGCTGGAGCCAGCTATGTTTCTCCCTTTTTGGGCAGGGTGGCTGATTATCTCTATAAGCATGATGAGGCCGAAAGGGAGATCGGCAATTCGCTTCACTATATTGAAGATCACCGCGGAGACAGGGAAAATACGCGGCTGCACAACACCTCCTATGTCGCCTCCGGAGGCCCCAGGAAGGATGCAGGCATAAGATTGATACATGAGATATCCGTAATTTTCAGTAACTATCATATAAAGACGGAGGTTCTGGCCGCGTCGTTCAGGAATGATGTGCAGGTGCCTGAAAGCCTGCTTTGCGGAGCCGATATCCTGACTGTTCCAGCTCCCATACTTATGAGGGTGGCAGATCATCCCCTCACCGATGAAGGGATGAAGGCCTTTGTGGAAGACAGCAAGGCCTTTGATAAATAAGAGTATCAATAAAAAGAGGGGCTGATAAAAATCAGCCCCTCTTTTATACCGTTAAGATTTTTCCTCTTATTTCATCTCGTGCCTGAAGCCGCCTTTATGCTTTTCGTCATTTATTTTAAATAGGGTCATTATCTGATACTCACCCTTTTCAGTCATATCGAACTCGGAGCCAAAGCTTCCCATCATCGGGAAGGCAACCTTTTCACTTTCTTTATTACCGGGGGAGATGATCTTGAGTTTCATCTTTGAACGCTTGATCTTACCTCCGTCCTTATCCGATATGTCCACCATGACATAGTGGCTCATCCCCTCGCGCATCTTGTGACTTGTATGCCCCATGTTATCCATATATTTCCTGAAGGCTTTCTGGTCCATGATGTGGAAGTCGAGCTTGTAGCCGTCTACATCAATGCTGTGCATTTTCATCGGCTGCGACATGGCCATCCCGTCGGAAGAATGTTCCATCTGGCGCTGCTTATGATTATGCTGGTGATCCATTTCGGCGGATGCCCCGGATGCAAAGACCATTATTGCTGTTAAAATTGATGCCGCTGTTTTTTTCATTATGAAATCTCCTTTTTTAATCATCAGGCACTTTTATAGCTGAAACGGCGGAAAAATTCAAGACGAATTCGTGTATGCTCTCTTTCGTCAGAGCCTGACTCTTTTTAATCTAAGTGCATTGGAAACAACGGAAATGGATGAAAAGGCCATTGCCGCTGCCGCGATGGCCGGGCTTAGGAGAAAACCGGAGAATGGGTAGAGTATTCCCGCTGCAATCGGGATCCCGATAGTGTTGTAACCGAATGCCCAGAAAAGGTTCTGCTTGATGTTCCTGAGCGTTGCCGCGCTCAGTTTATATGCCTTTACGACGTCGATGAGGTCGCTTTTCATGAGAACTATCTTGGCCGACTCCATGGCCACATCCGTCCCTGCACCGATTGCCACTCCCACATCGGATTGCATGAGGGCTGGTGCGTCGTTTATACCGTCCCCCACCATGGCCACTTGATACCCTTCTGCCTGGAGCTTTTTTATCTCATTCGACTTGTCTTCGGGGAGCACCTCGGCCAGGACGCGGTCTATTCCGGCCAGCCTTGCAATCGCTTCTGCCGTTTGGCGATTGTCCCCGGTGAGCATGGCCACCTTGATCCCGAGTCCGTGCAGCTCTTTTACGGCCTGCACGCTGCTTTCCTTTAATATGTCGGCAACGGCAATGATTCCCGCCAGCCTGCCTTCTTTGGCGATAAACATGGGGGTCTTTCCTTCATCGGCGAGGCGGCTTGCATCGTCTTCAGCCATCTTCATATGGATCCCCTTTTCGGCCATCAGTTTCTCGTTTCCGAGGAAAAGTTTTGATTTATCAATAGTTATCTCTATGCCCTGGCCCGGGATGGCGTTAAATTCCGAAACGTCGAGGAGCTTTAGCCCTCTTGCGGTTGCTGCTTCCACAATCGCCTCTGCCAGGGGATGTTCCGATTTTTTCTCTCCGCTTGCGGCCATTCTTAAGACATCGTCTTCATTGTCGTTATTGTAGACAAGTATGTCCGTAACACGGGGCCTGCCTTCTGTAAGTGTCCCCGTTTTATCGAAGACGATAAAGTTGATCTTCCTGAAGTGTTCAAGCGCTGCCGCGTCCTTAATCAGTATGCTCAGTTCGGCCCCCTTGCCAGTCCCCACCATTATAGATGTGGGGGTTGCAAGCCCCAGCGCACAGGGACAGGCGATAATCAGTACGGCTATCATGACCGTCAGGGTAAAGACAAAGGTCCCGCCCGGAAGGGTAACGCCAAAGGCCGTCCCTGCAATGGTCCAGATGCCCCCTGCCGCAACGGCAGATGCTATGACCCCCCAGGTGAAATAGCCGGCAACGATGTCGGCCATACGGGCGATGGGCGCCTTCGAACCCTGGGCGTCTTCGACAAGCTTGATGATCTGGGCCAGCGCCGTATCTTTCCCCACCTTCTCTGCCCTGAATTTTATAGAGCCTGTCTTGTTCAGCGTCGCCGCCGCCACCTTTGACCCCTCGGTTTTTTCAACGGGGATACTCTCACCTGTCAGCATCGATTCATCGACAGCCGTTCTCCCGTCGATTACTTCACCATCCACAGGTATTTTTTCACCCGGTTTGACAATGACAATATCATCGACCTGCACATCGGAAACGGCCACCATCTCTTCGACGCCATCCACTTCAATGATGGCCGTCTTGGGCGCAAGCCCCATCAGCTTTTTTATAGCCTCGGAGGTCTTCCCTTTGCTCACCGTCTCCAGGTATTTCCCGAAGAGGATAAGGGTAATGATTACCGCCGCCGTCTCAAAATAGAGACTTCTTACATATCTGCCTTGCGGGTCCAGTTCGAGGAGAACCTGAGATGCGGCATAAAAACTGTAGCCGTAGGCGGCCGAGGTTCCCATGGCGATGAGGGAATCCATGTTAGGCGTTCCCCGGAATAGATTCGGGAAGCCCTTTTTGTAAAAACTCCATCCTATAATGATGATCGGAATGGAGAGGGTGATCTGGAAAAGGGCAAAGCCTGTAGGTGAGTGTGAAGGAGATATGAAGCCCGGAATGAGGCTTTCGCTTATCATTTCCACCATGGCGACGTAAAAAACAGGGACCGTGAAGATCGCCGCCAAGGTAAAGCGATTTTTCAGCGACCTGATCTCTCTTTGCCGCGCCTCTTTTTCGATGTCGGAGCCATCTTTGCCGGACTCGATCAACTCCGGATGATATCCCGCATCGCTTATGGCCTTCATGATCTGCCGGACGCCGAGCTTCTCTTCCGTATAGGTGAGGCGCGCGTAGGAATTGGCGAAATTTGTTTCAACATCCTTGACCCCCTCCAGCCTTTCGAGCGCCTTTTTTACCACTCCGGCGCAGTGGTCCGACCCCATGCCGATCACCTTGAGTTCGATCCTTCTTTCCCCCGAGGATTTGATTACCTCGTAGCCTGCATCGGCAACGGCCTTCTCCATCTCTTCCGTGCTTGTCATCTCAGGCGCGTACTTTACCGTAGCCTTCCCGGCGGCAAAGTTAACTGCCGCATGGTTAACACCGCCCAGAGCTGAAAGGGCCTTTTCAATGGTAGATGCGCAGGAGGCGCAGGTCATCCCCGCAATGGGAAGGGTAACTGTTTTAATTTCTGCAGGAGAGTCCTTTTCCGCAACTTTCCCTTCTTCCTGGGGGATAGGGCCGGGGTGAGGGGGGATTGCCTCTTCAGCAAGTTTTGCCTCCGGGTGAAGCGCCCCCTCGGGATCGGCATCGAAGGTCTTCTTGCAGTCGGGGTTGCAAAAATAGTATCTCTCCCCCCCATAATCAGATGACCATCCCTTTGCGGAAACGGCGCTAACGGCCATGCCGCAGACCGGGTCTATAACTGTTTTTGGGGCAGTTTCAGGGGGAGCCGCTCCAGGAACGGTGTAGCCGAGGCCTTCGATAAGGTTGGCGAGCTTTTCCCTGTCGGTTTTTTCGGGATCGAACTCTACCTCCGCCTTTTTTGTGACATGATCGACAGAGCAGTTGATGACCCCTTCCGTTTCCCTCAGGGCATTGTCGATCTTTGCGGCACACTTGCCGCAGCTCATCCCCTCCACGGGAAGGGTGACAGTCTCGTTTGTCTTGTCCGGCACGTATTTTCCAGGCGCTTCGTCAAACTTCACCTTGCAGTTCGGATTGCAGAAGTAGATCGTCTCCCCTCTGTATTCACTGCTGGCAGCCGCCTTTTCAGGGTCTACATCCATACCGCATACCGGGTCTTTTGCCATGATTATCTCTCCTTTATAAAAATTGGCCCTCTTTAAATTATGCTAAAAATTCCTTCTAGAAATTAAGACGCACACCTGCGCCCCCCTTGAATTCGGAGTGATACTGGAACATCAAAGACCACCGCCTGTTTACCGTCCATGCGGCTCCGGCCAGCCATTCCGAATGGGTCTCCGTATCATACTCAAAATCGCCAAACATCGTGAGGCGAGAGGTAATCCGAAGGTCTTTTGCCAGCACGAGTCTCCCTTCTCCGTCCGAATCAATACGGAACTTACTATCAATCAAAAGGGGCAAAAGATAATAGAGACCAATCACTCCCCGCGTCTCCTCATCGGTCACATTAAGTCCGCCAAAGAATGAAAGGAAACGGTCGTAATAGCGGCTGTAAAGGGCATCTGCATCATATTCATCATCCTTCCAGCCTCCCTCCCAGTCAAGGGAAAGGGAATTTCTGGTATTTGCGGCCATGATAAAACCGTCCGTCAGCTGTGACAATACTCCGGCTTCCCCCCAGAAAAACCAGGGGTCCCGCTTCAGGATGTTCGTTTTCAATTTTCTGAATTCCTGCAGGGCTGGATCAATCTCACTTCCTTCATAACGAACAATCCGTGCCATCCCGGCATCCATGTGGTAAAGGATGTGACAATGCAAAAACCAGTCTTTTTCTTCATTGGCATAGAATTCAATCGCCTGTTTTGCCAACGGTGCGATGTCAACGGTATGTTTGAACGGTGCAAATTCACCCTGACCATTCAGCACACGGAAAAAGTGTCCGTGCAGGTGAAGGGGGTGATGCATCATTGTTTTGTTATCAAATAGGATCCTTACATTCTCACCTTTACGAATGAGAATCCTGTCAGCCTCACTTAGAACTTTCCCATCGAAGGACCAGACATAGCGTTCCATGTCGCCCGTCAACGTCAGCGTAATCTTCCGCAGAGGTTTTGCAGGGTCAAGGGTCGTTGACTTTAAGGAGTGGAGCTTTTTGTATGGCGCCAGCGGCCGCTTTTCCATCCTGCTTTCCATATCACCCATTTCATGTCCTATCGTATCGTGGCCCGTATGGGCCTGATCCCCTGAAGGATGTCTCATATCCATCTCATGATCGGCCATGTCCGTCATCTGCTCCTGACCATGGACCTCCATTTTTTCCAAAGTTATGTCAGCCATGGAGATATCGTCCATCATCATCTCATCCATCTGCATCCCTTCATGCCCCATGTCACCGTGCATCCTGTACAGGTTGGGCTTCGGGATTTCTCCGGCAGGGACGGGTGAACCTTCTCCGATAAAGACAGAAGTCATTCCGGAGCCGTCCTGGGCTGTGGCGCGGAATTCAAAGGCCTTCCCTTCTTCCGGTACTTTAACCAGCAGATCATAGGTCTCCGCCACGGCAATGAGAAGGCGCTCAGTTTCCACCGGCCGGACAGGAAGGCCATCGGAAGAGATAATCTTCATGCTGCCCCCCGCATAGTGGAGATAAAAATAGCTTGAGGCGGAGGCATTGATAAGGCGGAGGCGAACCATCTCTCCAGGCATGGCCTCCAGCTTCTGATGAGGCTCTCCGTTTATGAGAAAGCTGTCGTAGGCAACGTCGGATACGTCCATCGGAGGCATTCGCATTAGTGAGCGGCTGAACATCTCTTTCAGGGCGCCTATCCTCCATGCCCCGGTAACGGTCTGTATGGATCCCTTTTTTAATGAATAATACTCGCTCCCCCGCTTAAGTGTCCGCATCACTTCATGGGGATCTTCATCGGTCCAGTCGGAGAGGACCAGAACATAATCCCGATCGGCATGAACCGTTTCCTTCTTCGGATGTATCACGATGGACCCGTAAACGCCCCGCTGTTCCTGAAGGCCAGTATGCGAGTGATACCAGTAGGTTCCCGATTGTTTTACCGGAAACCGGAAGAGGTGCGTCGTTCCGGGCCGGATGGGAGGCGTGGTAAGATAGGGAACGCCATCCTCCCGGTTTGGAAGCAGAATACCGTGCCAGTGAACAGACGTATCCACGTCCATCCGGTTATGTACCCGAACCTTGACAAAATCCCCTTCAGTCATCTCCAGCGTAGGGCCGGGAATTCCACCGTTTATGGTCATAGCCCTGACCTCTTTGCCGGTTATATTGACTTTGGCGTAGTCAATGACAAGGTCATACTCCAGCGTACGTGCCGCTGCCTGTGAGGAAAGTAGTATTACGGAAGCAACCAATGCTTTCGTTGTCAGGCAGCCTTTCATTTTCTTCGCCTTCTGCTCCAAGAGCTATTCGTCTTTTTTCCTGTTTTCAGCAATTTGATCAAGCGCTCTGGCAATCCTGAATAGAAGCCAGAAGAAGAGACCAATGACAACAACCTTGATAAAGCCGAAACCAATGAACGTCCAGCCATGCATGTGCCCGCCCATCATGCCTCCGCCCATCCAGCAATCACTTGACGATCGCCTCATTATGCCGGGTCCCATCATATGTTCCCCACCCGGAGCCATCATCTCGTACTTCTCACCCCTGTCCATCTTGCCTGCGCCTTCATCCATCTGTGCAAGGACACCACTGGCTGATAAGGGCGTCATCACCATTAAGGCAATAAGTAAAGCCAATCTTTTCATTTTATCCCCCTGTTTTAGCAACACCCTTTCTCTTCAGGGCTGTTCTCTTTAAGATATCTGGAAGGTTCTTTTTCGAAGGTTTCTCGACACGCTTCACAGCAGAAGCAGTATCGCTTCCCCTCGAACTCGCTGCATATTTTTCCTTCCTCCACTTCCATACCGCATACCGGGTCTTTTGCCATTCCAATCACCTCCTTATTTAATGGCACTTGGGCGGTTTTCCGCCGGTGGCCTTTTGCGTTCCCTCGGCGACCCTTTCAAGAAATCGTCCGATAAAACCTTTTTTCGATTCCCGTTTTTTTAGACCTATCCGCTCCTCGTAAGTCTCCTTGCACTTTTCCGAGCAGAAGTAACAGGTTTCATGTTCAAAGTGCAGCATGTATCCGGCATCCTTTTCATCAACGTCCATTCCGCATATGGGGTCCTTAGCCATTTTCCTCATCTCCTTCCATTATTTTTTTTCTGTCTTACCACGTGAATTTTCTCTCCTTGATGCCAGCAACATCCCTGATGATCAGTTCGATCTTTCCCGCATCCGGTTTAAGCCCCTCGAAGAGCAGGACACCCGATATGTGGTGACCGCCACCTTCGGGCGACGTCCACTTGCCCCGATATTCCCTGCCCTTTCCGTCCCTTAAAAGAGAGAGCTCGCCCATATCATAACCGTCGAGATTGACGGAGTGGGTATTCATACTCACCGAAAAGGCCGGGTCGGCTTTGCCCGGGTTTTCGTAGGTCACCCTTATAGTAACCTTCCCTTCACTGTTCTTCCGGGCCATATCCCCGGCGGCGATTTCCGGCGGGCTTATAAAAAGAAAAATTCCTAAAACAAGCGTAACAATTCCTGAAAATTTCATTGCCTGCACCTCCTTATATGTCTTGTCATGATGATTATACCGACCATATTGCTTAAAATACCTATCGCCATAAAGACCGCCTTGTATTCCGAAAGAAAAAGTGAGGCGCCGGCAAAGCCTATAATGGGAAGAACGTCAGTCAGGTGATGGGCGCAACAGGCAACCATTGCTGCCGTTGAAGTCCCTGTGCCGACTGCGACCGCTGTTCCCCCGTGTCCTTTAAGACGCGCAACACTTCTGATGTGATGGAAAAGTCCCACCTGAACTCCGAAGCCGATCACTAGCGTTCCGATCCAGTATTTGAACTCCAACAGGTCATCAACGGGGTGCCACCATGAGCCCGAAAGGAGCGCCAGAAAAAGAAAATAAAAGGCAAACATAGTGATGGCCCCGACGAGACCTGCCGCTGCTGATTTTATCATCATCTTTCTCCTGCCCGTTTAAATTGCTCTCTTGTATTTGAGATGCCATGAGTGGCAAATGGATGCCCTGTTTTGAAGAAATGTTCTTATTTATCTTTTCCTATAACATTACAAAATTCCTTAACCAGGCGAGGATCAAATTGTGTGCCACCTCCCTTCCTTATTTTATCAAGGGCCCTGTTATGATCGATCGCCTTACTATAGGGCCTGTTCGTAGTGAGGGCATCGAAGGCATCAGTTATGGCTATTATCCTGGCCGGAAGAGGAATAGCCTCTCCTTTGAGTTTATCAGGATATCCGCTGCTGTCAAATCGCTCATGGTGGTGGCGCACGCCCGGAATGATGTCTTTCATCTCGTCCACGAAGCCGAGAATCCTCGCCCCTATTTCCGGGTGACTCCTCATAAGCGCCTCTTCCCCGGCGGAGAGCTTCCCCGCCTTTCTCAAGATGGCATCGTCTATCCCTATCTTACCTATGTCATGAAGGATGGCGGAGAGCCTCAGCTTTTCCTTCTCTTTCACAGACAAGCCAAGCTCATCGGCCAGTTTAAGAGAGTAGCTTACAACGCGCCTTACATGCCCTCCCGTATAAGGGTCGCGGCTGTTAACCGCCTCGGCAAGGGCCTCTGCCGTATGGAGAAAGGCGTTCTTCAGCTCCTGGTGCAGGTTGGCGTTGTCCATGGCGACGGCCGCCTGGCTGCCCAGAGAGCAGAATATCTCCAGTTCGATCTGGGAAAAGGCCCTTTTGTGGTCGGAGATGCCTAAAAGCCCCACCGCCTCCCCCTCGATCTCCAGCGGCGCGAAGACCATCTCTGCGAGGAAGGGCATGGTCTTCAGATATTTTCTGTAATCCTTTTCGGGAAGAATCTCCTCAAGGGTGATCACCGTCCCCTTGTGAACGATGCAGTGGTCGAAAGAACCGACGTTGCTAAACTGCCTGATACCCGGCTCTCCATCCGCGAAACCGAGAGAGGCGTAAACATTCAGGACGCGTCTCTCCCTTTTCAGACAGAGGATAATGACCCTTCCCGACTTCATGAGCTGTGAAGTCTTTTTAAGCACCATGTCGACAACCTTGCTGATGTCGAGGGTGGAGTTAATCGCCTTTGAAAGGTCGTGCAGGCTTCTCAGTGAATTTATGCTCTTTGCCTCATCCATAATCATCCTTTCGGATCATTCAACCTTAGATAGCTCTCCGGGGTTTCGTTAAACCGCTCCTTACACCGCTTGGAACAGAAAGCATATTTTGTCTCTTCGTATTCGCTGAACAGGGTTGCCGTCCATTCGTCAATGCGCATTCCGCAAACGGGGTCGTAAACCCAGTGGTGTTCCTCATCCTTCCTGTCGCGGAGTAGCCCGTCTTCGAGCCATAGGATACGGTCCGCTATATCTTCAACCCTTGGATCGTGAGTGACGATAACGACGGCGCATCCTTCATCCCTTGCCACGTCATGAAGTATCATCATCACCTCTTGGCCGCTTTTTGAATCCAGGTTTCCCGTCGGCTCGTCGGCCAGTATTACGGGCGGCTCGTTTATGAGCGCCCTCGCTATTGCTACACGCTGTTTTTCTCCCCCTGAAAGGGTTTTAGGCAGAGCGTTCCTTCTCCCGGCAAGCCCCAGCCTGGAAATGAGATCATCGGCCCTTTCGATGGCTTCTTTTTTTCCGCCTGTTTTCAGGCTTGCCGGGAAAAGTATATTTTCCTCTACCGTAAGCGCCTCCAGAAGATTAAAAGCCTGGAAGACAAAGCCCAGCTTCAATGCCCTTATTTGGGGGAGTTTATTCCCTGGAAGGGAGGTGATGTCGATGCCGTCGATCTCCACTGAACCGGAGTTTGGACTGAGCAGTCCGCCAAGCATGGACAGCATGCTTGTCTTGCCCGACCCTGAAGGCCCCATAATAAGAACTATCTCGCCGGAATAAACGGTCAGGTCGATGCCGTCAACTGCTCTCACTTCAGTATGACCGCTTCCATAATGTTTTTTTAATCCATTCGAGCGTAGAATGATCTTTTTCATCCTTTCCTCCTCACCCGTTAAAGACCAGAGCCGGGTCGAGCCTGGTCACATTCCAGGCCGGGATAAGGGCGCCCGCTATAGATATGACTATGGCCAGCAATCCCATTTTTGCAACTGCCCAGAAAGAGACAACGAGCGTCAGCTGAGGCGCCAGAGCAGGAATATGGGGGATTATGACAAATGAAAAGCCTGCGGCCATAATAAAGCCTGTAAAGGCGATCATGGCCGATTGCATAAGAATGCCTCCCATCAGCGAGGCCCGGCCCGTGCCCATGGCCTTTATAATAGCAATCTCCCTCTTCTTTTTCACCACCTGCATATAGGCCGTAAAGCCGGTAATAAGAACAGCCAGGGTCGAACAGATCACACTCATCATGAATATGATCTCCACCCCCATCTGCATGGCCATGGCGAAATCGTTTCTTATAAACTCCTCCTGGGTCAGGGCATTTACCTTCTCGACCTCGTTTTTTATCTTGGCGGCCATCATCCTGGGATCATAACCCTCTTCGAGATCGACGAGAAGAAAACTGTAAGTCCCCCCCGATTTCAATATAGACTCCAGATCGTCGAAGGGGACGAAGGCAATGGCATTTGCCGAAGAATAGGCCCCCTTTGAGAGCCCGACGATTGTAAAGGCCCTGTCTGTAATCATCACCTTATCGCCGATACCGGTTCCCGTGAGCTTTGCCAGCACATCGGGGATGACGATCTCGCCGCTCTTTTCGATTTTTCTACCTTTCCCCATCTCCCATGGGCCGGCCCTGTCGGCATCTGGGAGCAGGCCCACGATGAATGCAAAAGCCTCCACCTCTCCGGCCCTGATTATGGTATTGAGGTACGAAATGGGGGTCACACGCTTGACGCCTTCAAGTTCCTCGACATTATCAGCTTTCCAGTCCCACAAGAAGGATGTGGCCATATGCATATTTGCCACGCCCTTCTGCATTACCCATATATCAGGGCTGGTATTTTCGGCATAGGCGACGATCTGAGTCGACTCTCCCCTGAATACGGCGTCGAAAAAGATAACCAGTATGAAGGCGCCTGCAATCCCCGCAGCGCTTCCAAGGAGAGATCCCTTGTTTGACAGAAGAGATTTTAATGCCCATCTGATCATTACTGCACCTCCTGGAATACAATCATGGGGTCTGCCCTCTGGACTGTTAGAAACGGTATCATGGCGCCTGCCGCAGCAAAGATCAAACTTGCCAGAGCGGTCTGCAGCAGTATGGTGTAATCGAAAATTCTTATCAGATAGAGTGGCGCCGTCTCGTTTATGAATGCAGCCAGTCCTGCGCCGAGAGCAAGTCCGGCAGGCATTGCGAAGAGAACGAGTAAAAGGGCCTGCGCAATGACGACCCCGGCCAGTTTTAAATTTGAAAAACCGAGGGCCTTCATAATGCCATAATTCCTTATTTCTCCATTAACCTCGGAGTACATGATAAGACCCATAACAAGAAAACCGATTATTGAGGAAATTGTAACAAGCAGGCCTATGATGGGACCGAAGAAGAGCTTTCCAAGCGCCACATCATGTTTGGATAGCTGCTCCGGCGTAAATATGTCGACAACTGGCACCGCCTCCTCTATCGCCTTTGCCACATCCTCCCGGTTCGATTCGGGGCTCACCTCTATGAGCATAAAACTGAGCATGGGAAATATTGTTATGTCCGGCGCTATCTCCGTTTCGAAATAGAGATCCAGCATCCCTTCATAGCTTGCATAGGCAAAGGGCATCATGAAGGCCACCTCTTCCTCTACGATCCCGACTATTTTAAAGCCGAACCCGTATATGGGGAGTTCATCTCCTGCCTTGAGGTTATGCTTTTTTGCCAGTGACTTATCTATGATTATGTCATGGTCTTCTTTCAGGGTGCGCCCTTCGGAGAGTTTAACGGGGCCGCCAAGGGTATCATAAACGACGAGATAAAGAGGGGTCCTGATCCCATCCTGTTCGTATATGAGTCCGATGGTCGTCAGCGGATGAACGGCCGATACACCCGGCACTGCCTCCACTTCGCCCCGGGAGAACTGGGGCAGGGTGGATCGTACGGCAATAAAGTTGGATACGCCCGCCTGAACGGCAATCAGGTCTCCCTGTCTGTTCATTACCATGCGGGAGAGTTGAAAGTACTGTCCTTCCCTGAAGCCCTGAAAGACCAGCATGACGGCAATGACGGAACCTAGGGCAAGCGCTGTCAGTAAGGTCTTTAACGGATCAAGTTTCAGTTTGCGCCATACCAGCAAGAACATTAGCTCAATCCTTTTATTATCTGGTTGGCAGCATAAACACCGGTAATATAAGCGTCTTCCAATCCACAAATATTATAATCAGATGCCAAATACAATCCCTCATCTAATATCTGTTTGGACCATTTAGCGCCAGATAAAACTACTGCCGTTTCCCAGTAAATACTGTTGATTATTTTGTGACTTAAATAATACTTCTCTAATTCTGGTTCCGGGACCTTGCTGAAAATAACATCAGTGCCAGTTACCTGTTTCCAGAGTATTGTGATGTCATTTGATTTTGGCTGGAAAAAAACAACCTGCTTATTTTTACAACACTCGTTTCGTTCTCCGGAAACTTCCAGTACATAAATTGGAATATTATGTTTTGGTTCAGGCACCTTATATATCTCTATAGCATTTTTATATGGCAGAGCCAGGACAATGTTTTTCGTTTGATATACTTCATTGGCTGTTTCAACAGAATAGCCTCCATGATTATTTTTATATAAAGCATCAACTTCACAAATCGCAATTTTATCCCTCCAACCTTTTGGCAAAAGACGACAACAACGGCTGTGATCGGCTACGTAGGTTTTGCAGAATAAGGCCATCAAGTTATTAAGATAGTCAAATGCATTACCAAGCTCATATTCGATAAAAGCGGTGCTGTTAAATAGCGGCCCGAAATACATATCATTAAGATATTCCAGTTTGTTTTCACTTACAAATTTGCCGGCCGGCATATTGACATAATTTCTCAAAACAGGATCATCGGCAAGGATATCCTTCTGTTGTCTATAAAGCGCTTGCTTGCGTAACCGTTTTAGACGTTTACGGAAATCACTTGCTATAAAATAAAGTCGTACAAGTTTAGGTAGCTCCAGCAATGTCCTCCAACGATAAAATGAGATCGGACAATCGCCATGGTGAAAATAACAATCACTCGTTTTTATTGCTTCCCCGCCCCCCATGGTTTGTATAATGTGCTCATAATCCGAGGTAATATAACTGGCGCCATAATTAACGGCGTGTGACTTTGAAGTCAGCATCCGCCCGCCGATTTCCTTAGTCAAAAGTATGAAATCAATTCCCTCTTCATGTAAGGTTTTGCCGCAGGCCATTCCGGAAACACCCCCACCAATTATGACTGCTTCATATGTTTTCATGATTGCATCATTTTTTAGATAGGCTAATTGAATCTCTAAACTGCAAGAACGCCGGTAATAGATTATTGATAGCGTTTAGCAGCAGATCTTTAACTAAAAAAACATCTAATGTCCTGAGCATAAGGCTCGCAGTTAACTCTCCTTTTATGAGCCTGAAAAAATTTTCTTTATCAAGCTTTTTAAAGTTATTAATCCACCTGTCTATATCCTGGTTTCTTGCCCAGCGAAGATAGAGGAATTTTACCAGCTTATGCATTCCGTAATATTTTCCGTGCTTCGCCTGAAATAGATCTGAAAACATTATTAACTCATTTTTACTATATGTGTTCGATTTTGTAATGGTAAGGAATGCGAACCTTGCACTGTCCAAGGACTCCCGGAACCCCTCCAGTGTCACCGGCGTACCGAAACCACCCGCATCTCCGATAGTAATAAAATTATCATACACTTTATGCTGTACCTTGCCGGTAGGTCCGAACCTGCCATAGGCATAGGTAATATCTGCATTTTTCAACCATTTATTGTGAGGGGCAACTGATTTCATAGCGGCCAGCGTTCTGTGCTTCAAATCCTCCAGATCTGATTCAGATTCCGGATAAAAATCCGCCCAACCATATTGGCCCTTCCCATTAGGCAGGATATATAGCCAACCACCACTATTGGCGACATCAGTGTTAAGTATAAATGAGGCTTCTTTTTCTATTGGGAATTCGCAGTTTTCCAGTTCAACCTCGAAGGAAAGGCCCGTTTCCTCCAACGTTTGTAATCCTAAAAGCTTTGACACGACTTGGGCGTACCCGGAACTATCAACAATAAGATTTCCAAAGTAGGATTTGTTGTGGTCCCTTAATACTATTCCTTCTTCAGTTCTATATGCTTCCTGCAAATCTATGCCCGTTCTGATTGTGACATGCCTAAACTCCTGTTCCTGCGCCCATTTTTGATAATCAACCAAGCACATAACGTCTGTTTCCGTCCCTACAGCCTTGGCAGTTGGGCCATAAAAGGCAAAAGTGTCGAAATACGCGTCTATATATTTTTCCAAACCATGCTCTTTAGCCGTTGCTGCAAAAGTCCCAAATGTCCTGGGCTCAATTTGAATGTTTGGCTTTTTCTCTAACAACAGTACTTGCAAATTGGAATCATCAAGTAACTTGGCCAACATCAACCCGGAAACACCAGCACCGACAATGATAACTTCATAGTTGTCTATCATAGCGCTCACAATAATAACTACAAGCTGATTCTATTTAATCTCAATGTATTGATCACAACAAGGGTGGATAGTATTTTATTATTTTACAGCCCTCGTTTCCCAAGATTCAGAAGATACTCTCTTGCCGCTATTGCAGCTTTTGCCCCCTCGCCGGATGCAATGATTATCCTCTTCCCGAATGCATTTGTAACATCGCCAGCGGCAAAGATGCCGGGAGAAGAGGTTGAACAATCAGGATTAATTGTGATCTCCATCCTTTCGTTAAGCTCTACAAGTTTCGAGACAACATATGTATTAGGATGCAGGCCGACGGCAACAAATGCCCCTTTGACGGCAAAGGATTGTGTTGTCTCTCCTCCTTTTTTCCTGATCCTGATACCGGAGAGAGAGCCCTCGCCTGTCAAAGCCTCGACCTTGTATTCTTCGAAAATTTTTACATTTTCAAATCCTCTGATTCTCTCGACATCTGATGGGTCTGCCGTCAGCTTACGGTCGGATACGAGGTATATCCGTCTTTCCTCGTCCTGAAGCTTTTCAACCATTTGCAGAGCGGAATTTCCGCCGCCGATGACCGCAGCATCCTCACCCTGCACAAAGGAATAGTCCTGAATGTTTCCGTAAAAGACCCCTCTCCTCTGAAGCTTCTCCTCGCCGGGTACATTCAGCCTTCTCCTTGTCATACCCGTTGCAACAATCAATGCCTTTGCAAAAAAGTTCTTTCGTTTTGGCGTCGTGACTCTAAATCCATCCTCAACGGGCTCGATCTTTTCCACTTCACTCATAAGGTGGTCTATATAGTTGGAATGGATCATCTGATATTTGAATTTTCCAACCAACTCCGGGCCGGTTATGAAGTCAAAGCCCATGTAATTCTTTATCTTCGTGCTGTCAATGGCCTGGCCGCCAAGATCCACGGCAATCAGGAAGGTATTCAACCTGAGCGTCGATGCATAAACTGCGGCGGTCAGGCCAGCCGGCCCGCCGCCGATAATGATCAGATCATAGATCGTGCGAGGCTTTCTGGCGGACTTTCCCTCCAGAAAAACATCCCTACACCCTTCCGAGCAGAAGAAGAACATTTCGCCGTCATAATCGGTGGTGACGGCTTCATCTTCCCTGATTTCCATTTTACATACCGGGTCGGTTTTCATTTTAAGTCTCCACTCTCCTCACTCTCAAAAAAAACCTTTCTCCATTCATCTTTCCTCGGGAAAAACATGGGAACCTTTTCCATGTACTTTCTGTACTCATCGTCTAATTTCTCAATCATCATCATCTCCTCCTTTCTGGCCAAATGGTAGTAGGCCCAGACAATGAATGGGAAGAGGGTGATGGTCGGGATGGTGGGCCAGTGAATGATCTGCCCGAAGATGGTGAGGTAGATGCCCGTATACTGTGGATGCCTCATGTACTGGTAGAGACCGTCTATTACGAGACGGTCTTCTTTCCTCGCCTCGTATATCTGCTTCCATCCCCGCATGATGAGGGAAAGCCCGGCGAAGACGAAGGCAAATCCCACGATCATCTCGATCATGGCCCATTCCTCACCCAGCCCCAGGAGGGAAGACCAGAGATGTCCCTTGAAATGAATCCAGGGAATGTCGAAATCGAAAAAGTAGGTAAGAATGTAGATGGTCAGGGGAAAACCGTACATCTCGGCATAGAGCGCCACGATGAATGCCTGGACGAGCCCGAGATTGCGCCACTCTCTGAAATTCCTCGGCGCCAGGTATCTGTAGATAAACCACGAAACAAGGATTACCATGATGATGGTTATTCCCCACGTGCCGCCCAGTTGTCCCTTCAGGTGCATTTTATGACCTCGCTTGTTTTGCCCGACGCAGCAACAACCGCCGTCGTTATTTCTCCTGCCCCCCTCCCCGGGGGGAGTTCGGTGTCTTCTTGGGGAATAGGGGTGGGGTGAGGATGGTGCAGGCCTTTTGGGGGAACGGTGTAGCCCCTTTCTTCAATGACTGAAACGAGTATTCCCCTCTCCGCCGAAGCTGGGGCGAATGTTGTTTTTGCCTTTTTTGTGACATGATCGACAGCGCAGTCGATGACCCCTTCCGTTTCCCTCATGGCATTGTCGATCTTTGCGGCACACTTGGCGCAGCTCATCCCCTCCACGGGAAGGGCGACGGTCTCGTTTGACTTGTCCGGCACGTATCTTTCCGGCGCTTCGTCAAACTTCACCTTGCAGTTCGGATTGCAGAAGTAGATCGTCTCCCCTCTGTATTCCCTTATGGCGGCCGCCTTTTCAGGCTTAACGGTCATTCCGCATACCGGGTCTTTAGCCATCTTCCAGCCTCCTCACATCAAATCATAACTGAGTTAAACCACAAAGACTTCTTTGAAACAAGGGATAAGGTGAGGGTATTTTTCTTCTCATACGTTAGATGAGTTGAGAGTTAAATAGGGCGCTTATTTAATTGCTTCAGATTTCATTCAGGGCAGATTCAAACTTTCCGCTTACCCCAAAGATACATCGAGAATCATCATCACTGAAAAACCGACCATCGTTGCCATTGTAACTACGTCGATGTTTGCCTGAGTTCTTTGAGATTCAGGAATCAGTTCCTCCACCACTACAAAAATCATGGCGCCGGCGGCAAAGCACAGGGCATAGGGAAGAACGTGTTGCATCTTCAGGACAAATAGCGCCCCTGCTATTCCGGCGATCGGTTCAACTATGCCCGAGGCCTGCCCCATGAAAAAACTTTTCCCTTTACTCATCCCCTCTCTTCTAAGTGGCATAGATACGGCCGTTCCTTCGGGAAAATTTTGAATCCCGATGCCGATCGCCAGGGCGATAGCTCCTCCGATTGTGGCGGAAGGGAGTCCGGCAGCCACGGCCCCGAAGGCAACGCCTACAGCCAGCCCTTCGGGTATATTGTGCAGGGTTATGGCAAGGACAAGAAGGGTGCTTCGTTGCCACGATGTCTTTACCCCCTCGCTTTTATCGGTACTCATGCCTGGATGAAGGTGGGGCAGGAATTTATCCGTCAGCCTCATAAAGATACCGCCGCTCATAAAACCGATGGCTGCCGTCAGCCATGGGATATGCCCCAACTGTTCCGCCATCTCTATGCCCGGTGCGAGAAGAGACCAGAAGCTTGCGGCGATCATGACCCCTGCGGCAAAGCCGAGCATTGAATCCATAACCTTGGGATTTAAGGCCCTTGTGAAAAAAACAAGGGACGCCCCTGCGGCGGTAAGGCCCCATGTAAAGAGTGTGGCTATAAAGGCCTGCATAACGGGATTAAACTGTTGTATGGAATCTATCATTTCGGCTACCTAAGCAGATTAAGGACTTTACTGAAAATCTATAGTTAAATGTAGCACAATATTCCTCCGGTGCAATAAATAAGAGGGTGTGGCCTTCTTTTTATCATTTACCATCGAAATACCTCTTATCTTAAATTGAAAAGACAGGCCTACTCGATCTCATGCCAGAAGCCGCCGTGATGCTTTTTATTCTTCACCTGGAATAGCGTCATAATCTGGTACTTACCTTTACGAGACATGTCAAATTCTGCGCCGAAATCCCCCATCATGGGAAAGGCGGTCTTTTCATCAGCCTTCTTGTCGGGGCCTATGACCTTTAGCTTCACCTTTGAGCTCTTGACCTTCATTCCTTTAGGGTCAGTGATATCCATCAGCACGTAGTGACTCATCCCCTCCTTCATGCTGTGGTCCTTATGCCCCATGGTGTCCATGTAATTTCTGAATGCCTTCTTATCCATAATATGGAAATTGACCTTATGTCCTTTGATCTCCATGGCGTGCATCTCCATCCCGCCAGGCATCTTCATTTCCATCCTGTTTTTATTCATCATTTCATCGGACATCCTTCCCTGGTTACGCATAGAATGGTCCATCTGTGCATGTGTGAAACCTGCCATTGCTATAATTATTCCTCCAATGATCGTTGCAACTTTCTTTTTCATTTTTTTAACTCCTTTGTTTTTTTATGGTTTGATCTCGATTAATACGTTTTATCAGCGTTCGATTTTTTATCTCTTTCCATCTTCCATCCCTTCCATATCATGTAGATAACGGGGATGACAATAAGCGTCAGGATTGTAGACGATATCATCCCCCCCACCATGGGGGCGGCAATCCTCTTCATTACCTGAGAGCCCGCACCATCTCCCCAGAGGATGGGTAGAAGACCTGCCATTATGGCAACTACCGTCATCATTTTCGGCCTTACCCTCTCAACGGCCCCTTCCATGACAGCCTCTCTTAGATCGGACAGCTTGTTCATCATCCCCTTTTCCTTTCGCTCCTTATATGCCCCGTCCAGAAAAAGCAGCATTATCACTCCTGTTTCCGCAGCTACCCCGGTAAGGGCGATGAACCCGACTGCGACGGCTACGCTCATATTGTAGTCAAGGAGATAAATAAACCATATTCCGCCAACCAGAGCAAAGGGGATGGAGAACATTACGATGAGGCTTTCCGTGAAGTTTTTGAAGTTGAAGAAGAGAAGCAGGAAAATGATGGCCAGCGTTATGGGAACAACAATCTGAAGCCTTTTTTCAGCCCTTTCCATATACTCATACTGGCCGCTCCAGATCAGTGAATAGCCCGCAGGGATATTGATTTTTTCATCCACCACCTTCTTCGCATTTTTTACATAGGTCCCCACATCTATCCCCTTTATATCTACGTAGATCCAGGCATTGAGCCTGGCATTTTCACTCTTTATGCCGGGAGGTCCTTTTTTGATACTGATTTTAGCCACCTGACCAATGGGGATATGTTCGCCCCGCGGTGTGGGGATAAGGATACGCTCAAGGCCGCTTATATCATCCCTCAGCTCTCTCTGGTAGCGGAGATTGATGGGATAACGCTCCAGCCCTTCCACCGTATAGGTGATATTGCTCCCCCCGATGGCTGTCATAATAACGTCCTGAACATCGCCAATAGTGAGGCCATATCTCGAAGCGGCCTCCCTGTCGATGTCATAGTCAAGGTAGTTGCCGCCCGCGACCCTCTCAGCATAGGCGCTTAAGGTCCCCGGAACTTCCTGCATCACCGCCTCGATCTCCTCTCCCAGTTTTTCAAGGACATTCAGGTCCTCACCGGCTACCTTTATCCCTACGGGGGTCTTAATGCCGGTGGATAGCATGTCGATACGCGTCTTGATCGGCATGGTCCAGGCATTGGTCACTCCAGGGAACTGTATAGCTCTGTCAAACTCCTCCGTCAGTTTCTCTATGGTCATTCCCTGGCGCCACTCACTTTCCGGTTTCAGGGTTATCGTTGTCTCAAGCATGCTCAGAGGCGCCGGGTCGGTGGCGGTTTCGGCCCTGCCCACCTTGCCGAAGACACGTTCAACCTCGGGGAAGGACTTGATGATTTTGTCGGTCTGCTGAAGAAGCTCTTTGGCCTTTGTAATCGAGATGCCCGGCATGGTGGTCGGCATGTAGAGGAGGTCTCCTTCGTTTAGGGGCGGCATAAATTCAGAACCTATATGCTTCAGCGGATAAAGGGCAAGGAGCATGACAATGATAGCGGCAAAGATCGTGCTCTTCCTGAACCTTAGTACTAAATCTATGAAGGGACGGTAGGCCCATATGAGAAAGCGGTTAACAGGGTTTTTACGTTCGGGCATGATGTAGCCCCGTACAAAATAACCCATCAGAACAGGTACGATCGTAATGGCAAGGAGCGCCGCCGCTGCCATGGAATAGGTCTTTGTAAAGGCTAGCGGCGCAAAGAGCCGTCCTTCCTGCGCCTGAAGTGTAAAGACGGGGAGGAAGGAGAAGGTAATTATAAGGAGAGAGAAGAAGAGCGACGGGCCAACCTCTTTTGACGAATCCATGACAATCTGCCACCTCTCGCTTGAGCTGAGTTTCACATCTTTGTAGAGATTGTGAAGCGCAGCCTCTTTATATTCAGATCCTTCTCCACTGCCTTTCAGCATCCTGGCAGCCTTCTTTCCCACCATCCTTTCATGATGTTTGTGAGCATTCTCTATCATGACAATCGCCCCGTCTATCATGGCGCCTATGGCGATCGCTATCCCGCCTAGAGACATGATATTTGCATTGATCCCCTGCTGGTTCATCACAATAAATGCGATGAGGATTCCCACCGGGATGGTAACTATCGCCACAAGGGCGCTCCTTACGTGAAAGAGAAAGATAATGCAGACAAGGGCAACGACAATGCTTTCTTCAATCAATTTTTCTTTAAGCGTCTCAATGGCCCTGTGGATCAGGCCGGAACGGTCATAGACGGGAATAATCTCTACCCCTTCAGGCAGGCCTTTTTTTAGCGCCTCCAGCTTCTTTTTTACATTCTCTATAACCTCAAGGGCATTCCCGCCAAAACGCATGACCACGATGCCGGCGGCTACCTCTCCCTCTCCGTTTAACTCAGTAATGCCCCGTCTAAGCTCCGGCCCTAGATGAACATAAGCCACATCTCTAACAAGTATGGGCGTTCCTTTGCCGTCCACTCCAAGGGGGATGTTTTTGACATCGTCAATGTCTTTGATATATCCGAGGCCCCGGACCATAAATTCCGTTTCGGCCATCTCGACAAGCCTCCCGCCGACATTACGGTTGCTCCGCTGGATGGCATTTTTAATCTTGCTTAAGGGAATCCCGTAGGCGATCAGCTTGTTCGGATCCACCTCTACCTGATACTGTTTGACAAAGCCACCGATGCTGGCCACTTCCGCTACACCTGGAACGGTTTGAAGTTCGTATCTCAAATACCAGTCCTGGATGGAACGAAGCTGGGATAGATCGTATTTCCCCGTTTTATCGACAAGTGCATACTCATATACCCAGCCAACCCCTGTGGCATCGGGACCCAGTGTGGGCGTTATTCCCTGGGGGAGTCTGGCTGAGACAAAATTGAGATATTCGAGGACACGGCTTCTTGCCCAATACATGTCAGTTCCGTCTTCAAAGATGACGTAGACGAAGGAAAAGCCGAAAAAGGAATAGCCTCTCACCACCTTGGCAAAAGGGACTGAAAGCATGGCCGTCGTAAGAGGATAGGTCACCTGATCCTCTACCACCTGTGGCGCCTGGCCGGGGTATTCGGTAAATACGATGACCTGGACATCGGAAAGGTCGGGAATCGCGTCTAGGGGGGTGTTCTTCATTGCATACCCCCCCCAGCCGATGGCAAGGAGTGAAAAAAGAATCACAAGAAACCTGTTGTTAATGGAAAGTTCTATTATCTTTTTAATCATCACTTACTCTCCATCTTCATGTCCGACAGATCCATATCATCCATGTTCATATTGCTCATGTCCATATCGTCATCAAGGGACATATCGCTCATATCCATGTCATCCATATCGTGACCCTCATGGGTATCTTCAGATGGTTTTCTCTTTGTCTCCAGCATCTTGCCTATGGCCTCCTTTAGACGGCTTTCTGAATCTATAAGGAAATGGGCAGATGTAACGATCCTGTCTCCGGCTTTCAGACCATCCAGGATCTCATAGTATCCGTCACCCGATGCAACTCCGAGCCTTACATCTTTCGGCAGAAACTTTCCCTTTCCGATGGAGGTAATAACCACGTTCCGCTCTCCGCTGCGGATAACCGCCTCGGACGGTACGGCAATAGGATTGTCTGCAATAAGGGAACTTATAAGCACATTGGCATACATATCCGGTTTGAGTTCCAGCCTCTTGTTGTCGAATTCCAGTCTCACCTTGACGGTGCGGGTCTTTGCTTCCAGATATGGATAGATGTAGGCCACCTTGCCTTTAAATGCTCTGCCGGGATAGTAGGAGAGGGTCATTGTCACCTCCTGACCTTCTTTCACCCATGGCAGTTCGTATTCGTATATGTCGGCATGGACCCAGACCTTGGATATATCGGCCAGGGTATATAGAGGCATGCCGGGCTTGACGTAGGCGCCCTCCTGTATATGCTTGTTTATAACGATCCCTTTGTTGGGCGAATGAATGTGAAGGGACTTCATCACCTTTCTACCTTTTGTCAGTTCCATGATCTGGTGCTTCGGCACGTCGAGGTAGTCGAGCCTCTTCCTGGCGGACCTCATCAGGGAGTCTGCCCCTCCTGCAATTTCGGGGTAGGGGTTTTCTTTCATCTTGTCGCTGAATTCCAGTGCCGCCAGATATTCCTCTTGGCTGGAAACGAGTTGCGGCGAGTACAGCTCAAGGAGTATGTCGTCCTTATTTACAAACTGGCCCGTAAAATCTATATATAGCTTTTCTATCCATCCCTCCACCTTGCTCTGCACCTGGGTCACCCTCTTTTCATCATATGCAACAATCCCCACGGTGCGGATATTCCGGGTCATCTTCCGCCTTTCCACAACTGCCGTTCTGACGCCCATGTTCTGTACCGTAACGGGGTCGATACTGACAGATCCCCCGGTACTTTCTGACTCTTCATCCTCAAACACAGGGATGAGATCCATACCCATGGGAGACTTGCCGGGTTCCTTGCGGATATAGGTCGGGTCCATGGGCGCCACCCAGTATTTTATCTTCTGTTCAGCAGTTTGAACCGCCTTAGACTCTGCATCCTTTTTTTCAGGCATTTTGCCACTGTTGCCGAACCAGTAGCCGCCAAGCCCGGCCGCTGCGACCAGTAGAAAAGCCATAAGTGTCAATAGTAACTTATTCATTTTTTTTACCTCTCATTTTTTCAGGAATGGCTGCAATGTCTCCCCCGGCCACCTCTTCAAGTTCGGCCAGCTTGATTTCGTGTTCACTCACCGACTTATAGTATTCCATCTCATAATTAAATAAGGTGATCTGGCTGCTCAGCAGCGTGAGGAAATCGACCTTATTGACCTGGTATCCTGCGACGGAAGAGTCGAGCGATGCCTTCGCCTGGGGTATTATCCCTTCCTTGAAAAGCAGGGCCCTTTCCCGTCTGCTCTCCAACCCCTCTTTGAGTCTTGCCGCTTCAAAAAAGAGTCTGTTTCTTATGCGATCATACTCTCTCTCGCCCTGCTTAACCCTGGCAGCAGTTTCAAGCACTCTCCTGTCTTCCTTCTCTCCACGCCAGAGCGGAACGCTGAACTTCACCACGGCCGAGACAAAGTCGGGACGCTCTCCCATCGGGCCGTCATCGCGCTGACCATATTGCATGGAGAGATCAATGTCCGGCTTATGCTCCTTTCTGGCAAGAAGGTTCTCTTTCCTGGTCCCCTCGACATCTGCCTCCACAGCTTTCAAGAGGGGGTGGCGTTCTGAGGCCAGGTTCTGCACCCTTTCAAGGTCGGGATCAGTCTCTGTAAGTTCAAGCTCTTCGGGATCTCCTAGCTGCTCCTGCGGAAGGCGGTTCATTAGAGAGTTGAGGCGGGCCTTGAGCGTATTGCGGTCTTCTTCAAGTGTAATGAGCCTGTCTCTCATTCTGGAGAGCTCGACCTGGGCCTTTAGTACGTCCTGCTGTATCCCCTTGCCTACGGAGTATTTTGTCTCGGCGATGCCGACAAGCTCCTTTAACAGACGCCTGTTTTTTTCTGTTATCTCTATGGCCCTATTTGCCATGAAAAGCTGAAAGTAGCTTCTTTTGACCTCAAGGACGAGTTTGAGCTCCAGGCTTTTGAGGGCAAATTCCCCTTTGAGTAGATCCTTCTCTGCCATCTCCCTTTTCAGTTGCCGCTTGCCCGACCATGGAAAACGCTGGCTTAGGACTATACTCTTCTGGGTCATCGCCTCGTTGTCGAAGCTGAATGAATCGGTGGGGACGTTCATAAGGCCCAGCGACAGCATCGGGTTGGGGAGTGCAGCCGATTGGTCCGGCCGGTGGCTTAGCGCTTCAATATTCTGTCTTGCAGACGCAAGTTCAGGGTTGGACTTGAGGGCCTCGCTGATGATGTCGGCCAGATGGATTATCCCGGCGTCGGCGGGCATGGAAAGGGCCATGCTTAGGCCGATTGCGGCCCATAGTATGACAAGTGTTTTTTTGATACAGCTCATCGCTTTCTCCGAAAATTGATTTCGTGAACAATAGGAAAAAGTCATGCGAGAAGGTGCAGGTGCACCTCTCCGATCAAAGGCATGACCTTAGCGAGCTGATATCAGATAATGAATATGGAGTTTAAGATGTGGATTGGCCGGACCTCCCCCGGTGGTTTCAGGGCCGCCCATTTTTGATCTGTATTTAAAGATTCGTTATAAGAGAGCAGATGTTCCGCCCTGATAGAAGCTGGATGATCTATTGAAAAAGAACTTTTTACAGACTGGATTATGGCGGGAGTTGAAGAGTCGCAGTGGATGCAGCTGTTAAGATCCCACTCTTTAATTTGAAAATCGGAAGAAGATGAATTATGGCAGCTGTGGCCTTTCATCTCGGCGGCAGCTTCGTGGCGCATGCCCGCCTGCTGGCTCGCTTCGGCCCGTAAGAGCCCCGCCTTCCCGCAAGGGATGAGGCAGAAGCTGACGAGCAGGAGAGAGGTGAGGGATATGAGGCTTATCCTTTTATTTTTGTATACTTTTGAAAACATGTCCTTAAGAGATATCCCATATTAAGAGGCTATGTCAAGCGGTTATTTTCCAATCATTATGCAAATTAGATAGTTTAAAGCTGAATAAAGTTTCATAAATGCAGAAAAAAAGAGTCATTGTGCCTGTTTGTTGATGAATTGCTTGAAAAGCCCCGGGACCGGGGTATACTTTAATATATGAACTACAGCGAAGAAAGAAACAGTATGGTCGACAGGCAGCTCAAAAGTCGCGGCATAAAAGACCCGCTCATTATTGATGTTATGGGGCGTGTGCCGAGGCATGAGTTCGTTCCCGATGCGCAGGTCGGCAGCGCTTACTATGACGGCCCCCTGCCTATAGGCTCGGGGCAGACAATCTCACAGCCATACATGGTTGCCGTAATGACCGAGGCTATGGGGCTTAAGGGCGGGGATAGGGTGCTTGAGGTAGGGACAGGTTCGGGATACCAGGCCGCCGTTCTAGCTGAGATTGCAGGAGAGGTCTATACTATCGAGCGGCACGGGGAGCTTGCAGAGGCCGCAAAGAACCGCCTGCTTCAACTTGGCTACGACAATGTCCATGTATCGGCAGGCGACGGCACCATGGGTCTGCCTGAAAAGGCCCCCTTCGATGGAATCATCGTTACTGCCGGGGCGCCCCATGTCCCGGAAAGACTTAAGGCTCAGCTCGGCGAGGGAGGGCGGCTCATAATACCTGTAGGGGGGCAGTATCTCCAGTCCCTATTGAGAATTACAAGAAAAGGGGATGATTTTCAGCAGGAAGATCTTCTCGGATGTGTCTTCGTGCCGCTAATCGGTGAGGATGGATGGAAGGGGTGATATTTATTACCACCTCCATCATGTAAGTTGTACAAACTTAATTTAATTTTCCTTCCATTCAAATGGAGAGTAACGCCCTTCCTCGCGCCGCTTCTCGGCAGTCTTGCTTTTATAACTTCCCTTTCTAACAGCGACCCCTTTTTTTTCAAGGATCTTGCCGATATAGTCAAGATGGGGGCATGGCGGATAGTGCGCATTATCCGTCACCATGCAGGAAGATAGATGAATGACGATCTCCTCTTTTTCTATTCCCGCCTTCTTCTTCGCTCTGCTCATAAGGTTCTCTACCGAGCGGCCTATTCTACGTCCGGGACATCCCCCGCAGTTAAATGGAACGGCCATTGTTTTACCGTCATCGGGGTAGTTTTCGAAGGCATCGATTCTTTCATGAAAAGAGTTGACGCAGGCAAAGCCGCTACACCTCTCCTTGGCAAAATCGCACTGTATGATTCCTATCAACTTCACATCTTTACTCATTTATATTCTCCATTAATAATTTCATTTTCTGTATCACTTTCAGGCCAGAAAGACTGTTTTCTTCTCACCTGGCAGCGTGCCCATTTTAAACTACTTCCACTTTAAATTCTTCTTTTTTAATTTATAGTTATCTTGCTCTCCCCCTGCAGGTCGGCTCGGGCCAAAACATATTCTATCCCTAGATGGGCTGTCATTATAATAAAGTATCCGGGACAGAAGGGGTGGAGAGGAAATTTTACCTGCAAAAATGCAGAGGCTCTGAGGGTATGGTATAATTACAAAAAAATTAGAAATGAGGAGGGCGTAGGATTATGAAAAGTCTCAAGGGAACAAAGAGTTGTGAAAATCTTCTAAAGGCGTTTGCAGGGGAATCTCAGGCGAGAAACAGGTACACATTTTATGCATCCGTGGCGAATAAGGAAGGGTACAGGCAGATAGAGGCCATATTCCTTGAAACGGCGGAAAATGAGAAAGAGCATGCCAAGGTCTTCTATAAACACCTCCTCAAAGGGCTGAAGGGTGAAATCCCTACGGCTGTCGAGATAAATGCAGCCTATCCCGTAGCTCAGGCCGATACGCTGGCCAACCTTAAGGCGGCGGCGGCAGGGGAGAATGAGGAGTGGACTGTCCTTTACAAAGGTTTTGCCGGGACGGCCGAGGAAGAGGGCTTTCCGGAGGTGGCAGAATCCTTCCGCAATATCGCCCTTGTCGAGGAGAGGCACGAGGCGAGGTACCTCAAGCTGGCTGCAAATATAGAAGATGGAAGGGTCTTCAAGAAAGACGAAGCGGTCAGATGGAAGTGCGGCAACTGTGGCTACATCCATGAGGGAGAAGGCGCTCCCGACGAATGTCCCGCATGCAAACATGCCCAGGCGCATTTCGAGCTCTTTGTTGAGACATACTGATTTTTGTGAGCGGGTGAGGGTTGTAACTTTGGTGGGGGAGTTTATCTCCCCTTCTGAGCCACCGTGATCGACTCTATGTGCCAGGTCTGGGGGAACAGGTCTATGGGCTGGCTGCTGACGACGGTGTAGCCGCTCCTTGTCAGGTACCTTAAGTCCCTTGCAAGGGTAGTCGGATTGCATGAAATGTAAATGATCTTCGCTACGCCCGCTGCGGCGAGTTTTTTCATCACCTTGGCGGCGCCCTCCCTCGGCGGGTCTATGAGGGCCAGATCGATATCTTCCAGATTTATAGTGTGGATCTGTTTGAGGGCATCGCCTGCGATGAAGCGGCAGTTGGCGCTTCCAGCATTCTTCGCGTTGCCCTTACCGTCCTCTATAGTCTTTTTATTACCCTCAATGGCCGTCACCTCTTTAGAAAGCTCTGCCAGGGGGAGAGAGAAATTCCCTATGCCGCAGTAGAGGTCAAGCGCCTTTCCGACATCGCCTTTCCCTGCAATCTTGACCGCCTCTTCCACAAGCCGCCTGTTCTGTGCGTAGTTCACCTGGGTAAATCCGCCGGGAGAGAAGGCGAGTTTAAGTTTTTTGCCGTTGACGACAAGGGAGTAGTCAAGGAATTCATTGTTTTTTATGAAAATTTTGGTGAGGGCAGGCTTTTTATCACACCTGAAGAATAGTCCCTCCAGTCCTTCCATAGACGAAACAGTTTCCCTTGCAAACTGTTTATCCGCCTTTGTCGGGTCGGTTATGAGGTGGAAGATCACGAACCCTCGCCTGTCACTATCATCGACGCTGATATCAATCTGGCTGAGCTTGTCTCTGAAAGGGGCGGCGGCGAGCCCTCCCTTTAATGCGGCAAAGATGGAGTTGATGAGGGGTGACATGAGGGGGCAGGAGTCCATGTCTATGAGGGCGTGGCTATGCCTCCTGTAAAAGCCGGCACTTAGCTTCCCTTCCGTAAAGCGCACCTTGAACTGGGCCCTGTTCCTGTAATTCAGCTCCATCGGGGCGGGGATGATGGGGAGGATGTTCTCTTTTTCCACAGTGCCGAGCCGCCAGAGGGTCTCCCTGAATATCTCCTCCTTCGCCTTCATCTGCTCACCATAAGGGAGGTGCTGCCATGAGCATCCCCCGCATTCCCCGAAGAGGGGGCAGGGGGGCTCCCTCCTGATCGGCGACGGCTCAACTATCTTTGTCAGTTCAGCCTCTATATAACCCTTCTTTTCTTTTATCGGATTGAATTCTACCCTGTCGCCGGGAGCTGTAAGCGGCACGAATACGACCTTTCCCTCCTGCCGCCCCAGTCCATTTCCACCGTAGGTGAGGGTCTCTATCTTTATCTCGTTTTTCATAGTGCGAAAGGATAGCATGAAAGGGGAGATTCTGGAACTGTTAAAGCGCCTAGCAATGTGGCATATGACTTGAGCTGCCGGAACCTCGGTGATATAGTAGATATACTATTGATTTATAAATGTCCCTTCTCCTCTTCAAGGGGAGAAGGAATAGTGCCATTCCAAGATTAATTTTAATGAAACGGGGAGGGTGATATGTCGACACATATGCTGGTTTTTATGACTGCTCCAAACGAAGAGGAAGGGGCTAAGTTGGGAAGGGCGCTTGTTGAGGAGCGTTTATGTGCCTGTGTAAATATAATGCCAAAGGTGAGATCCATCTATCGCTGGGAGGGGGAGATCTGCGACGAGCCAGAGGTGATGATGATTGCAAAAAGCTCGTCGTCTATGGCCCCGTCTATTGTCAAACGCGTCAAGGAACTTCACAGCTATGATTGCCCCGAGATTATATGTCTTCCCGTTGCCACCGGCTCCGGTGAATACCTGGACTGGATCGACGATTCGCTGGATGTGCCTCAAGATGATGAAGGCATGGTCTAAGCTCTTAAGGTTAGATTAGAAGCTCAGCCCTTGAAGGTCTTCAACTAAAATACCTTCTGGCGGGGAGAGGCTGAAGACTTCAAGCCCCAGATTTTCATTAAGCGATACGCGGGAATATTTTATCTTCATTTCGTAGTTTTCGAGAGGCATGAAGAGGTCGATTGTGGAAGGAAAATCGAAGCCCTCTATTCCGTTGTACTGGCCCATGGTAAGGGATAAGAGCGCCCTTTCCTGCCCGTCGTATATTACCGATGTGAGCGGGTAGAGGCCCTTGCCGTCAAAAAGTATGTCCTGCCGTGTCGTTTCATTTTGAATGATGAGCCTGTAACCGTTCTTTTCCCATGTTACCTCGGATTTTGAGTCGTCAAATTTTATCAGGGGGATGCCGCCTGAAAGTATCAAAATGAGTTCCCCGATGTTTAGTGAGGGGGAGAGAATGACCGCTATACCGGGCTCCCCCGCCTTGCCGGAGAAAAATCTGTTTTTTGCATGATATTGGAGTTTAATGTCTTCACCGTCCGTGGCCATAGTAAGAACGGGTGAACCGAATGGAGAAAGGATATCCATTCTAAGGTGGTCTGGTTTTTTAATTAGTATAAGCTCTGTTGTATTTTTGTTTTCACCTGCGATTGTAACCCTGCTGCTCAGTTTCCCTTCAACCGAGTTGACAGCCATGTTTCTTGATTCAAGTATGGAAAGAAGTTCATGCTCTGAATAAAGTCTGTCTGGAGATGGAAGGATGGAACGCTTTGGTGGAGACGCGCAGGCGCAAAGGATGATGATGATAAATATGAGAAGCCTTTTCATTTTAAGTGTAGGGCAGATCGCCTTAGCGTGCCCGTTATAAGTCATTAATCTTTTTTATTAATTTTGCCTTCTCCTTTTCTTCCTCCTGAAGTTCAACCGCCTTAAGATACATCTCTTTTGCCGCCTTTTTTCTTCCGTCCTTCATGTAGGCGTCTCCAAGGTGGTCTATTATGACAGGGTCATCGGGAGATAGTTCTGTTGCTATTTTCAAGGTCTTGATCGCCTCTTTTATCTTGCCCTTTTTGTAGTAAATCCAACCGAGAGTGTCGGCGATATAGCCACTTTCCGGTTTAAGTTTAAGGGCCTTTGTGGCAAGCTGTTCAGCCTCGTTCAGATTGGTCTCTTTTTCAGCATAGGCATACCCTATGTAGTTCATTGCATCTGCATGTTCAGGGTCAATCTCTAAAATCTTCCTCATTTCCATGATGGAGCTGTTCATATCGCCTGTTTTTTCATAGATCAAGCCGAGCCGGAAGCGAGCTTCGTTATTTGTGCTTTTTTCATTAAGTATTGAAAAAAGAAGTTCTTTGGCTTTATCATATCGCCCTGAATCGGAATAAAGCGATACTAGCAGCATGTAAAGCGCCATATCCTTCGGGGCTGTTTTTAATGCCCCTTCAAGCAAGATTATCGCCTCTTTGCCCCTGCCTGCCTCTTTGAGGATATGCCCCGCATTTATTATGGCGTCGGTATGATAGTCTGAGGAAAGCGGCACTTTTAGAAAGTTTTCAATAGCAAGATCCGCCTCGCCTCCATTCATATTTGCAATACCGAGATAGTATGTAGCCATGTCATTGCCCGGAAGAAGGTCGAGTGCGGCGTTGAACTCCTGAGCCGCCTTTTCAGTCTTTTGTTGTTCCAGATAGATAAGCCCTATTTTCATTCTTACGGCAGCTTCGCTTACCTCCCCCGTCTTCATTTCTTCAAACTGGAGCAGCGCCTCATCAAGTCTGTTGATTTTTAATAGTAGATTGCCGAGACGATTCCTGGCTTCCTGGTCTTGAGGGTAGATGCTTAGGAGTTTTTTGTATGCAGATATAGCTTCATCGTTGTTGCTTCTCATCTCGTGAAGCATGGCCAGGTCAAAGAGCGCTCCCCTGAAACCGGGTTTCAGGGCAAGGGCCTTGTTGTAGCTATCAAGCGCCTTTGGATATTGCTTCATATCCGTATAGACCCTGCCGAGGTAGTAAAATGCCATAAGCGAATCGGCTTCAATATCAAGTAGCTGTTTAAGGTTTTTTATCGCTTTGTCATGCTCCCCCAACGATGAATAAAGCATCCCCAAAAAGAGGTAGGGTTCCTGCTCTTCCGGCTTCAGGCTGACCAGTTTTTCATATTCCAGGATAGCCTCTTTGGCCATGTTGGAAGAGGAATATAGCGCGGCCAGAATCTTGTGGGCGTTAATATTGTCGGGCTCAAGGAATACAGCATCCTTTGCCGTCTTGATAGCAGACCGGATGTCTCCCTGCCTTAGATAAAGGGATGCAAGCCTTGTAAAGAGGAACGGGTCGGCGGCATCATATTTAATAGCCACCTCCAGTTCGGTTATCGCTCCCTTTAGATCTCCTTCCAGCAGACGGGTTTCACTGCTTAGATAGTGATATGACGCCCTCGAATTTGCAGCGTAAGATTGCCGGCTTGAGCCTTGAAGTGAACTGTTGAACGGGCTATGGGTGGCGCATCCCGATATTACAAGAAGCGGCAAAGTGAGTGATAAAAGTATTTTATATGTAGATGATTTCACTGTGTAAAGATAGCATTTCAAGATTGAGGCAGTCAAATTTTTAATGATTTTGCAATGATTGAAAGCCGGGCGCAAATTATGGTATAAATCTGTGCATATTGCCAGCGAATAGATTAAGGAGCGGATATGTCTTTTAAAACGATAGAGTGGAAGAATGACAGGGTCATAATGATAGATCAGCGGCTTTTGCCCGGAGAGGAGATCTATAACGAATATGAGAGCTGCAGCGAGGTAGCAGGTGCCATAGTTGAGATGGTTGTGCGAGGCGCGCCTGCAATCGGCGTTGCAGCTGCCATGGGCATAGCTCTCGGAGCTTTGGCGGCAGAGGCGGAAGATATGGACCTCTTTGAAGAAGGGTTTTTATCCGACTGTGACATGATAGGCAAGACAAGGCCTACGGCGGTCAACCTGTTTTGGGCCATCGAGAGAATGAAAGCGGTATTTGCTGAAAACAGGGATAAGGGAATAGGCGCCCTTAAGAAGCTTTTGAAGGAAGAGGCGCTTAAAATATGCGATGAGGATGTTGAGATAAACCGCCGTATGGGGCAAAATGGCGGCAAGCTCCTGCTGGACGGCTCTACGGTGCTTACCCATTGTAATGCCGGCGCACTTGCTACCGCCGGATATGGAACGGCCCTGGGGGTCATAAGAGGGGCCATTGAGAGCGGTAAAAAAATTAAGGTTATTGCAGACGAGACGCGCCCCTTTCTGCAAGGGGCAAGACTGACGGCATGGGAGCTCCAAAAAGACGGTATTGATGTAACAGTCATAACTGATAATATGGCGGGCCACCTGATGAAGGGCGGCGCTATAGATGCCGTCGTTGTAGGCGCCGACAGAATAGCTGCAAATGGCGATGTGGCAAATAAGATAGGAACGTATATGGTGGCTGTGCTTGCAAAGAGGCATTCCATACCCTTTTATGTGGCAGCTCCTCTTTCTACCATAGACCTCAATATAGTGACGGGGGCTGAAATACCTATTGAAGAAAGGACGCCGCTTGAGGTGACGCACCTTGCGGGAAAGAGAGTGACGCCGGAAGGGGTGGCGGTTAAAAACCCCGCCTTTGATGTTACTCCCGCTGAGCTTGTAACGGCGATTATTACGGAGGAGGGCGTCGTAGAGGGAGATTATGAGACAGGACTGAAGGGACTTTTTAAAGATTGATTTCCTGTAGCGGCCTTCCAGATACTCCCTCTTAAGGGAGTGTGCCCTTTGGGCATAAGAGGGGGGGCGTTATGAAACAGCCAAATGGTTTTGCAGGCCATTGCCTTAGCACCTGGCCACGCCGCCGGAATCTCAACAACAAAACAGAACAAAGCATATTTAAGAGCAGATTTTATCCCCCTTACCTTTATCCTCTCCCACCGGGGGAGGGGAGATATTTAAATTTCAAGGCACAAAAAAGGCCCGCATTTCAAAAGTGAAATGCGGGCCTTTAAATTGTGGTTTTTCGCGATTTTATGCCGCTTCGCCCGGCCCTTCCTGGATATCGAGTACTTTTACATCAAAAAGCAGGGTCTTGCCGGCGAGGGGGTGATTGAAATCGAGAATCAGCGTCTCCTCCTTGATCTCTTTTACTACGGGATAGACCATCTCACCGGTTGGGTTCTCCGCCTGAAGAGTTGCGCCAATCTTCCTGGCCTCTTCCGGGATTTCATTTTTAGGAACCTCAACGAAAGCCTTGTCGTTTAAAGGGCCGTACCCGTCCTGCGGTGAAACCTCAACTTCCTTGGTATCGCCCACCTTCATACCCTCAAGCTCCTTTTCAAGGCCCGGTACGATATGGTTTTTCCCATGTACGTAAGAAAGAGGCTCTTCGCCTACGTTGCTGTCCACTATTCCTTCGTCCTCAAGTTTGAGGGTATATTCTATAGAAACTGTATTTCCTTCGGCAATAATCATCTGTAAATCTCCTTAATCTGTTGATCTAACGCACTTCTTCCTTTTACTAAAACTCGAAAGAAATATCCGAGAGCCTGCTTTTTATCTCTTTAATGACCCTCGTCTCATCTTCCTTAGTGGGGGCGATGAAACACGCGGCAAAGCGTACAAAGTTTCCGGCATCATCCCATGGGACTGTGGATATGAGCTTCTCGCGTATGAGGAACTGGGAAAACTCTTCCGCTGAATTGAAGCTTGGGCCTCCCTTTACACCCTTGGGGGCCTTGACGTATAGATAGAAGGTACCTCCAGGCATGCTCGTCTTGAATCCGACTTCATTCAATATATCGACAAGCAGTTTCAGGCGCCTTTCGTATTTTGCAGCTATCTCATCGGTGATTTCAGGATGCTCAAGGCAGTAAATACCGGCCTTTTGTATGGGGATGAACTGGCCAGAGTCATAGTTGTCTTTAACCGTTGCAAAGGCGTTGACGACAAGTGCATTGCCGCAGATAAATGCAAGGCGCCATCCGGTCATGTTGTATGCCTTTGAGAATGAATGGATCTCGACGGCTACATCCTTGGCTCCAGGCAAAGAGAGGATGGACAAAGGTCTTCTTCCCTCGTAAACGAGAGCGCCATAAGCCGCATCCTGTACGATTACGACCTCATTTTCTTTGGCCCAGCTTATAGCCTCTTCGTAGAACTCCTTCGTAGCCTGCGCGCCCGTCGGGTTGTTGGGATAGTTCAGGTATAGCACCTTCGCCTTTTTTACGATCTCTGAAGGGATGGCCTTAAGGTCGGGCATGAATCCGTTTTGCTCCAGCAGTTCAATCTTGTGGACGCTGCCGCCGTACCAGCCGGTATGAGTCGCCGTAACGGGATAACCTGGAACTGTCATCAGCATTACATCACCGGGATTAATAAAGCAGGAAGCGATCATAGCAAGGGCCGGCTTGGAACCGATGGAGTGATTGATCTCGGTGGCAGGGTCGAGGCCTGTTACAGAAAAGACATCTTCCATATATTTCGACGCTGCGTCTTTGAGCTCCTGCACTCCGTTGTCTGCATATCCGCGATTTTCAGGCTTGGTCGCCTCTTCCTGCAAAACCTTTACAACTTCCGGAAAGGCCATTTCGTCGGGTTCACCCACCCCCATGTCGATGAGCTCCATATCGGGGTGCTCCTTCATGGCCGCCTGCTTGGCCCTCTTGATCTTTTCGAACTTGTATATGGTGGTGTCCTTGCCGAACATCTTGCCGCCTATGCGCTCGGCAATAAGGTCTTGTATATAACTTTCAGCCATTACTTCCTCCTGATTAAGATATGCTAACTTTTAAGCTTTTCCAATAAGCCGGTCTTTATAAAAAAAGAAACCACGCATCTTAACAGATATTAGTGGAATTGTAAATGAGGGGGCCTTGCGCATCAGGGCCACCTCATGAAATAAAATAAAATAGGCGCCATTCATTTAAAATAAAATAACCACAGGGATGAAAAACATTGCTTTCAGAGATATGCGATGTTTTTTTGTGGACAAATAGTATTACGTGGTATATACTACATACACGTAATACAAGAAACCTAAGCTGAGGGAAGATGTCACATCCGGAATGGGCGCTAAAACATAAGAAAAAAAAT
>JAVVFD010000050.1:0-16145 GCA_032250935.1 bacterium
GCCCTACAGG
This sequence comes from bacterium, assembly GCA_032250935.1. GTDB lineage: Bacteria > Desulfobacterota > JADFVX01 > JADFVX01 > JADFVX01 > JAVVFD01. The sequence continues at coordinate 11 of JAVVFD010000050.1, forward strand.
AACTTCTACGGCAGATACCCAGCTAGAGCAAAATAAGCCAAGAAAACAGAACAAAACTAATACAAATCTCTTCATTTAGATCCTCCAATTTATAATTATGTTTCTTTAGAGTAAGTTTAGAAAACCGCTCAGTTAAATCACCTCCTCCCTGCGGATATTAGGCCAATAATAGTAATAGTGAAAAGAAATTAAAGGGGCCACCATGAAGTTGGTTTTTTGCACCTTCCTTTGATAATAGCCCCTAGCCTGTGGATCAAAACGCCTTGCCAACTCGGCCGATTCCGAAAAGGCCCATGCAAGATACTTATTGCCGTTCTTCCTGTTCCTTTTCCCCTTCTGTTTGCCGTTGCTGGTCCACTTGGTATGCATCTTCCGGCAATAGGAGACGTAATTACCCGCTCCGGCAAACCGGCTTACAGGCCCCGTCTCCAGCATAATTGTCGAGGCCAGCGTCTGGCCGACACCGGGGATCGTTTTCAGGTTCATATAAGGTTCCGTCAGTTTGATTTTACCCTCTACGGCGGATTCGATCTCTTTTATCTTTTCCGTAAGATAATCTATGCTTTTTTTACTGATTGCACTGGTCAGTGCCAGCGATTCATCATGTTTCAGAAAAGGCGCCACATGATTCGTTTTGAGCCGTTTCATGTCGTTGCAGCTGAGCTTAATCCCGCAGTTGCGGCTTATGATGCTCTGAAGACTGATGATCAAGGATGTTCTTAACCGCACAAAATGCCCTCTCTTACGCAGAAGGTCTCACACGGGCCGCATCTCCTTCGGGTAGACCCTTTCGGCAAGATGCACCTTGTATCCTTCCGCCATAAGCATATCCACAAGCCAGTACCAGTTGTAGGTAGATTCGACGACGATCCCTTCAATATCTTCCTTGTAAGGATGGAAAACCTCAAAAATTCGTTCCGGTTCATTCGGCAGTTTCTTCGTAAAAAGCCTCTTGCCGCTCTCATCTATAACCGCCGGATAATTGTTGTTTGCATGAAGATCTATTGCCGAGTACAATTTCATATAGCACCTCCTGTTTAAGATTCGTTTCTTATCCTAAACATACCAAGAGATACCTCTCCAAGGTATGCTCAGGAGGTGCCTTTTATATGATTATCAGTTCCGAATGGCACTAAGTTAAGCTGCTTCGACATGATATTTTGCCCTATGTGATATTTCTTTCGTGTCTTGGTGCGGTTAATAATGCAAAGTTCTTGGGCCTTCGCTTGACCGCTCGGGGTTCTCGTCTACCCGGTCGTTCCGGCACAATATTGCTGGTGCATAAATGGGCTCAAGTATTTAATTTTGCTGTTTTGGATAATTGAAAATAACAGCGTCCTTTTAAATTTGCCCCATGATTAAAACCCGGACAAGCCGGAATCTTTTTAGTACCCCCTTGAATCTCATTATGCTGTTTTTATGACTTAGAGCCCCAAAATGGGCACTGTAAGGATTTGCCCCCTCTCTAAAGGGAAAAGCCCGTCTACGATAATTTCTACCGAGAACGGGCTTTTATTATACTTGCTGCTTATACCTGACATCGCCTGCCCCTTCATAGGGTTAATCGTTGCTGTCGGTCAATGATGGAATGCTTTATTTGAAGTGATTAAAGGAGACTATAATATACAGATATTCCTGTCAACAGATAAAAAAGATAATAAAGGCTTAAAGCTCACTTGGATAGAAAAAGGGAAGATTCTCTTTTATCTGATTCTGTAAACCGGGCAGACCCACGTGTGCGCTCTTAATTTTTTATCTACGTAAGAAGCTTACAGTTATGCGTTTAACGATCATTGGTTTTGTGATGGGTTGACACCCGTCCTACGCTTGATTTCTAATATCCTTAATATTCAACTGGATGGACCTTCTGCCCCTCCAGAGATTAAAACGCGGGGAAAAGACAATAGAGACGCGGTCTCCTGTCTTAATCCCTTTATCTTTCATGTTAAAGGCGATGCCGTCAAAGGTAGTTCCTGCGCAATCAAGCTTCATCTTGAGATGTGTGTCTTTCAATATAATTGCTTCCTTAACCTCAATATCTTCACTCAGAAAGACAGGTTCCGGATTGGATGGCCCGAAGGGAAGCATCTTTTCAAGATCTGAAACAAGCTTGTCATCGATATCGCTAAGATCCAGCGTGGCATCAATTTTTAATGAGGGAGTGAAATCTTCAGGTTCAAGGGTTTTATGAACAACTGAGTCAAACGCCTCTGCAAATCCCTTGATTTTATCCTCTTTGATTGAAAAACCTGCGGCATACTTATGCCCGCCAAAGCCAAGGAGGTGACTGCTGCACTCCTTCAGACCCTCAAAGAGGTGAAAGGCGGCTATGCTTCGGGCAGAGCCCTTCCCTTCGCCATCCTTTATGGAGATAAGAAGAGTTGGCAGATAGTAACGTTCTACCAGCCTCGATGCCACTATGCCGATGACTCCGGGATGCCATTTTTCCGAGGCAAGAACTATGGATGACAACCTATCCGTTCCCTGTTTTTCAAGTATGGCCAGGGCATCTTCAAATATCTCTTTTTCAATTGCGCGTCTTTCCCTGTTTTCGTGGTCCAGCTTTTCGGCAAGTTCTCTTGCCTCCCTGTCATCGACCGTCATAAGGAGTTTAACGCCCATATCGGCCGTAGACAGCCTGCCTGCCGCATTCAATCGGGGGGCGAGCTGAAAGCCGACCTTCCCTGCATTTATCTCGCCGTCATCGATGCCGCTAACCCTCTTTAAGGCCATTATGCCGGGGCGCGTGGAAGCGGTTAACTCTTTCAATCCAAAGTGGGCAAACAATCTGTTGGTTTCAAGGAGCGGAACTATGTCGGCGATAGTGCCGAGAGCCGCAAGATCAAAATATTTCCTGAGATTAGGTTCTTTTTTCCTGTTCCAATACCCCTTTTCTCTTAAATGAGTTCTTAGAGCGGCAATAAGGTTGAATGCAACGCCGACGCCTGCGAGAGCTTTAAAATGATATGGGCAATCATCCTGTTGCGGATTTATAACAGCCAGAGCCGGCGGGGTTTTGTCGGGTAGATGATGATGGTCGGTGATAATGATATCCATGCCGAGAGATGAGGCAAGCGCCGTTTCATCGTAAGAACTTATGCCGTTATCGACGGTGATAATCAGCCTTGTTCCTGCGGAGGCAAGGCTCTTAACGGCATCTGAGTTAAGGCCGTAGCCTTCTTTCATCCTGTCGGGGATATAATAGTTGCACTCTGATCCAAGCTCCCGAAGGAAGAGGACAAGGAGGGCCGTTGAAGTTGTGCCGTCTACGTCATAATCGCCGTAGACGGTGATCTGCTCCTTCTTTACAATCGAAGCTTCAATGCGGACGACAGCCTCTTTTATCCCTTTTAGCTGACCCGGGTCGTGCATATCGGCAAGGGAAGGATCAAGGAATGCCCTGGCGCTTTCGGGCTCGCAGACCCCTCTATTTACCAGAACCTGAGCAGTCAGGCTCGATATGCCGAGCTGCCCTGAAAGGCTATTGCTCCTGTCCGCATCAAGGTGGCAAAGAACCCACCTTTTTTCCATTTAGACCGCCCTTTTCTTTGCCATAAGGGAATTGTAGTATAGCAAAGTTGGAGATGCCACAAATATGGAGGAATACGTGCCGATAATGATGCCTACCAACAGAGCAAAGGCGAAATTATGGATAACACCGCCGCCGTAGAAAAAGAGGGCCAAAACCACAATTAAAGTAGTAAACGAGGTTAAAAGAGTCCGGCTAAGGGTTTCATTAACGCTCCTGTTTATACAGGCCTCTTCATCTCCCGGTTTTACTTTCTTGATATTCTCTCTGATCCTGTCATAAACTATTATAGTGTCATTAAGGGAATAACCTATAACGGCAAGGATGGCGGCTATAACGGGCAGTGAAATCTCAAATCCGGTAACCGCAAAGGCCCCTACCGTAATGACGACATCATGGGCTATAGCGATGATCGCGCCGAGGGCATATCTGAATTCAAACCTCAATGTGACATAAATAAGAATGCCCGCCATTGCATATAATATCGCCATGAGGGCCTGCCGTTTCAGGTCATTACCAACCTGTGGCCCTACCATCTCAACCCTTCTTATATCGTAACTTCCTGCGCCAAAAATCTCGTGCAGTCTCTCCTTTATGACAAGGGAGAGCTTTTCCGCATTACCGCTACCCTTTTCAACTCGTATGAGGTATTCACCCTCTCCTTCTCCAAAGTCCTGGACAAGCAGGTCGCCCAGCTCGAGACCGGATAGAGATTCCCTTAGCTTATCAATAGAGATGCTTTCAGAGAATTTAACATGAACAAGCGTACCGCCCACAAAATCTATGCCGTAGTTTGGCCCCTTCTTGTAGACAAGAGTTGCAATTGTTATTAAGATCAAGGCGAGAGAGAAGACGAGGGCCATCTTTCTTCTGCCTAAAAAATCAAAGTTTGTTCCTGTGCGTATTAACTCCATGTTTTCCTCCGAAGCTCTAAATGCTTAAGCTGTTGACCTTTTTCCCCTTAAGGAAAAGGTCGAAAATAACCCTTGAGACATAAAGGGCGGTAAAAAGACTCGCCAATATACCGATAGATAGTGTTACAGCAAACCCTTTTATTGGGCCAGTTCCAAACTCAAAGAGAACCAGCGCGGCTATAAGAGTCGTTACATTGGCATCCATAATCGGAAGGACCGCCTTTGTAAATCCTCCATTAAGGGCAGCAAGCGGCGTTTTGCCGAGCCTCATCTCTTCCCTTATGCGCTCAAATACGATTACGTTGGCATCAACGGCCATGCCTATAGTAAGCACTATACCTGCAATACCCGGCAGGGTCAACGTTGCGTTAAGGGCTGAAAGCACGCCGATAATCAATAATACATTAAGAACAAGCACGATATCTGCAATGACTCCGGAAAGTCTGTAGTATATGATCATGAAAATAATGACCAGCACCCCGCCGATGATTATAGAAAGGAACCCTTTTTCTATAGAATCCTGGCCAAGAGAGGGCCCTACCGTTCTATTTTCCAGAATCACGACGGGAGCTGGAAGTGCGCCGGCCCTTAATGCTATAGCAAGATCGTGCGCCTCTTCTATGGTGAAGCTCCCCTCCACTATGGCGCTTCCTCCTGATATCTTGTCTTTTATAACGGGAGCTGAATAGACATTGTTATCAAGCACTATTGCAAGCCTCTTTCCTTTATTGTCCCCCGTTAGACGCTCGAACTGTTTTGCCCCCTTGGAGTCAAAATCTATGGCAACATAAGGTTTGTTAAACTGGTTGTCAATCCTAACCCTTGCATTGGTCAGCCTGTCTCCCGTCATAAGCACCCTCTTCTTAAGGAGGAAGGGAGTGTTTTTAATTATCCTGCCTGTCCCCTTTTCGACGGCCTTTTGATAGACAATTTCGCTGCCGCTTTGAGGCCTTTTGAGCGCATCATCAACGCTCTGCTCGTCATTTACTAATTTAAACTGGAGTTGCGCCGTTTTTCCTATAAGTTCAATCGCCCTGTCAGGGTCTTTTACGCCCGGAAGCTGAATAAGTATCCTGTTTTCACCCTGCCTCTGGATAGTTGGTTCACTCACGCCGAATTCATCTATCCTGTTTCTTATAGTCTCAATCCCCTGATCAACTGAATTTTTCTTGATGTAGGCTATCTCATCCTTACTCAAGGCAATAGAAATATTTCCGTTCCCAAGCGCTGATATTGTCAGGTGGGAAAAGCTTTCCTGAAGAATTTTCAGCGCCTCTGGCTCATGCTTTTCTGATATGAGGCTTAAGTCGAGGGATCCCTTAGGATGTACATTGACGCGCTTTACCCTTATATGCTGTTCTGAAAGAGTGTCTTTAATGTCGTCGCTCAGCCTTTCTGTTACTCCCTTTACAGCCTCGTCCTGGTCTACACCAAGCACAAGATGCATCCCCCCCTGAAGGTCGAGCCCCAGAATCATTCCGTATCCACTCCACCACGGGGGAAGGTCTTTTTTGATTTGCGGCGCAATAAAAAATAGTGCGGCAATAATTACAATTGCTGTTACGGTTAGCCTGCCTCTTATATTCATACTTTCACAGTCCCCTTTCGGATATGATTATTTTTCAACGCTTTTTAGCGGATGAAGTTGCGATTTCGCAACGATCACCTTAACCTTGTCGGCAATCTCTACAACAACCTTATCGTTATCTATCTTTGATACCTTGCCGAAAATCCCACCATTGGTAATGACCTCATCACCGGTCTTCATCGTCTCAAGTGAGTTTGTATGCTCTTTGGCCTTTTTTTGCTGCGGCCTTATAAGAAGAAAATAAAATATGGCAAATATAAGTATGAGTGGAACAAAGGCCCCAAATGGGCTTTGCTGTGCCGGGCCTGCGCCTTCAGCTGCGTATGCTATTGCTACTAACAAATCAATACCTCCTGATTAAATAAAATTATTAAATTAAGGAAGGCTTAAATATAAGGATTTCGTAAAAAGTTGAAAAAAAGCTTGCCTATCACCGCAAAGCAAGTCTTTATTTCTTACGATTGCATCAAATATAAGCCTCATAAATTGTTAAACTTCGTTATTTCTAAGGTGATAAAATTCCCTTTTAAATTCAGGAAACCTATCTTCCCTGATTGCTTTTCTCGCGTTCTGCATCAGATTAAGATAATAATGCAGGTTGTGTATCGTATTCAGGATCGACGAGAGAATCTCACCTGCCTTAAAGAGATGCCTTAAGTAGGCCCTCGAAAAATTTCTGCATGTATAGCACTCACATGTCTCTTCAACAGGACCATTGTCCCGCTCATACCTGCTGTTTTTTATAACCAGCCTGCCGAAACCGGTAAAGAGCATGCCGTTTCTCGCGTTTCTTGTGGGCAATACGCAATCAAACATATCTATGCCCCTGTCCATTGCCTCAACGAGATCTTCAGGCGTCCCCACCCCCATAAGATACCGGGGCCTGTCTTCAGGCATATGCGGGACAGTGGCATCTGTCATGTCATACATAAGCGTCTTTGTCTCGCCAACGCTAAGGCCGCCGATTGCATAACCGTCAAAACCTATATCAACGATCTCTTCTGCCGACCTCTTTCTAAGATCGGCATGCATACCGCCTTGTATAATTCCGAAGAGGGCAGACCTGCTCCCCTCTTTCGCGTTTTTACATCTCTTTGCCCACCTGCTTGTCATATCCAGCGAACGGGATACATAATCATAGCTTTCGGTATGAGGCGGGCATTCGTCAAAACACATAATAATGTCAGACCCGAGCGCCTCCTGAATAGCGATGGATGATTCAGGTGTTATATTATGATAGGAACCGTCCAGGTGAGACTGAAACCTTACGCCCTCTTCCGTAATTTTTCTAAGCTCACCAAGGCTAAAGACCTGATAACCGCCGCTGTCGGTAAGAATAGGCTTATCCCATCCCATGAATGAATGGAGACCGCCCATCTCTTTAACGAGCTCATGTCCCGGTCTCAGGTAAAGATGATAGGTATTGCCTAAAATCACCTGAGCCCCGATCCTTTCAAGGGCCTCGGGGGTCATCCCCTTTACCGTCCCCTGCGTGCCGACGGGCATGAAGATGGGAGTTTCTATCACGCCATGACCTGTATGCATACGTCCAAGTCTTGCGCCGGTTCCGGTTCCTTTTTTTAAAAGATCAAATTTAAAATTCACTTAGCTTGATATATAGGTCTCGAATAGAATCAGATTTTTACCGAAAGTCAGATAATCAGCATCGCATCGCCATAGCTGAAGAATCTGTACTTTTCAAGAACCGCCTCTTCATAGACCTTTTTCATATTGGCCGTCCCTGCAAATGCAGATACGAGCATAAAAAGTGTCGACTTCGGAAGGTGAAAGTTTGTAATCATACAATCTACAACATTAAATCGGCTTCCGGGACGGACAAATATATCAGTCTCCCCCTCATTTGGCAAGACCTTTCCCTTGTCGTTTGAAGATTCGAGCGTTCTTACAGTTGTAGTGCCAACTGCAATGACTCTTCCCCCCCTTTCCTTGACCTCATTTATCTTTTTTGCAACTGATTCGCTTATCTGAAAATGCTCTGAATGCATCCTGTGATTCTCAAGATCATCCACCCTTACCGGCTGGAATGTCCCCGGCCCTACATGGAGGGTTATCATAGCGCTATCAACCCCTTTCTCTTTCAGCCCCTGCATCAATTCGGGGGTGAAATGAAGCCCGGCGGTAGGCGCTGCCACTGCGCCCTCTTTTGACGCATAGATGGTCTGATACCTTTCTTCATCCTCTTTAACCGCATCTCTTTTGACGTATGGAGGAAGGGGCATCCTGCCTACCTTGTTTATCATCTCCTTAACGCCCCCGGCAGAGCTTAACTTAACAATTGCCGAGCCCTCCTTCCTATCCACAACAAGGGCCCGGATAAGATCATCTCCTTCGCCTAGAGAAAAGGTCATCCCGACCTTGGAGCCTTTAGAGCTCTTCAGCATACACTCCCAAAGATCCTCTTCAATCTCCCTGATCAGAAGGAGCTCGATCCTCCCTCCAGTTTCCTTATGGCCGAAGAGACGGGCCGGTATTACCTTTGTATCGTTAAAGACAAGGAGGTCCCCTTCATCGAACAAGTTAATAATATCGCTAAAGCTTTTATGGGATATGCGACCTTTCTCTCTATGAAAGACAAGAAGGCGTGAGGCCCCCCTGCTGGCGGGCGGGCTTTGTGCGATCAGCTCTTCAGGGAGGAGGTAGTCAAAATCGGATGTTTTCATTAAATCTTAATGCTTACTAATTTAATATTGTTTTTTTAACACTGTTCCGGAGTAGTAATGCTCCAATATCTGCCGGTAGCTGCGCCCCTCTTCGGCCATACCTTTTGCGCCCCACTGGCACATACCTACGCCGTGGCCTGAGCCGCTGCCCGAAAAAATGACACTACCCTCCTTTACCTCAAGCTCGAACATCGTGCTTTTTATCATTCCATAGCCTATGAGCTGCCTGAATTTCGTACCTGGCAGCTCGACTCCGCCAATAATTATGCTAAGCACCCTGCCGCTTTTCGACCTGTCAAGGACTCTTATGTCGTGATTTTTCGTGAAAGGATATCCCTCCTCCTTCATGGCCGCATAAATGCTATCAAAGGTAGACTCGTAACTCCAGAAATAGTTAGGCGCGTCGGCGCAAAATTCATCCTCTACAGTTTTTAAGTATGGGAAATCACTACCCCAGACATTTTGGGCAGCTTCAGTTCTCCCGCCACAACTGGAATGATAAAAAGTTCTGGCAAGATCATTTCCATAATAAAGCATCTCGCCTTTAGTCTCTCTTACGGCCCTTCTGGCCCTTTCATCCTCCATTGAACTGCCGCCATAGACCTGATCTATAACGGTGGATTCCAGGTGGTAGGCTTTGTCACTGTTTGAGCCTATCTTTAAATAGGCGTAGGTTCTTGCCGCAACGGCCTGCGCCTTGACAGCCTCAAGAGGCCATTTTGATGAGATCTCATGGTTTATGAGGCCGAAGAGATAATCCTCAAGAGCAAGGCTGTTTATGACCGTGATCAGATCGCCATCAATGATGATGGAAAGGTTGCCTCTATATGGCCTGTCATTGAGTCTTATATGGCTGCCGTGAATTGACAGTAATTTGGGGTGATATATCCTTCCCTCAAGGGTTAAAGCCCCGTCAAAAGCTTCAAAAACCAGCGTTGATCGTTGAGGCTCAAGCCTCATGCCATCCATATCAAGTAAAAGCTTCTCTCCCGATATAGTGACGGAGCCGGCTACCTTAAGAATCGCCACCTTAATTATGGGGCCGCCTGCTGAATTTTTCAGGACACCGTCAACAGGGGCGCAGGAAACCATAAGAAAAATCAGGATGAGAGTGGAAACAGAAGAGAGAATGCGGGAGATTGGCGGCATTATAAAACCCTGAGGGCTATGTATAATATTACAAGGCCCATAGTCATAAAGAAAAATCCCGTAGCCCTGATGGCAGGTTCAGGCAGTTCTTTTATCAATGCAAGCCATTTTTTAACGCCTGCCGGCGCTATAAAATAAGGCATCCCTTCAACGACAAATACGAGAGCAATAACCGACAGGAAATATTTAAGTCCAAAGGTTTCCAAGGTTATAATCCCTTCATTTTATCTATAAATTCGAGGGTTTTAAGTCTTTTGTCAATGTGGTGGCTGATGAAATTACGCATAAGCCTTCCGCTTTCTTCGAGCGAGTTCCTTGTAAACAAGACCTTTCCTTTTGCCGCTGAGTTTAAGGTCTTTAGAGTGCCGGCCGAGATGAAATCCAGCGCTTTGCCCTCACTTGCAGCGCAGTTTGTGCATAGGACCCCGCCTCTGGCGGAACTAAAGAGCGCACTGTCAAATGAGACCCTCACTTTATTCTTCTCTCCTTCAAGAACGCTGCCCCTGCATGAGAGGCAGTTTAAAAAAGATGGCAAATAACCGGCCATTGCAAGCAACCTTAGTTCAAAGCCCCTTGCCTCGGCCTCGGGCTCCCTGCTATCGGCCAGAGACTTTATTGCATCAAGGAGCAGACTGAATACGGTATTACTAGCCGGTTCATTATTTAATGCATGAGTTTCAAGATGGGCGCCGTCGTCGAGAGCTACTGCCTCACTAATCTCCAGCATATAACTTCCATAAGAGATCTTTTCTATATCCTTCTTTATCTCCCTGAAGTCCTTTAAGACCCTCCCCTCCCCGATATAACTAAGGGACTTGCCTTCTTTAATAAGGAGGCTGACCAGTGAAAAGGTCTCAAGGCATCCGCCGAACCTTTTCATGCTGCGTCTTGCGCCCTTAGCTATCCCCCTCACCTTGCCCATCCGCTCCGTTATGACCGTAACAATCCTGTCCGATTCGCCATAGTCGGTGCATTTTACGATCAATCCACGTGTCTCAATACCTTTCAAAATCTTATGCCTTTATACTCAAAAAGGGTCTCAGCGTCAAAAAAGGAAAAAGGCGGCAAAATTGAATAATATGAGGATGCCGATTATATCTATGGATGTCGTAACAAAGGGGCCCGTTGCAACGGCAGGGTCAACGCCTGATTTAAATAAAATAATAGGTATAAGGGTGCCAACAGCCGTTGCAATCATCATCGATGCGAACATGGATACGCCAACAACAAGACTAAGGGATAGGTTTTCCGGATATATAACCATTGTAGCAAGGGCGAGCAGCAGACCGTAAGTGCTGCCCAGAATAAACCCTATCCTTATTTCCTTATATACTATCTTCCACAAGGCGCTGACATCCACGCTGCCGATGGCAAGCCCCCTTACCACTATGGTCGTAGATTGAGTCCCGATGTTGCCTCCCATCCCCAGAATAACCGGTATAAAGGACGCAAGAACCGCAAGACTGCCGAGAGAGTGCTCGTATGCGACTATTATCTTCAGAGCTACTATCCCCCCTACGCAGCTTGCAAAGAGCCATGGAAGCCTCTTTTTGGCGTTCCTGAAGGTAGACATGGAGAGGATATCTTCAGAGCCGGCTCCGGCCATCCTGAAGATATCTTCAGATGCCTCCTCTTCCATTACATCGACAACATCATCTACGGTGATTCTGCCGACCAGCTTATTGGCGCCATCGGTTACGGGGAGTGAAATGAGGTCATATTTTTTAAAAAGCCTCGCTATCTCCTCCTGATCCTGATCTACATGGGCTGCAATGTAGTCGGTATCCATTATATTCAGTATAGGGGTCTCCGGAGATTCCAGAACGAGCCTTCTAAGAGGCAGGACACCTTTGAGCCTCCGATTACGATCTGTGACAAAGATATTATGTATGTCTTCCTGATCGTCCTTCATCCCGCGAAGCATGGAGACTACCTCCTGTACGCTGGCATCCATCGTAGCAGAGGCCACCTCTGCCTGCATTATACCGCCGGCCGTATCCTCACCAAAGGCAAGAAGGCTCTTTAGATGCCTTGTTTCTTCTTCGGGTATATGTTCAAGAATCCTGTTGGCATCTTCTTCAGATAAATTACCAAGAAGGTCGGCTGCATCATCGGACGCAAGGTGATCAACTATCTCACTTACCCTCTTGGATTCCATCTCATCAAGAATGGAGTCCCTGATTTCGTCACTAAGCTCAATAATGACTTCTGAAGAGAACTTTGGCGTCAGAAAGGAAAAAAGACCTCTGGCATCATCCTGCTTGATATGGAGCATAAAAGCGGCAACATCGGCCGGATGATGAGAAGTGAGAAGATCGGCAGCCTGCCGCCTTTCGCCACGCTCAAGGAGCCCTTCAATCGCTTCAGTGTCGATAGCGTTATCTTCAGTTGCCGAGTAGGCCATTTAAAACCTCATGAATATTGAGAAAAACCTGACTTTAAAGGCAGGAAAATGATGCTGAATGATAGCCCATGAAAGGTTTGATTGTCAAGGAGATGGGCATGCTCAGGGGCAAGCCCGGAAAGGTAGGTTAACTCATTAGTGTAAAGATTTTCTGATATTTTGAATGAGTTATTCCTTTAAACGGTCGCTGACCTTATTTGATTATATTTATGCATGCTTTCTCCGTCCAGAGTTTAGATTATACCTGCCCACCCACGCCTTTAAACTTCTCAACAAAATCGGCTATCTTTTGAAAAACACCCTGTTTTTTGGTCAGGTATTGCGGATTAAGCGGGCTCATTTTGGGTAGAATCGCACTTAGCTCCGTGCCGTTTTCGCTGGCGTATTCCCGTTTTAATGATGAGACAATATAACGCCTGGCAGCTTCTGCATTCAGGTTTTCTTCACTAATTAACTCTTCCGCTTCACGCTGTTGCCGCGCTTGCGCAAAGGTGAAGAAGGCGTCAATAACACTGGCTTTATCGCCAATCCGATCCAGGTCGGTTTGATTAATGAAGTCCACTACCAGGCTTTCTTTGGCACGGTGGCCAAGGGTGGCGCGAATTACTCGCCGGACCTCGTCAATCAAGGCAGACTTGTCTTTGCCGTTCTTATTGTGCTCAAAAATCAATTCCAGAATGTAATCCAGATTAATCTCTTGTGATTTAAGCAGGTCTACCTCAAACACCACATCATCCCAATCAATGGTGGAGCTGTCTTTTTCATTGGCGGATTTTTCACGGCGCAGCCAGTCGCGGATGTCGTTATAGGTTGAGCGGTAATCCTGAATTTTGCGCTCAGCCGGAATCCTGATGGTCTGCAAGGTGGCCAGCTCTTCATCATTCAAATAGTGCTGTGCTTTAAATGCCTCAACCGCCTCCGAACTGCTCATATCAAGACTTTGCAAGGCTTTCAGGCTGGCAAACTCATCGTAGTTTTGCAGCACGTTCTCCACGCGCAAATATTCGCCGAACAGTTTCGCGAACTCCTTTTTATCCTGCTCCTTAAAAATCTCATCCGGATCAGGAAAGCGCTGCTCCAGCTCCGTAACCACGTCCATAAAACCGCGGCGCGCCTCACCTGTCACCACATCGGTAAAGCCTTCCATGTACTCCCTATAACTTTTTTCCAGAATGACGTTCTTGGTATTTTTATCGCCAAACAGGGTAATGGCATCGACCGTGGCCTGCTCCAGATCGCGGAAGGTAACGATATTGCCAAAGGTTTTGGTGGCATCATAGATGCGGTTGGTGCGTGAATAGGCCTGGATCAAGCCGTGATAGCGCAGGTTTTTATCGACAAACAGGGTATTCAGCGTGGGCGCATCGAAGCCGGTAAGAAACATGCCCACCACGATCAACAAGTCGACATCCTGGTTTTTCACGCGCTTGGCCAGGTCGCGGTAATAGTTTTGAAAGCCGTTGCTGTCTACGCCAAAATTGGTTTTAAACGCTGCGTTATAGTCGGCAATGGCGGCGCTTAAAAACTCCTTGGCGCTGGAGTTCATTGCCGACACATCAAAACTTTCATCAGGAATCTCGCCAACGGCATCCTGTTCTTCATTGGCCGCAAACGAAAAGATGGTGGCAACCCTCAGCGGCTTGTCCGTGTCCTGCTGCAACTGCCTGAACGCCTCGTAATACAACTTGGCTGCATCCACACTGCTCACCGCAAACATGGCATTAAAGGCCTTGCCACCCGCTTGCAGGCGGTGGGTTTTTTGGCGAAAGTTATTCAGAATATACTGCGATACTTCCCGAATCCGGTCGGGATGCAACAAGGCCTGCTTGTTTTCCGCCGCTGTTAATTTTTTCTCATCCTGCTCGGTTTCAATCGCCTTGAATTGCGGGCGTACATCGTTGTAGTCCACCTTGAACTTGAGCACCTTTTCATCGCGAATGGCATCGGTAATCACATAGGAATGCAACTCGCGGCCAAATACGCTGGCGGTGGTCTCTGCGCCCAGGGCATTTGGCGGGAAGATGGGCGTGCCGGTAAAACCAAATTGATAGTACCTTTTGAACTTACGCTGAAGGTTAAGCTGCGCCTCACCAAACTGGCTGCGATGGCATTCATCAAAAATAAATACCACCTGCTTGTTGTACACCGGCAGGTCGCCTTCACTTTTCATCAGGTTGTTGAGCTTCTGGATGGTGGTGACAATGATTTTATTATCGTCTTTATCCAAATTACGCTTAAGCCCGGCAGTGCTGTCAGAGCCATTCACGCTATCGGGTGAAAAGCGCTGGTATTCTTTCATGGTCTGGTAATCCAGGTCTTTCCTGTCCACCACAAAAAACACCTTGTCGATAAAATCCAGCTCAGTCGCCAGGCGTGCCGCCTTAAAGCTGGTGAGGGTTTTACCGGAGCCGGTGGTATGCCAGATAAAGCCACCGCTTTCAGGCTTGCTCCAGTTTTTGGCTTGATAAGCGCTGTTTATTTTCCACAACATGCGCTCGGTGGCCGCAATCTGGTAAGGTCGCATGACCAGCAGGATATCGCTCACATCAAACACCGAATAATGCAGCAGCACATTGAGCAGGGTGTTTTTCTGGAAAAAGGTCGCGGTGAAGTCTTTTATGTCTTTGATCAGGCTATTATCGGCCTTCGCCCAGTTCATCGTGAAGTCGTAACTGTTTTTGTTGCGCGCCGTGGTGTTGGCAAAATAGCGGCTGTCGGTGCCGTTGGAAATCACAAACAGCTGCAGATATTTAAACAATGAGTGTTCCGCATTAAAACTTTCTTTGCTGTAGCGGTGTACCTGGTTAAAGGCTTCGCGAATCGCCACGCCGCGTTTTTTCAGTTCAATTTGCACCAGTGGCAAGCCGTTGACCAAAATCGTGACATCGTAGCGGTTGGCGTGGCTACCCGTCTGCTCAAATTGTTTGATCACCTGCACTTTATTGCGAGTGATGTTCTTTTTGTCGAGCAGGTAGATGTTCTGAATGCGACCATCGTCAAAGACAAAGTCGTGAATATAGTCATCATGCACTTTACGGGTTTTGTCGATAATGCCATCACTGGGCTTATCCAGATAGGTTTCCACAAAGCGCAACCACTCACCCTCGGCAAACTGCACATTATTCAACACCTGCAACTGCTCACGCACATTGGCCAGCATTTTATCGGGCGTATTTAATCCGGGCACATATTCATAACCCTGATTTTGCAAATCCTCAATCAACTCACGCTCCAGATCGCCTTCGCTCTGGTAGCTTTCGGCTACTTTCCATTCCTTGGTGTACTTGTCCAGAACGATAAAGTTTTTTGATTCGGCGATGGTTTTGTAGTCTGTCATTCCTCTATATCCTGTTTATTTTCGCCTTGCAATGCCAGGTTTTTTATCACCCTATCAAAGTCTGATTGGTAAAGGCGATCTTGTACGATGCGGTATTTTTCAAACTCGCTCTCGGCATGGGCTTTGGCAATTTCGGCAGTTACCCTGCCCGCGTCTTGTAAAACGTCACGGTCAGTCGCTTCAATAAAGCGATTAAGACGTTGCTCCCAATCAGCCATGGTCATCGGTATTTGTCGCAACGCCATGTCTTCGGCGACATCAAGATAAGCATTCACCAGCCTTTGAAGCTGTACCAACTCATTATCTGTCAGATAATTTTTTGCCACGCTCACATCAAATTTTTGGATTTTGCCATTGGGTGCATCTTTCCATGACGTTAAACCCATATTTTCTAGTTGCGCATTGGCCCTGTGGTAAACCACTTCTGCCGCCGTTTGTCCGTGAATGGCCCAGTGCAATTTATTGGTAACGTTCAAAAGTTGTGGCATGTAATAAAATGAGATAAAATCACGACCTCAAATTAAGGTTTGGTT
>JAVVFD010000051.1:0-15851 GCA_032250935.1 bacterium
ACTGGAAACTTTGGAGGAGACTAACTGGAAACACTTCAGGAGATTTGGTGGAAACGATGGAGGAGATTATGCACATATGCCGAATGGTAAGGCCGTGCGCCGGGAAAGGCGGGCAAAAATGAATGATGTATATTAATGACGCGGTTTTTATTCGCTTCTACAAATCCTTTGCTTAAGATCTGCATATAACGGGCAAGGACAATGAAATCTATCTGATGCTCGCCAAGAAGTTTAAGTTGTTTTTCTTCCTGCTCTTCCTTATTCTCCGGACTAATCTTAAAGTGATTGAAATCAATGCCGAATTGCTTTGCCACCGGTTCCAGGTCGAAGTGGTTGCTCATAATCAAGGGGATGTCAATGTTAAGTTCGCCTGATTTCCACCTAGATAGTATGTCATAAAGACAATGGGGCAGTTTTGAACAGAAAATAGCCATTCGGGGCGTTTCGTCGGAAAAATGCAGTTTCCAGGTCATCTTAAAACGGCCTCCAATAATCGTCCCGAAGTCTTCCCCTATTTTATGTTTAGGTACGGAGAACGCTTCAAGGTTCCATTCAAGCCGCATAAAGAAGGTATTGCTCGATTGATCTACATGCTGATCGAGATAGGTTATATTGCCGTTATTTTTGAAAATAAATTCAGTTATGGCGCTTACAACGCCTTTCTGGTCGGGACAATGTATTAATAATATTGCCGAAGCTGGTGGTGTGCTTGTTGTTTTTGTCACGGATACCTCCTGGTCAAGTTGACATAACTTAGCCTTCTTCAAATGAAAAGGCCTCTTTTGAATCAGCAGTATATCAGAAAAAAATAGATCGACGATAGCCCTTATACCTAAGCAAGGTAATAGCAATTATTGAGGGATTGTCTGTTTTTTTTGTATAATTGGGGTTTTTTTGTTAATATGGTATTTGCTCTAAATTGCCGGTTCTTCTTCGGGATTTCAAACAGTTGGTATTTTATCATATGTTATTTCATAGGTTTTCCTTAATTTTATTTATCTCACTATTGCTTGGAGCCTGCGCAGGGTCACCTGTAAAGAGGCGCTATTTCTGGCCGCCTCTTCCTGATATTCCAAGGGTAGAATATATAGGTTCGTACAGGACAATTACGGATTTTCCCAAGACCAAGGAATCCGATATTGTTCTTGAGTCTATCTTTGGCACGGAAGATAGTAAATTCCTCTTTATTAAACCGTGGGGGATTGCATCCGATGCTAAAGGTCATACATACATTACGGATGCACCAAGGGCCTCTATTTTTATATTCGATATGATGAAAAAAACGGTTTCCGTAGTTGAAAAGGTTGGCTCTCCTTACGGTATCGTCATCGATAGGGAGGGCAGACTTTTTACGTCATCTGGTAAGCATAAGATGATACTGGTCTATGATGCAGCGGGGTCTCCTTTGTGGAGTTTTGGCGAAGGCATCATAAAGGGGCCGGCCGGTATGGCGATAAATGAAGAGCTTGGCCTTTTATATGTTGCCGATACGAAGGCCCACGACATAAAGGTTTTTAATCTAAGTGGAGACTTCCTCTTTGCAATAGGGAAACGCGGCAGCGGAAAGGGAGAATTTAACTTTCCGACAGATATTGATATTACATCCAAGGGGGATCTTGTGATTGCCGATTCGATGAATGCGAGGGTGCAGGTGCTGGATAGCGAGGGGGCTTTTATAAGATCCTTCGGGCAAAGAGGCATGGGAATAAACAGATTTCAGGTAATGAAGGGTATCGCCGTGGATAGCGAAGATCATATCTATGTTGTCGATACGATGGGAAGTCATATAAAGATATTTACCATGGAAGGTGACCTGCTTCTTGTTATCGGAGGCCCTTATTCAGGGATAGCTCCGGGTGGTTTTAACCTGCCTATGGATATTGATATCGACGATAATGATACTATCTTTATAACGGATCAGCAAAATCGAGCCTTCCATCAGTTCCAGTATATGAATGAAAAATATCTTGAATCGCACCCGGTGAAATAAGGGACTATTTTAAAACCGCCCCTTTCATCCATGTTTTTTTTATGTGATTCAGTTCATCTTTCCTGTTTTTAATATTCCCTTTCAGCCTTTCATCGAGCAGGCGACCTTTTATTTCACTATATAGGGGCCCCTCGGTAAGCCCCAGCTCCTTGAAATCTTTCCCTGTCGTGCTGATGGAGATATTTCTGAGCTCAGTTATGAAATGCGAAATCCTCTCCTTGCCCCTTAAGTCCGTCTTTGCCATCATAAACAAAAGGGTCTCGATCTTTAATGGACTTAAGATGTGATAAAGCGAACAGTCATCCAGTTTTTTATCTCTCAAGGCGGTTATTTTCCTGTTTTCTTCTTTTTTAATCTCCAGTAATTTATCTCTATATCTAGCGGCAAGACCGATTCCCTTTAGAAGTTTAGAGACTTCAGCCAGGCCCAGCTTTTCCAGAAGGGCGGCAAAGAGTAATAGCCACCTTTCATAGACGTCCTGTTTGAATAGCAGCTCGAACCAGTTCATTACCTTCAGGAGCTCATGGAGTTGTCTCTTTACCGGCTCATCAATGCAGATATCGGGATGTATGAATCTCATAATGTCCAGTTCGTCCATCCTGATAAGGGCGGAAATGGGCGCCTTTTCCTCTAGGATGATCTTTAGCTCGTTGAATATGCGGGATACAGGCACCTTGGCGAAGAAATCAAGGGAGACAGCATTTTTCATGAATGCAAGGGTCTGTTTGCCTATATGAAAGTCGAGTCGCTGCTCGATCCTCACCGCCCTGAAGGCCCTCGTTGGGTCTTCGATGAAGCTGGAGGCATGAAGCACCCTTATCGTCTTTTCTTTGATATCCCTGTATCCGCCATAATAGTCTATAAGCTCGGCAAAGCCGCAGCTGTTCAGACGCAGGGCCATACTGTTGATGGTGAAATCCCTCCTGCCAAGGTCCATTTTTATAGGACCCGCCTCAACCGTTGGCAGCGCCGATGAGGCGGACTCGTAAAACTCCATCCTGGCCGATGCAATATCTATCTTAAAGCCGTCGGGCATAATTAAAACAGCCGTTCCGAAGTCCCTGTGGCTTCTCACCCTCCCCCCGAATATCTCTGCTAGCCCTTCAGCGTAGGCTATTCCGTCGCCTTCTACGACGATATCAATGTCCAGGTTCCTGCGGCCTATAATCAGGTCCCTTACAAAGCCTCCGACCAGGTAGGCCTTCAGCCCCATTTCATCCGCTTTGGCTCCTGCCTTTTTAAGCAGTTCCTTTATCCATTTTTGGAGCTTTGATTCAATCGCACCCTTCATGCTTTTGCTGTGGCCAGACCTGTTTATGAGTCTGACAGGTTTTTTAGTATCAAAGTGCAGTATCCTTAATATATCAGTCCTGGTTATGCAACCAGCGAGCCTGTCCTTTTCCATTATGGGCAGGAATTTCTGGTTTCCCTCAATTATCATATCCTGAATAGTTGAAAGAGGCGTTTCCCTGTCGGCCTTGGAATAATCGGATGTCATGAATTCCCTGACAGCGTGCTCCTCAAGACCGTGGTATATAGCCTTCCCCACATCCTGCCTGGAGATAAGGCCGATCAATTTATCATCTGTTACCACAGGCAGGAGGTTGATCTGGAATTTTGACATTATCTCTTTGGCCTCTTTCAGGAGCTCGTCAGGAGTAATGGTCTTTACAGGCGATGACATTATATCGCCCGCCCTTTTTCCCCGTATAACCTTCTCTTTAAGGGCCGCCAGCAGTCTCTCTTCCAGCTCTATAAGGGTTATATCTTTAATGACGGCCGATGCCGCATCGGGATGCCCCCCGCCTCCAAACAGTTCCGCCAGTTCACCGGCGTCAACCTCCTTTACCCTGCTCCTTGCGATGAGGTATATCTTGTGCTCCATCCTCATCAGCGCAAAGAGGACGTCGATATCGTTCATATCCATCATCTTCTGAACGAGCATAGCGGCATCTTCAAGGAAACTGTCTGAAGAAACCTGCGTTACAACAACCTCCTGTCCGTTGATTATGTGGGCGCTGGCGCCGTAGTTCATCTCATTTAAAAGGGCAAGCTCGTGAGCTGTCATCTCCCTGTTAATTATCCCCGACACAAGCTTCAGGTCGGCCCCCTTAGATAAAAGCCAGGCCGCTGCCTGATAGTCTTCAACCGTTGTCGATACAAATGACAGGAAGCCCGTATCCTCATAGATGCCCAGCATCAGAACCGTCGCCTCTTCTGCCGTTATGGCTTCATTACGGTCTTTCAGGATCTTTACCATGATTGTGGCGGTAGAGCCGTAGGGTTGGCTTACCTCCACGCTCCCTCTGATATCTTCATGGGAGAAAGGGTGGTGATCGTATATGTGTATGTCAAGCCCCTGCCTGTCAATAATGTCGGCAAAACGCCCTATTCTGCCTCTTTGTCTGGTATCGACGATGATGAGGCGCTCTACCTCATCCAGGTCAACACTTCCCGGCTTTACCTGCTCAAAACCTGTTATGGGGAATCTGTCAAGGAATTCTCTGACCGATTTTTCCACCCCTCCGGGAAATACGGCAATGGCGTCAGGATAGAGCCTTTTTGCCGCTATCATAGAGGCCAGTGTGTCAAAGTCGGCGGTTGTATGTGTGGTGATTACTTCCATGGGATGAATTTATCATAAAATGTCGATCAGCCATAGGGTTAATTGGATGATAATGAAGGATAAAAAAGGGATAGGAGATCAGACACGGATGAACAGAGATTATTTGTGATTAGCTCAGAAAGAAAAAAATCGTAATAGATCCCTTTAAGATATTTAATACCGATAGGCAGGTAGGGTGGGCACCGCCCACCACTTGAATGTTGGATGCTTGTAACCTGTCATTTCGTGGGCAGTGCCCACCCTACGGATTCCCGAAACAGGAAACGGGAAGGAACAATCTGGCAGCGCCGCTTCTGGGAACACAGGATAAGGGACGATGACGACATGAGAAGGCACGTTGAATAAATACATTACAATCCCGTTAAGCACGGCCTTGTAAAATCTCCCTATGCCTGGGCGCATTCGAGCCTTCACAGGTATGTGAAAGATGGCACTTACAGCCGAAGACCTGTCAAATAACAGGTCGAAAATCAACCCCCGAAGAGCTTCTTCATCCCCCTTACGGCCTGCCTTACCCTGTGCTCATTTTCGACGAGACCGAAGCGGACGAAGTGGTCTCCGTATTCACCGAAACCTATGCCCGGCGCTGCGGCCACCTTCGCCTCCTTTATGAGGAGCTTTGAAAAATCGAGCGATCCCATCTCCTTGAACTCGTCGGGGATCTCGGCCCAGACAAACATGCTCGCCTTCGGTTTTTCAACCTTCCAGCCTATCCTGTTCAGGCCTTCGCAGAGGACATCGCGTCTTCTCCTGTAGATATCGCATATCTCCTGAACGCAGTCCTGGGGGCCGTTCAAGGCGACCGTTGCAGCTATCTGGATCGGCTGGAACATGCCGTAATCTAGGTAACTCTTGATCCTGGCCAGGGCCTGGATGATTTTCGGGTTCCCTGCGCAGAAACCTACCCTCCATCCCGGCATGTTGTAGCTTTTGGACAGGGTGAAGAATTCTACTCCAACATCCTTTGCCCCTTTTGCCTGGAGGAAACTGGGCGCCGTGTAGCCGTCAAAGACGATATCGGCATAGGCCAGGTCGTGTATGACGATAAGGTCGTGTTCCTTTGCAAAATCCACCACCTTCTCGAAGAACTCCAGATTCACGACGGCCGTCGTCGGATTGTGGGGGAAGTTGAGCAGGAGTATTTTAGGTCTTGGCCAACTCTGCTTGTAAGCCTCCTGCAGGTCATGAAAGAAATCCCTCCCAGGCCCGGTTGGGATGCTTCTCACGTCTCCGCCGGCAATTATTACTCCGTATGTGTGTATCGGATAGGTAGGGTTTGGCACCAGCACAAGATCTCCTGGCGCTATAATGGCGAGGGTGAGGTGTGAAAGCCCTTCCTTGGAGCCTATGGTTGCGATCACCTCGGTCTCGGGATCGAGGTCTACATCATACCTCCTCTTGTACCACCCGGACATGGCATTTCTAAGGCCATGAATACCCTTTGAGAGGGAGTAGCGGTGGTTCCTCGGGTCCCGGGACGCCTCTATGAGTTTGTCCACTATATGTTGAGGGGTGGCGTTGTCTGGGTTGCCGATACCGAAATCTATGATGTCTTCACCTCTGCGACGGCTTTCCATCTTGTATTTGTTTACGATGTCGAATACGTAAGGGGGGAGTCTCTTTATCCTGTAAAAATCTTCCAAGGTCTGCCTCTTTATTAAGCGCTAATTGTTAATTGATAGTGGATGATTTAAGTTCTTCCGCGTTAAAGGAGCTTCTTACAAGCGGCCCGGAATAGACCCCTTTAAACCCCATTTCTTGAGCTTCCTTCTCCAGCTGTTTAAATACCTTTGGTTCAAGGTAGCTTGCTACGTCCAGGCTGTTTCGGGTCGGTTTCATATATTGCCCTATGGTGACAATGTCACAGCCGACACTCTTTAAATCCTCAAGCAAGGCGCTTACTTCCGGCATTGTTTCACCAAGGCCCAGCATTATACCCGATTTCGTGCTTATTGCGCTATAGCGCTTTTTTACGTGCCCTAGAAGTTCGAGCGACCTTTCATATATCGCCTCGGGCCTTACTTTATTGTAGAGCGAGGCGACGGTTTCCATATTGTGATTGTAGACGTCTGGCCCGGCCTTGCAGACCAGATCTACGGCATCCATATCGCCCCCAAAGTCCGGCGTTAAAACCTCTATGGATGAGCCCGCGATCAGTTTCTTTATGCTGCCGATAGTTGTAGCGTAGTGCGAGGCCCCGCCGTCTGGCAGGTCGTCGCGGGTCACCGAGGTTATAACCACATACTTCGCTCCCATCGCCTCCGCCGCCTTTGCCACCTTCTCAGGCTCATCAAGGTCAAGGGGCGTGGGAACTCCGCCAGTTACGGAACAAAAACCGCATCCCCTTGTGCAACTGTCTCCCATTATCAGGAAGGTTGCCCGTTTTTTTTCAAAACATTCTGCAAGGTTTGGGCACTTTGCCTCTTCGCATACCGTATGCAGACCGCCGCTTCTTAATATCCTCTTGATAGAGGCGAGATGCTCACTCTTGCCGACCTCTCTCCTTAACCAGGGGGGAAGTCTTTTATCTGTCGTTTTTTTTGTCGTCATAAAGGCTGCTATATTACTTTATCTAATCTTTATCAGTCAAAGGTTTTTATGCAAGATTTTTCAATGAAAATCCTGCCCATTACGTTGATTTTTTCAAAACTTACTGCTATCTTTTGTCTGTGGAAGAAATCAAACTTTAAATGAGGTGGAGTAATGACTAAGAAAAATGAGGTTGTTGGAATCCTTGTCGGGGGCGGCCCTGCTCCCGGTATAAACGGGGTTATAAGCGCCGTTACCCTTGAGGCTATAAACAGAGGGAAGAAGGTAATAGGCATCTATGACGGATTCAGAGGGCTTTTGAAGGATCCTGTGGATTGCGTGGAGCTGGATATCGATGATGTTTCAAATCTTCACCTGAGGGGAGGGTCGGTGCTCAGGACATCGAGGGAGAACCCTACGAAGGAACATAGCAAGATGGCCAAGGTGATTGAAAATCTGAAAAAACTGGATATCAAATACCTTGTCACCATAGGGGGGGATGATACCGCCTTTTCCTCCAGCAGGGTGGCTGCCGCAGCCGGAGGAGAGATAAAGGTTGCCCATGTTCCAAAGACGATAGATAACGATCTGCCTCTTCCCGGTATGGCATCCACATTCGGCTTTCAAACGGCGCGGCATGTAGGCGTCAACCTCATGAAGAACCTTATGGAAGACTCAAGGACCACCAGCAGGTGGTATATTATAGTAGCCATGGGCAGGAAGGCGGGGCATCTTGCCCTGGGGATAGGGAAGGCGTCAGGCGCCACCTGTACCATTATTGCCGAAGAGTTTGAAGACGGTATAATTCAGCTTAGCGATGTATGCGACATCATCGAGGGGAGCATGATAAAGAGGAAGGCAAGGGGCAAGACCAACGGCGTGGTAGTCCTTGCCGAGGGTCTTGCAGAGCGTTTTAATCCGGACGATCTCTCGGATCTTAAAAATGTGGACCGTGATGAACACGGGCATATACGTCTTGCTGAGGTGAATCTTGGAAAGGTTGTTAAGGATGAACTCCAGCGTCGTTTTCTTGAGATGGGCGAGAAGCTAACCATGGTTACAAAGGATATAGGGTATGAACTGAGGTGCGCGCCTCCCATCCCATTCGACGCCGAATATACGAGGGATCTCGGATACGGCGCCATTACATTCCTTCTTAATGGGGGTACGGACGCCCTTATTACCATGCACGAGCAGAAACTGATCCCCATACCATTCAAGGATATGATAGATCCTATGACCGGTAAGACTGAAGTGAGGATGGTGGATGTCAATACCGAATCTTACGCAGTGGCAAGGAAATATATGATACGCCTCGAAGCCGATGATTTTAATGCAGGCAAATGGACAGAAAGGCTTGCCGAGGCTGCCCATATGTCGGTAGATGAGTTTAAGGAGAGGTTCGGCCACTTGAAATAGTTTTTATCCCCCCTCTTGCTTCCAGGAGGGGGATTTTGTTTGATGCGAAGCTGGTTTTTTGTGTTACAATCCATTGTCAGTATCACTAATGTCAATAAGTAACAATTCTTATGGATTTCACCAGCTGGGCCGGCAAACGCTACAACCCCTTTAATAATCACCTTAAAAAAAAATTCGGATGCAAGGTCTACCGCGTCTCCATAGATGCGGGGTTTACCTGTCCGAACAGGGACGGGACTGTAGCATCGGGCGGCTGCATCTATTGCGGCGAGCGTGGGGCCGCCTCTATCGGCGCGGAGAGGAATCTCTCTGTGGCAGGTCAGATAGATAAAGGTATTGAGGTGATGCGCTCCAAGAACAGGGCCGAGAAATTTATCGCCTACTTCCAGTCATTTACCAATACATACGATGACCCATCGGCGCTCAAGACTCTCTACGACGAGGCGCTGGCGCATGAATCCGTCGTCGGTCTTGCCGTAAGCACCCGTCCTGACTGCCTATCCGATGAGCTGATAGATCTCCTTGCCGAATATGACAAATCCACCTCACTTTGGGTAGAGCTCGGCCTTCAGTCTATTCATGACAGTACCCTTGAGCTAATCAATCGTGGCCATGACTATGCAGCCTTTTTAGACGCCTACGGGCGTCTTGCAAAGAGGGGGATAAAGGTATGCCTCCATGTTATTTTGGGACTGCCCGGTGAGACGAAAGATGATATGATGGAGACTGCCGAAAGGGTAGGAGAGCTTAGGCCCGCCGGCGTGAAGATTCACCTTCTTCATGCCCTGAAGGATACTCCCCTTGCCGATATGTACCGGAATAAGGAGTGGTCTCCAATGGAGAGGGATGAATATATTTCCCTCGTTTGCGATCTCCTTGAGAGGATTTCTCCCGACACGGTTATACACCGCCTTACGGGAGACCCGCTTAGGGGTTATCTTGTGGCGCCCGAGTGGTGCGTCAAGAAGTGGGAGGTCTTAAACGGTATCGACAGGGAGCTGGTCCTTAGAGAAAGTTTTCAGGGACACCTATATATTAATGATAAAAGTGACTATCTCAGCTAATATCAAAAGAAGCCATCCCGGCCTCCCCTTTGGTAAAAGGGGGGGGAGTTTTAAAATAGCTGATTTCTCATAGCTTGAATAGTTAATGGTAAACAACCTGATACATGATGTCTGAAATGAATTTATTATGACAAAGAGCTGCGAACATGCCATAAGTATAAGCGGTCTTAATGTAAGCGTTGGAGACATCATTCTTCTTGAGGATGTGAACGCCTATATCCGCTGCGGGGAGACTACCGCCATAATAGGGCCTAACGGCGCGGGTAAGACCACCCTTCTGTCTGCCATGATGGGGCTTATACCCTATGAAGGGAAGATAGATTTCTGCATGACCGGCGAACATGGAGGGGGCGCGCCCCGGATAGGCTTTGTGCCTCAAAGGATAGATTTCGATCGCGGCATGCCTGTCACCGTTCTGGATTACCTCTGCCTGTCGCAGCAGAAGATGCCTCTCTGGCTCGGCAAAAAAAGTGATATTAAAGAGCGTTCGCTAAGCAACCTCGACAGGGTTGCCGCCGCACATCTTGCAGAAAGACCGCTGGGGAAACTGTCGGGGGGCGAGCTGCAAAGGGTGCTTCTTGCCCTTGCCATTATGGATGAGCCCGATATTCTCCTGCTGGATGAGCCGGTGTCGGGCGTCGATATGGCGGGAGGAGAGCTTTTTTGCGACCTTATAGATGAGCTCCATAGGGAAAAACGTTTTACTCTTGTCCTTGTAAGTCATGATCTGTCCGTCGTGACGAGCCATGCCGATCATGTCATATGCATAAACAAGACGGTTCAGTGCCAGGGTAAGACGGTCGAGGTGCTTACTAAAGAGACCATATCCAGGGTCTATGGATTGCATGTAGGCATATATGAACATGGCAAATGCTCTCATCACTATGGAGATGAGAAATAGTGGAAGCGCTTTTTGAAATGGTATACGGCCTGATGGGAGCCCTTCTTCCTTTTGAGTGGATTGCACACGATTTTATGAAGCGGGCATTTATCGCCATTATATTCATGGCCCCTGCCGCCGCCGCCGTTGGAATACATGTTGTTAACTTCAGGATGTCCTTTTTCTCTGATGCAATAAGCCACTCCGCATTTACCGGAGTTGCTATAGGCATAGTTGCCGGTATCGACCCCGTTTACACCCTGGTTCTCTTCGGCCTTTTAGTTGGCGGCCTTATCGTAAAGATGAGAAAAAAATCGGATCTCTCAGTCGATGCCATAATAGGCGTTGCCTTCTCCACATCTGTAGCCCTGGGCATAGTTATCATAAGCGCAAAGCGCGGCCTGACCAGGGACCTGCACAGCTTTATATACGGCGATCTGCTTGCCGTGACCGAAGGAGAGCTGGCGCTTATGTTTTTACTCGCCGCAGTGGTTTTCCTTTTTTCCGTCTTTCTCTATAACCGGCTCATATTGATAGCCGTAAGTGAGGAGGTCTCAAGGACCAAGGGGATCAACACAGCTCTTTACGAATATGCATTCTCCATGCTACTTGCCCTTGTTGTATGCCTCAGCATCAGGGTAGTGGGCATCCTGCTTGTCACGGCAATGATAATCATACCGGCAACCATAGGGAGGACGCTGTCAAAGAGCGTGGGATCGCTCTTCTGGATATCGACACTGACGGCGATTATAAGCTCTCTTGGCGGCCTCATATCTTCCTACTACTGGGACAGTTCAACAGGTGCAACGGTGGTTCTGGCCTCAGCCGCTTTATTTATTGCGGCGCAGATTGTAAAAGCTGTTAGGGGATACTGATTTACAGGAAATTTTGAGGATGGATGCTTACCTGAAAACTGAATATTTACCGTTTTTTATACCGAAAACTCTTGACTTTGTCTTAAATGTTGCGTAAAAAGTATCTCTTTTACCCGTATTAAAAAATCGAGGAGTGGTAAAGATGGGACGTAACGTCACGCAAAAGATCATCAAAAAGCATCTGGTTGAAGGAAGGATGAAAAAGGGTAAAACTGTAGCCCTGAAGATAGACCAGACACTTACGCAGGACGCGACCGGTACGATGGCTTATCTCCAGTTCGAGGCGATGGGCGTTCCAAAGGTACAGACCGAACTTTCTGTCAGCTATGTTGACCACAACACCCTGCAGACAGGCTTCGAGAATGCCGATGACCACAGGTATCTTCAGTCTGTTGCATCAAAGCATGGTATCTATTTTTCACGTCCCGGCAACGGTATCTGCCACCAGGTACACCTCGAAAGGTTCGGCGCTCCGGGAAAGACCCTTCTCGGCTCCGACTCGCATACCCCTACAGGCGGTGGTATTGGAATGATGGCGATGGGAGCGGGCGGACTTGATGTTGCACTCGCTATGGCGGGGCAGCCTTTCCGTATCGTTATGCCGGAAGTGGTTGAGGTAAGGCTTACAGGCAAGCTTCAGCCCTGGGTCTCTGCAAAGGACATCATCCTTGAACTCCTCAGGAGAGAGACGGTCAAGGGCGGCGTAAACAAGGTTTATGAATATACCGGTGAAGGCGTTGAGACCCTCACCGTTCCTGAAAGGGCAACTATCACAAACATGGGCGCAGAACTCGGCGCTACTACCTCCATATTCCCGAGCGACAAAGTGACCAGGCAGTTCATGAAGGCGCAGGGGAGATTGGGCGACTGGTCAAAACTGAAGGCCGATTCATCGGCCGAGTATGACAAGACGATAGAGATCGACCTCAACACGCTTGAGCCTATGGTCGCCAAGCCCCATATGCCTGACAATGTTGTCAAGCTTTCCGAGCTTGCCGGCACAAAGGTACAGCAGGTTGCTATCGGTTCCTGCACAAACTCTTCATACAGGGATCTCATGACTGTAGCTGGAGCGCTCAAGGGCAAGACCGTTCACCCCGGCGTAAGCCTTGGTATCGCGCCCGGCTCAAAGCAGGTAATGAACATGCTCGCCCTTAACGGCGCGCTGGCCGACCTGGTTGCTTCAGGCGCAAGGATACTTGAATCTACCTGCGGCCCATGCATCGGTATGGGGCAGTCCCCTTCCACTGACGCCGTATCGCTTAGGACCTTCAACAGGAACTTCCTCGGAAGGTCGGGAACAAAGAGCGCCCAGGTGCACCTCGTGTCACCGGAGGTAGCTGTCGCTGCCGCCATTACAGGTGAGATTACAGATCCAAGGACACTTGGCGATTACCCCGATGTCAAACTGCCGAAGAAGTTCCTCGTTGACGACAACATGATCCTTCCTCCCGCAGAAAACGGCAAGGATGTGGAGATCCTCAGAGGGCCCAACATCGCGCCATATCCTACAAAAGATGCTCTTCCGGATACGCTTGAGGGAGAGGTTATCCTCAAGGTGGAAGACAACATCACTACCGACCATATAATGCCTGCCGGAGCGAAGATCCTGCCGCTCAGGTCAAACGTACCGAAGATCGCTGAGCATGTCTTTGAGGTGGTTGATCCCGAATTCCCCGCAAGGGCAAAGGCGAAGGGCGGCGGATTCGTGGTTGGCGGAGCCAACTACGGACAGGGTTCGTCAAGGGAGCATGCGGCCCTTGCACCGATGTACCTGGGAGTAAAGGCGGTTATTACCAAGTCTTTTGCCCGTATCCATCTTGCAAACCTGACTAACTTCGGCATTATCCCCCTTACATTTGTAAACGAGGGGGATTACGACAAGATTGATCAGGGTGACCAGCTCGAGATGAACACGAAGAGCATCAGGCAGACGATGACCATCAGGAACAAGACAAAGGGCGAGAGCTACCAGCTTACCCATGCGCTTGATCCAAGGGCGGTTGATATTATTAAAGCGGGCGGTTCCCTGGCATATGCCAAGGCAAATATGTCTGCATAAATAAAATCAAATAACAAATGGAGAGGTAAAAAATGGCTAAAGAAAAGATTTTATGGACAAAGATTGACGAGGCGCCGGCACTGGCGACCTACTCACTCCTCCCAATCGTTCAGGCATTTACAGGAGCTGCCGGCGTAGAAGTTGAAGCCAGGGATATCTCCCTTGCGGGAAGGATACTTGCAAACTTCCCCGATAACCTGACGGCAGATCAGAAGATAGATGACGAGCTTGCCAAGCTGGGTGAGATTGCAAAGACACCTGAGGCCAATATCATCAAACTGCCTAATGTGAGCGCCTCCATCCCTCAGCTTAAAGCCGCCATCAAGGAGCTCCAGGACCACGGCTACAACGTGCCGGATTATCCCGAAGATCCGCAAAACGACGCCGAAAAGGAGATTAAGGAAAGATATTCCAAGTGTCTCGGAAGCGCCGTTAACCCCGTGCTTCGTGAAGGTAACTCAGACCGTCGTTGTGCAGATGCAGTTAAGAACTTTGCCAAGAATAACCCCCACAGGATGGGTGAGTGGAAGTCTGATTCCAAGACCCACGTATCAACCATGAGCAGCGGAGATTTCGCCTCAAACGAGAAGTCTGTCACCATAAAAGATGCGACTACCGCCAGGATCGAGTTCGTCGACGGAAGCGGCAATGCAACTACGCTTAAAGATGGCCTTCCCCTCCAGTCAGGCGAAGTTATTGACGCCACCTTCATGAGCAAAAATGCGCTGACGAAATTCCTTGCCGAGCAGATAGAAGATGCCAAGAATAAGGGAGTGCTCTTTTCGCTCCATATGAAGGCGACCATGATGAAGGTCTCCGACCCTGTCATCTTCGGTCACTGCGTAAAGGTATTCTACAAGGATGCAATAGAAAAGCATGCCGACACCATCAAGGAGCTGGGCGTCAATTTCAACAACGGTCTGGGCGATCTCTATGCAAAGATCGAAAAACTCCCTGCCGACAAGAAGGCAGAGATAGAGGCTGACATACAGGCTGTTTACAAGAATCGTCCCGAGCTTGCCATGGTTGACTCCGACAAGGGAATAACAAACCTCCATGTGCCGAGCGACATCATTATCGATGCCTCCATGCCTCCGGTCATACGTGACGGCGGCATCATGTGGGGGCCTGACGGAAAACCTCACGATTGTAAGTGCACCATCCCTGACCACAGCTATGCAGGCCTCTACCAGGCAACTATTGATGATTGCATCGCGAATGGAGCGCTTGACGTTACAAAGATGGGGACAGTGCCTAACGTCGGTCTCATGGCTCAAAAGGCGGAAGAATACGGTTCTCACCCTACCACTTTCGAGGCCCCCGGTAACGGTATAATCCGTATAATTGGTGCAGCTGGAAACACTATCCACGAAAGCAAGGTGGAGGAAGGTGATATCTGGCGTTCCTGTACGGTAAAGGACGCTCCTATCAGGGACTGGGTCAAGCTCGCCGTGTCGCGAGCAAAGGCAACAGGCTGGCCTGCAATATTCTGGCTTGATGAAAAGAGGGCGCACGACGCGCAGATCATTGAGAAGGTAAATACCTATCTCAAGGATCATGACACAAGCGGTCTCGATATCCGTATCATGAACGTCTACGAGGCAGCCAAGCTATCCGTAGAAAGGATGAGGGCCGGCGAGAATACGATCTCTGTTACAGGAAACGTGCTTCGTGACTACACCACTGATCTATACCCTATCCTCGAACTAAACACAAGCGCCAAGATGCTCTCCATCGTTCCCCTTATGAACGGCGGCGGTCTCTTCGAGACAGGCGCAGGCGGTTCTGCACCGAAGCATGTTCAGCAGTTTCTCAAGGAAGGTTATCTCAGGTGGGATTCACTTGGCGAGTTCCTTGCTCTTGCTGAATCTCTCAGGCATCTTGGCAGTGTCTACAACAACAAAAAGGCAAACGTACTTGCCGCAGCTCTCGACGAGGCGAACGAGAAGTTCCTCAGCGAGAACAAGTCACCTGCGCGTAAGATCGGCCAGATCGACAACCGCGGAAGCCACTTCTATCTCGCAATGTACTGGGCGGAGGCTCTTGCAAATCAGACTGCCGACGCTGATCTTGCTGCCAGGTTTGCACCGGTTGCAAAGGCGCTTGCAGGCAGCGAAGACAAGATCAACGAAGAGCTTATCGGAGCACAGGGCAAGCCACAGGATATCGGCGGATACTATCATCCTGACGATGCCAAGGCATTTGCCGCACTGAGGCCAAGCGGAACGCTTAACGGCATCATCGATGCTATAAGCGGCGCTAAGGCGGCTACCGCTTAAGCGCTTACTTAAGATTAATTTAAAGGCGCATCTCTTTAAGGGGTGCGCCTTTTTTTATGTGCGCCCGGCAGGGCGCAATCTCTTGGAGGTGAAAGTCCTCTATAGACCCGGTAAGGGGAATCCCGCT
>JAVVFD010000052.1:0-15558 GCA_032250935.1 bacterium
ACAGATTTTAAAAAAGTTACTTCAAAAGAACTTGAAATTGCTGTCAGAAAGATTAATAATAGGCCAAGAAAGTGCCTAAACTACCGGACACCCCAAGAAGTTTTCTATAGCGCTTCAGGTGGTGCACTTGGAACTTGAATCTGCATAATTATTGCCCTGATGAAATAAAGGTTCGAAAAAAATTATAATAACCAATTATGCTCATTCAATCAAGCCCGGTTGAATAAGTAAGGAGAAACCCTATAGCGGGCTGTCAGGCGTTACAACATACCGTCCGTGAATGTATCCACTTGAGAGAAGGCTTGAGATATGGCTTACAGAAAAGAGGACGGAGGAGACGTTTGTTGTTTTCAGGGCGTATTTCCCGGCGATGATTGTCGTCCCGGCAATATCGAGGGAACTGTTTAAGCTCTCTATGGCCGTATCACCCTCGATAGTCACGTTCGTTGCCTCAACTTTTGAATCCTTAACGGTGATGGCTGTGCCGCTGCTTTTGACAAGGCTGTTTTCAATACTCAGCTCAGAGCCTGATATGTAGAGCTCACTTGCAGAGACTCCATCAAGCCTGACCTTAGCGCACCCCTTGATTTCGATCCTCTTGTAGGGGCCGGAAAAGAGGGTGCCGCTGCCGCCGTCACAGAATCCGTTTCTTTTCCCTCCAGGTGGAGGCAGAAGCTTGGGGTATTCACTGTTCACGGGCAGATGGGATAATGCCTCAAGCAATACCCTGTTGAAAAGCGAGCTTTTATGCACTACAAGCACATGCCCTGCCCCGCCGATAATATCGATCTGTGACCCAGGAATTTTTGCGGCCAGAATCCTCGCCGTTCTAAGCGGCGCTACCCGGTCATCTTCGCCCCAGATAATATTTGTCGGCGTTTTTACCGAATCGAGGGCGGGGCCGAAATCCTCCTGGAGAAGGGCCAGGGCGGCAATGGTCCTGGGGCTTGATTGAAAGAGCACCTTTCTGAGAAAAGCATTACTTAGCAGCCTACTCAGATCGACTGGAAGGCCGTCCGCTTCGAGACGGTCAAAGGCGTTGTCAACAGCATCATTCAAGACCTTAAAGGAGCCGGAAAAGAGCTCCTGCCACCCTCTTTTTGGTCTGAAGCTGGACATATACCTTGTCATGGCCGACCTGTGCAGTATGCCCGCTACAGAGACGAGGACGAGGCGGGAGACGCTCTCGGGGTAATCGGCGGCAAAGCGGAGCGCAACGGCGCCGCCCAGGGAATGGCCCAGGAGGATGACGGGGCCATGGGCATAATTATCTGCAAGCCATTTAACTAAGGAAGCGTAATTCTGTGGAGAATAGAGGTGATTGCCCTTTTCCGACAGGCCGAAGCCCGGTAGATCGAAGGCGATGACGTGGTAATGAGGCGCAAGGGCCGGGATGAGCTTCTCCCAGTTGCGCGTCCCTTCATCACCGATGCCGTGAACGAGAAGGATGGTCTGAGCGTTATTTCTCCCCGCCTCTACCATGTATAGTCGGCCGCCAAAGACAGGTTCCGTAATGTAAGTTTCTTTAATTGCGGCAGGTGCAATTTCCCCGGGCTTATCTGCAGTTGCAGCCGGGGCCGCCGAAGGGACAGCACCTGAGAAGAGAAATATCAAGGTAAGGAGTGTTCTCCCCTTCATTTTAATCCTCTTGCAGGAGATGAATTCAAGTGATAAGTGCATAAGCCATTAAATTTTCCACATTCAATCCTGTTGCCTCTTTAAAGCTGCCGGCCGATCTGCCCCGCTTTTATAAGGGCATAGCGGGTTGCAATCGGTCCGAAGACCTCGTAGATGATGGTAGTTGCGGCTATGGTGGTAAATATGGTCTGGCCTATCTGGGGGAAGCTGTTTCTTGCTATAATGGCAAGCCCCAGCGCCACCCCGGCCTGGGGCAATAGGGCAAGCCCCATATACTTTTTCATCTCAACCGGCGCCATAGCCGCGGTGCTGCCTATGTAAGCCCCGGCAACCTTCCCGATAACCCTGAAAAATATATATACAAGCCCTATTAAGCCTATGGAGAGAACGAGGGAAACGTCCATGCTGGCGCCGGCCAGGACGTAGAAGATTATATAAAGGGGCCAGTCGATAGACTTGATGGAGTCAAAATACCTGAAGGCCTCCTTGTCTATGTTCACGAGGGCCGCGCCAAGGGTTATATTCGAAAGGAGCGGAGAGAGGCCGAGCCATATGGCGATGCCTGTGTTTACCAGCACCGCCCCGAGGACGAAGGTGAGTATGTCCCCTTTCAGCTTGATATAGCCCGGACTCCTGCGGATAATAAAGGCGAGCAAGACGCCAAGGAGGATACTGAAAAAGACCTCCCCGGAAGATTTTATGAATATAAGGTAAACATTCAACTCCGAAACCGAGCCCGGATCCATGGCATGGGCAAAGGAGAGGCAAAGTGAAAAAAGGATAATTCCCCAGGCGTCGTCAATTGCCACTATACCGAGCATGGTATCTGTAAATTTCCCGCTCGCTTTATACTGCCTGACAATCATCATCGTGGCGGCAGGCGCCGTTGCAGCTGCAAGGGCGCCGTAGAGGATGGAGATATAGAACGGCTGCCCGGCAAAAAAATAGACTCCTCCTACTACAAAGATGGAGGCAAGAAGTGATTCGCCCGCAGATATGAACAGTACAGGCGTCCCTATCTCCCTGAAGTTGGTAATGGAGAAGTTCCTGCCTATATGAAAGGCGATAAAACTGAGTACTATATTCGACAGCAGCTCCGTTGAGCCTATCAGGGACGGGCTCAAGAGGTCGAAGATATGGGGGCCTATCAATATGCCGAGCAGGATGTATGAAGATATGGCGGGGATATTGAATCTGTTGACGAACTTTTCTGCCACCAGCCCGCCTATGAGAACCGTCCCGATACTGGCTATAGTGTTCACTCTATTATCTTCCTTTCCCTGAAGAGGGCCACTATGACGTCGAGGAGGGTGACGAAGCCGGTCAGTTTCCCATCCCTTTCTACAGGCATCCTCTCTATGCGGTGGCGCCTCATGAGGCGCCTTGCATCGGCAATCGTCTCTCCCTCCGATGTGGATACGAAGTGGGTATTCATGATGTCAGCGACCCTCATCGTTTCGCCTATGTCCAGGGGGAGCTCCGTTTCAAGTATGTCTTCTTCCTCCATACCATAGAGATGTGTCGATTTAAGAAGCTTTTCCAGGGCCGGATTATGGGGCACGAATATCTTCATGATATCCTTGAAATCGACTATCCCAAGGAGTCGGCTTTCCCTGTCTACGACGGGCAAGGTATGGAAGTTGAATTTTATCATCTTATTGACAATCTGGGCCAGGTTCTCTTCCGGCATGAGGGTCACAACTTTTTTTGTCATTACGTCGGAAACAAACATATGGATCCATCCTTTTTAATTTATGGGGCTGCTAATAAAGCTAATATATTTATATGCCCTTGTAAAGGAGCTTTATGCGAAGAGGTATAATGCCAGGCGGCAGTGAAGGTATAGCGGGTCTGTTGTCTTCCCTGTCAAAGGGAGGCAGTTTTTTTTATTTCCAATCCGGTGTGGTCATGGGGAAACATGCAGGGCCTTATCCGTAATCAGAAGCGCTTCTTAACCTCCCAGTTCCAGGCCGACTCGATAATCTTTTCAAGCGATCCATATTCTGGCCACCAGCCAAGCTCCTGCCGGGCTAGCCTTGCGCCTGCAACAAGGCGTGCAGGATCTCCCTCGCGACGCCCTGCGATATTGACCTTTACCCTGACGCCTGTTACCTTCTCGGCGCAGCTTATGACCTCTTTAACTGAAAAGCCGGTGCCGTTGCCGAGGTTGTAAAAACGGCTCCCCTTGATCTGATCGAGTTTGTCAAGGGCAAGGAGATGGGCCTCTGCAAGGTCGAAAACGTGTATGTAATCCCTAATGCAGGTGCCGTCGGGAGTGTCGTAGTCGTCGCCGAATATGGATACGCTCTCCCGCTCTCCCTTTGCCGCTTTAAGGACAAGCGGTATGAGGTGGGTTTCGGGGTCGTGGCTCTCCCCTATCCTCCCTTCGGGGTCCGCCCCTGCGGCGTTGAAATATCTGAGCGATATCGCCTTCAGACCGTACGCCTCGCTATAACGGTTAATGACCTTCTCAAAAAAGAGCTTGCTTTCGCCGTATGGATTTATAGGCGCCTGCCTGTGGCTCTCGTCAATAAGTTCAGATAAAGGTTCACCATACGTTGCGCAAGTCGACGAAAATATTAACTTTTTCACGTTATGCTCAAGCATTACATTAAGGAGGTTTATGGCGTTTACCAGGTTGTTGCCGAAATATTTCTTCGGGTCTTCAACAGACTCGCCCACATAGGCGTAGGCGGCAAAATGCATGACCGCATCAAAATCATTTGCTGCAAATATCTGTCTTAGCTTTTCCCTGTCGGCAAGGTCTCCCTCAATCACTTCCCAGCCCAAGGCGGACTTTGCATGGCCGTAGATGAGATTGTCATAGACAAGCACCCTATGGCCCTTTTCCTTAAGCCTCAGACATGCATGACTTCCGATATACCCCGCGCCGCCTGTTACTAATATATTCATAATTTAAACCTGATCATGAGAATTTAAGGTATCTCTAAAAATATGTCATGCCCGGCTTGAAAGTTTATCCCGTACTATGGGGGGGCATTTAGAACTTTGATATGACTGGATTCCCGCTGGAGTTTATCCCGTACTTGATACGGGGCTGGAATGACGAAACTCTAATTGTCAGAGGTAGCCTTATATAAAAAAAGGCCTGCCCTCTGGAAGGCAGACCTCTAATCTTTTAAAATCAACTGGCTTTCAACTTACAGTGATTGTCCCAGCGCCTCTTTTCTTGAGAGCTTGATCTTGCCCTGCCTGTCGATATCAAGTACTTTTACAAGCACCTGATCTCCTTCCTTAAGAATGTCCGATACATTCCTGACCCTCTCTTCAGCCAGTTCGGAGATGTGTACCAGACCGTCCGTACCAGGCAGCACTTCAACAAAGGCACCGAAGTCCATAATCTTTCTAACGGTGCCCATATATAGCTTGCCGATTTCAGCATCTTTTGTAAGACCTTCCACCATGGCCAGAGCCTTCTTTGCAGAGGCTTCATCGGAAGATGCGATGTCGACCTTACCGTCATCGGTAACATTGATCTGTACGCCCGTCTTCTCGACGATATCCTTGATATTCTTTCCGCCCGGTCCAATAAGGTCACGGATCTTATCCTTATTGATATAGATAGTGGTGATCTTCGGGGCATAGGCCGAAAGCTCCGTCCTTGGCGCCTTAATCGCCTTTTCCATCTCACCGAGTATGTAGAGTCTACCGGCTTTTGCCTGCTCGATAGCCTTCTTCATGATGTCTCTCGTAACGCCCGTTATCTTGATATCCATCTGGAAGGCTGTAACTCCTTCTTTGGTACCGGCGACCTTAAAGTCCATATCGCCGAGATGATCTTCATCACCGAGGATATCGGAGAGGATGGCAACATCGTCACCTTCCTTGATAAGTCCCATTGCGATACCTGCAACGGGCGCCGAAATAGGTACGCCTGCATCCATTAGGGCAAGAGCTCCGCCGCAGACCGAGGCCATTGATGAAGAGCCGTTTGACTCCAGGATTTCAGATACCAGTCTTATTGTATAGGGGAATTTCTCTTCAGCAGGAAGCACATTGACAAGCGCTCTTTCTGCAAGCGCGCCATGCCCTATCTCTCTTCTGCCGGGTCCCCTCAGGAAAGACGCCTCTCCCACGCAAAAGGGAGGAAAATTGTAATGAAGCATAAAGCTTTTCTTATACTCGCCCAGGAGCGCATCGATGATCTGCCGGTCCGATGTCGTTCCAAGCGTTGTCGTAACGAGCGCCTGCGTCTCGCCGCGCGTAAAGACGGCAGAACCGTGCGTCCTTGGAAGGGGTCCGATATCGCAGGAGATAGCCCTTACGTCGGTAGTCTTTCTTCCATCAATCCTTATCTTGTCGTTAAGGATTGCATTTCTCATGGTCTTCTTCTTGATCTTGCCTACAACACCGGCAATTTCCTTGTTAAGATCGCCATTCTCCTTATCGCCGAATTCCTCAAGGGTCAAGCCCTTGATATGATCCAGTCTGTCATATCTTTCGGCCTTGGAAGGTATCTTCAACGCTTCAGTCAATTTCTCTTCGGCAAAAGCGCCTACTTTTGAATCAAGCTTCTCGTTAACGGCAGGAGGCGTAACCTCCATCTTGGGCACGCCGCATGCAGCCTTCAGCTCTTCCTGCAGATCCAGAAGGGGGATAATCGAGTCGTGTCCGAAGAAGACAGCCTCAAGCATGTCGTCGTCGGCAACTACCTTTCCGCCGCCTTCAACCATCATTACCGCCTCCCTGCTGCCTGCAACAATGAGGTCTATATCGCTTAATTCGAGCTGTTCCCTGTTTGGATTAACTACGAATTTCCCGTCAACCCTTCCAACCCTTACGCTGGCAATAGGTCCGAGAAAGGGGATGTTTGAAACCTCAAGGGCCGCCGATGCGCCGAGCATTGCAATCATGTCGGGATCAACGTCCGGCTCCACGGAGATAACGGTGGCTATTATCTGGGTCTCATTGCAGAAACCATCTGCAAAGAGAGGCCTGAGAGGCCTGTCAATGAGCCTTGATGTAAGTGTTTCCTTATCGGAAGGTCTGGCCTCTCTCTTGAAAAAACCGCCCGGAATTTTACCTACGGCATAAGTTTTTTCCTGATAATTCACTGTAAGAGGGAAGAAATCAATCCCCTCTTTCGGCTCTTTAGCCGATACTGCCGTTACAAGTACTACCGTGTCGCCGCATGTTACAAGGGCAGATCCGTTGGCCTGTTTTGCAAGTTGGCCTGTCTCAACGGAAAGCTTTCTGCCCCAGAAATCTATCTCTAGTCTGGTTGCCATAACTTATTTTTCCTCCAATTGTTTTATTAGCTGCCAATCAGGCAAAGGAACACCCTTCACCAGGTCCAGATGCCTCATGACAGCTGGATGACAAATTGTCTACCTTCTAATGCCGAGTCTCTCAAGGATTTCCCTGTATTTGCTCACATCTTTTTTCTTGAGATAGTTAAGCAAACGCCTTCTCCTGCCTACAAGCTTGAGAAGACCCCTTCTTGAGTGATGGTCTTTTGCATGGACCTTAAAGTGATCAGTAAGATACTTGATCCTCTCGGTCAATATCGCCACCTGAACCTCCGTTGACCCCGTATCAGATTCGTGGACCTTATACGAATCGATTATGCCTTTTTTCTCTTCATTGGTAATTGTCAAGTTACTACTCCTCCTAATTCATTTTCAAAACATATTTTTAGCATGCCTAGGCTGCTTTTGTAAAGATATTTCAATAACCCCGCCCTATAATTTTCTTAAAGGGAGGCTAATTAAAAACTCTTATACTTTTTGCCACTTCAAATAGAGGGGAACATTTAGAATATTCCCGCTCATCCGTTATAAGCTCACTTATAGAAAGGAGGCTTCCATCTTCCCTTAACACCCTCACTATATTATCGCCCGCAATCTCATCTTTAACCTCAACAAGGTCATAGCTTTCAATCCAGCCGGCTATAAGCCTGGCGCCGTTTCTTATTTTTTCGGCCCCCTCATTTGAAACTATGATCTTTGGCATAGATGATATCGAATCTGCAAGGGATCTCATGGCCCGGACAGCATTATCTCGCAGCGCAAGATCATCGAAAGACACAGCCTCTTTTATACTCAATGAGCCCGACCCAACCCTTCTTAACTGGACAAGATGGCCCCGCGTGCCAAGTGCTGCCGATATATCCTCGGCCAATGTTCTTATATAGGTCCCCTTTGAGCAGCTTACCTCAATTTCAATATGAGGGAGCTTGAAATCGAGCAGCCTGATTGAATGAATAAATACCTTTCTTTCAGCCCTCTCAACTTCCTCTCCCCTCCTTGCATATTTATAAAGGGGCACACCGTTCTTCTTTAACGCCGAATACATGGGAGGAAGCTGGTTGATCTCGCCTTCAAACCGGGGCAGCACCGATTTGATATCGTCTAAAGAGATATTATCAAAAGGGGCTGTTTCTATTATCTCTCCGCTTAAGTCTCCAGTATCGGTTTTTTCTCCGAGCTTTACAGATGCCAGGTAGGTCTTGCGCCCCTCCATTAAATAATCGGAAAGCTTTGTGCCCTCACCTACAAGAAGCACAAGAGCACCTGTAGCGAAAGGATCTAATGTGCCTGCATGGCCTATTTTTTTAAGGCCGAGTGACTTTCTGGCCCTGGAAACAACGTCATGTGAAGTTACGCCTTCAGGCTTATCTACAACTAAAACACCTGAAAGTTTAGCGTCATCGCCTTCAGGAGGCATCTATCTGGCTTTCAAGCGCTTCAGAGGCCCTATTTCTAACATCTGAAAGCTCACCCTCCATAACGCAACCGGCCGCATTTCTATGCCCTCCACCGCCAAATTCTTCGGCAACAGCAGCCACATTAACCTTCCCCTTCGAACGATAACTTATCTTATATCTCTTTTCACCGATTTCCCTGACAAGAAAAGCTACTTCAACCCCTTCTATAGAACGGGGATAGTTAACAAAACCGTCAGTAGCTTCATGGCCGATGCCGGCCCTGTCCATCATATCCTTAGTAACAACGATGGAAGCAACAGCTCCCGTCGTTGAATGCTCCAGGGTTTCGAGTACAAAACTAAGAAGTTTTACTCTCTCAATAGGCTGACTTTCGTATATCTTATTCGCAACGTCCCAGGGAGAAACGCCCAATGCAACAAGCTCACTGGCAGCAGCAAAGGCTTCAATATTAGAGTTAGAATACCTGAATGAACCGGTGTCGGTGACTATTGTAGTGTAGATATTTTCAGCAATATCCCGTTCTATCTCAAGGGGAAGTCGCTTGATGAGATTGTATACGAGATATCCGGTAGAACATGCAGTTGTATCGATGTAGGAAAGGTCGGTAAATGTTTCGTTACTCAGGTGATGATCAATATTTATCCACTCTTTCGTTGAAAGGGACCGCTTAAAGTCGGGACCTACCCGCTGAGGCTCGGAACAATCAAGAACAAATACCGCATCAAAGCGACTTTCACTGACAATAGTGTTAACAATCAAGTCTGCGCCGGGGAGGTGTTTATACTGATAGGGAACGCAGTTTCCGTTATATGCTACGACATTCTTCCCCATTTTCATAAGGGCCATAGCGAGGGCAAGCGTTGAACCGATGGCGTCTCCGTCCGGGTTGAGATGGGACGCCACAAGAAAACGCTTGTTTTTCTGAATAAAATCTACTACTTGATCCAGTTTCCTAGTCATGATCACTAAGCGCATCGGAGATCATTTTATCGATCCTGGAGCCTGTCTCCATAGTTTTGTCCTGAATAAACTTCAGATCGGGTATGTATTTTATTTCAAGCCTTTTTCCAAGCTCTCTCTTTATATATCCCCTGGAGCTGGTAAGCCCCTTCGAGGCTTCCTTCCATCTGTTTTCATCTCCGATGACGCTAAAGAAGATAGCGGCATGACGCAGATCATCCGATACCTTTGCTCCGGTAATGGTGACCATCTCAACTCTGGGATCAGTAATATCTCTCAAAATTATGCTTGATATCTCACGGCACAGAAGGTCTCCAACACGGGCAGACCGCTTAAATTCTCTCAAATGTTTATTATCTCCATCCGGGTATCGACAAGCTCGGCAAGACACATATCATCAATAAAGGTAACTATCTTGTCGAGCTTTGAATTAACGTATGCCGCATCGTTACCTGAAACTGCGATTCCAATTTCAGCCTTATCGGTAAAATCGTTGAGAGCTGTTTCGGCAACAGAGGCATTGAACCGGTTTTTAGTACGTTCTACCATCTTCTTCACTACCCCTCTTTTTTCCTTGAGCGATGAAATAGAGTAAAGTCTGAAGGTAAGCTTTAAGGTTCCTACAATCAAGGGGTGCGTCCAGGCATAAGGTGCTTTGGTACAACTGCTTTAAAGTACCGCCGCCTCTTCTTCATACGTATAGGCTTCAATTACATCGCCCACTTTAATGTCATTGAAATTTTCGACGGACATGCCGCATTCATAACCGGTTGCGACCTCTTTCACATCATCCTTAAATCTCTTAAGCGAAGCGAGCTTTCCTTCGAAGATAACGACATTATCTCTCAAAACTCTGATATCTGTATTCCGGACAATCTTTCCATCAACGACATAACAGCCAGCTACAGATCCAATCCTCGAAACTGCATATACCTCTCGAATCTCGGCTCTTCCCAGGTATACTTCTTTGAGCACAGGGCTGAGCATACCTTCCATAGCCGATCTTATATCATTGACAACATCGTAAATGATTGAATATGTCCTTACATCTATATTTTCCGCTTCTGCCAGCTTGCTTGCCTTGATTGCCGGCCTTACATGAAAACCTATAACTATGGCGTTAGATGCAGCTGCAAGAAGCACGTCACTTTCCGTAATGCCACCGACGCCGCTGTGGATAACTTTAAGTTTAACTTTATCCGTGCTCAGCTTATTGAGAGATTCGGCTATCGCCTCAATCGAACCGTGGACATCCGCCTTTAAAACGATATTAAGATCATGGGCCTCACTCTGCTGAATCTGATCGAAGAGGGCGTCAAGAGTAATTTTACTTGATTTTGCAAGTTCAGCCTCCTTGTTTTTTGTCTGACGATGAAGACTGACCTGTCTTGCCTGACGCTCTTCGGTGAGAACAACAAAGTCGTCGCCGGCATCGGGTACTCCGGAAAGGCCGACTACTTCAACGGGTATGGATGGACCTGCCGTTTTCACCTTATGTCCCTTATCGTCATATAGGCCTCTTACCTTGCCTGAATGCATACCCGTAACAAAATTGTCGCCCACCTTTAATGTTCCGCTTTGCACGAGTACTGTAGCAAGCGGCCCCCTGCCCTTATCAAGCCTTGCTTCGATAATAGTTCCTCTGGCAGGTTCGCCAGGAGCAGCTTTCAGCTCCATCATCTCGGCCTGCAACAGTATCATCTCAAGAAGTTCTTTAATGCCTGTCCCTGCTTTTGCCGAAACAGAGGCGAATATTGTTGATCCGCCCCAATCTTCAGGCACAAGCTCAAAT
Organism: bacterium; assembly: GCA_032250935.1. Lineage (GTDB taxonomy): Bacteria > Desulfobacterota > JADFVX01 > JADFVX01 > JADFVX01 > JAVVFD01. The sequence goes on from JAVVFD010000052.1 coordinate 11,079, forward strand.
TTGGAAAGCTCCTGCTTCACCCTGTCAGGGTTGGCCTCAGGCTTATCCATCTTGTTAATCGCCACTATTATCGGCACATCAGCAGCCTTTGCGTGATGTATGGCCTCTTCTGTCTGTGGTTTTACTCCGTCATCAGCGGCAACGACAAGGACTACTATGTCGGTAACCTTGGCGCCTCTCGCTCTCATCGAGGTAAATGCTTCATGTCCCGGAGTATCGAGGAAAACTACGTCGCCATTATCGAGTTTTACATCATAGGCGCCTATATGCTGGGTAATCCCGCCTGACTCGCCTTCAGTTACATCAGTCCTTCTTATAGTATCAAGAAGAGTTGTCTTGCCGTGGTCAACATGTCCCATAATGGTTACAACGGGAGGGCGGGGCCTTAAGTCTTCATCCTTAATTTCCTTCTCCTCAAGAGCAACCTCCATCTCCAGCGCTACCTTTTCAACTTCATAGCCGAAATCGGAAGCAAGCAGAGTCGCTGTATCGACATCAAGCGACTGATTAACTGTCGCCATAGTGCCTAGCTGAATTAATTTTTTGATTATTTCAGAGGTTTTAATACCCATCCTCTTTGCAAGCTCACCAACGGATATAAACTCGGAAATCTTAATTATCCTTTTAATCGCCTTGGGAGTCGTAATTTCTGTCTTCTTTCCGATTGTTTTTTTAACCTTTTTCTTTCTGCCTCTTGGAACATAAGATGACTCGCTAGACGCAAAGGGATCCTTCCTGGTAATAACTTCTTTTTTTCTGATTTGATTAAAGCTTTTTTTCTTTAAAACTGCCAGATCCTCTTCTTCAGCGAGATCTATTTTTTTACGCCCCTTCTCTGTTTTGATGGGCGGCTTTGATGGTGCCGACTCGTCAGCCTTAGTAATATGAGGCTTAGTTGCTTTCTTTTTGCCCGCTGTCACCGGATTGTCAACAGCAGCGCTATCTTTTGAAGGCTCTTTAGGTGCTTCTTCACTTGCAGCAGCTACCGGCACCCCAGTCTCTTGCTCTTGCTCTACCTTCTTCGGCTGCTCTTTTGGGGCTGGTTCCGGCTCTTTAACTTCGGAGGTAGCTTCAGGCTGAACTTCAGGCTCTACCACGGCAGCAGGAGTTTCGACAACCTTCTTTCTCCTCCTGATTACTGTCGGTTTTACCCTTTTTTCGACAATCTCTTTTTCACTATTATCTTTAACTTCTTCGCTCAACCTTCTACCTCCTCTTGACAATGCAACCCGATGCAAACCCTAAATCTTTATGATTCAGGGTCAGACATAAAAGCTCTTTCAATTTCTATTTCAAGTCTTCTGGAAATGCCTTCATCTTTGATCCCTACGACCTTCTTATTCCCGAAGACAGACTGTAGTTGCTCTATATATGGCAAAACCGTAAAGCGCAATCCTTTACCAGCACTTGCGCTCTTCCATTTCTTTTCTGATGCCGATGATATATCCGATAAAGCCAATAAGAGCAAAAGTGAACCGCGCTTTATGTCAGCTTCCACTGAAAACGCGCCCATAGAAAGCTTTTTGCTTCTTTGAGCGAGAGAGAGAAGCGACACGACAACCCCCCTTGCCTTTTCAGATATAGCGCTTATAAGTTCTCCCGGTGATGGTGATTTCACACTCCTTTTAAAGGCCCTGCTAAAACCGTTCTCACGTGCCACCTTGTTAATGCACCTGCTGTCGGCACAAAGATAGCATCCGCGTCCAGGCAGCTTTGCATTATAGTCTAAAACCACATCTCCAGCCGGGGAGAGAACATACCGCAAAAGCTGAGCTTTAGCGATTGTTTTCCTGCAAGCTATACAGCTGCGCTCGGGCTGCCTACCCTTCAAAATATCAGGCGCCGGTCCTCTCCCTGGCAGCCCCTAAAAGAGTCTCTGCTTTCTTTGGCCCAAGACCAGGGATCTCGACCAGCTCTTCAAGAGACCTAGATAAAAGTCCGGAAATTGTAGATATTCCGGCATCCTTTAGAAGTGTTGCCGTCTTGCCGCCAACACCAGGAAGACTCTCAATATCGTCATTTTCATCAACAGATGACGAGGGCTCAAGATCAGCGGCATCATCTCTATCTTCAACCTCTCTTGCCCTTGCAGCGGCAAGCTCTTCTTCCAGCTTTTCGTCTAGAGAACTCGTTTCAGATTTAGACTCGGAGGTTATATCTATACCCCAGCTTAGCAGCTGAGCTGCCAATCTTACATTTTGACCTTTCCTGCCTATGGCAAGAGAAAGCTGGTCATCGGGAACGATAACTTCGCAAGACCGCTCCGACTCATCTACAACAACTCGAGATATTTCAGCTGGAGCGAGAGCATTGCAAACATACTTAGCTATCTCTTCGTCAAAGGGCACTATGTCTATCTTCTCGCCCTTTAGCTCCTGAACAACGCTCTGAACTCTAGATCCCTTCATGCCGACGCAGGCACCCACAGGATCAACCTGAGAGTCATTAGATAAAACCGCTATCTTAGCCCTTGATCCAGGCTCTCTTGCAGCCCCCTTGATTTCAACTATTCCCTCGTAGATTTCCGGCACTTCCAGGGTAAACAGCTTCACAAGAAATTCGGGGTGAACCCTGGAAAGTATAACCTGAGGACCTTTGGTTTCACTCCTTACATCAGAAACATAACACCTCACTCTGTCGCCGGGCCTGAAAGACTCACGTGGAATCTGCTCTTTATAGGGCATAATCCCCTCTGTCTTGCCCAGATCGACAATAATGTTTCCTCTCTCAAAACGTCTTACATAGCCGCTTATAAGCTCACCCTTGCGGTCTTTATATTCATTATAGATCATATCCCGTTCGGCATCCCTGACCCTCTGAATAATCACCTGCTTTGCCGTTTGGGCCGCAATCCTGCCAAACTCGCTTGTAAGTAATTTAGAGCCTATGCTGTCGCCGAGTTCCGCATCAGGATCAAGTTCATGGGCGTCCTTAACGCTTATTTCGTTATCGGGGTCTTCAACCACTTCGACAACAGTCTGGAACTGGAAGAGTTCAACCTCTCCAAGTTCCGGATTAAACTGCGCCTCTATATCTTTTTTTACTCCGTACTTCTTTCTTGAAGCGGTCAGCATTGCAGCCTCAATCGCTTCCACAAGGATATCCTTATCGATCCCCTTGTCTTTTCCAACCTGTTCAATAACCCTATTTAGGTCAAATTGCATCTACCCCTCCTGTACAAACTCGAGATTTGCCTTTGCAATATTTTTGTATAATACCTTAAATTCTTTAGCATCCTTTTCAAGGATGACACTGTCGCCATCTACACCGAGAAGCTTACCGGTCATATTTTTACTGCCTTCTATAGCCTCATAGCACTTCAATTTAACATATTTGCCCTTGAATCTATCAAAATCATCAAGCTTCTTGATTCGTCTTGTAAGCCCTGGAGATGAAACCTCAAGAGTATAGTGCTGTTCAATGATTTCCTCAACCTCGATAACGGTGCCAAGTTCCCGGCTGATCAAGCTGCAATCATCTAAATCAACTCCACCCTCTTTATCTATAAATATTCGAAGAACCCATCCAGTCGGCTCTCGTTTGAATTCTACATCTACAAGCTCCATACCATGCGAGTCAACAACAGGTTCAGCTAATGCAGTCGCTTTCCCCTCAATATTTGAATTAGACATAGCCAAACTCCGGACAATAAAAAAGTGGGCATCAAGCCCACTTATGATTGTAGAGTACTACAAACAATGACTAAAGGCAAGTTTTTTATTAATTCTTTTTCTTTGTAAGAGATTCAAAGGTATGTTATATTAGACTGATAAAAATTCAGTGGGAAAGGATACAGAATTATGTCTGAAAATATAGCCGCTAAAAAACATTCCTTCTTTTTTACAGAAATATTCAGACCAATGCTGATTATATTGGGGGCCTTATCGATACTGATAACTAAAGGATATATCAGCGCTACAATGCTTATCGGATTTACGCTTCTTGACTATTTCACAACTAACTTAAGCAATAAAATCCCCGTACCTGTCTGTTTTGCAATATTCGTTGCCCTGACAACTCTCGCTGTTAATTAACCCCTCTACTGAAGCTCATCTATCTGTTCCGGTCTCAACGCGATATTTGCATACTCCTGAAAGATCCCTTCCTTGATAAAAAGATCAAATATGTCCGGATCAATATGTTTATCATTCTTCATAAAGCCAAGAATTTTAACAGCCTGTGACAGCTTCATGGGCTGTTTATATGGTCGATCACCTGCGGTCAAAGCCTCAAAGACATCGGCAATGGCCATTATTTTTGCCTGAAGCGGCAGCTCATCGGCTTTAAGTCCGAGCGGATATCCGGTCCCATCCAGTTTTTCGTGATGTCCACTGGCATAGGAGGCAACATTGGCAAGTTTTTTTGGAAAGGGAAGCTGCTCTAGCATTTTGTTAGTCAATGAAGCATGGCCTTCAATTATCTTTCTCTCTTCATCGTTAAGGCTCCCCTTCCTGATCGACAGGTTATAAAGCTCGTCATC
>JAVVFD010000053.1:0-15248 GCA_032250935.1 bacterium
GAGCAGTTATAAAGGAACTGCTGGATTATCAACCCCCCACCCCCTCCTCACAACTGACCGGCTTCTGGGACAATTTGTTGACAACATACAATTTAGACTCTATCGCAGGATAATCATGGCTTCGCCAAGGGTGAGCAGTTTTTTGAGGAGGTAATGGGCCAGAACGTTTCTCAGTTCGCTGCGCCAGAGGAGGGGGGCGGCCCATTCGGACTCGCGGGAGAGCAGTTCCTCCGACAGAGGCGAGTGCTCCCCCGAAAGATAGAGGTAGGCGATGATGTTCGTATCAACGACGATCACGGGCGTCCTTCATTCTTGGCGGCGTTCAATTCGTCGTCGGTGAGTATGTGCCGGGCCGTTTTGCTCCTGATCTTGCGGGCAGTCTCCATGATTCCGGCGATGTCGACCTTGCGGACGCCAATGGACTGCTCGATGCAGTGGATAATCTCGCCGTTAAGGCTGCGGCGATGGAACTTTGCCGCTTCTTTCAGCTGCTCGTAAAGGTTGTCGGGCATATTTTTGATAGTCAATACAGGCATAATAATCTCCTTTTTGGAACCGTTATGGTTTAATTATGGTATCTGTATTGCTTTAAGTCAAGAGAGTTTTCGGAGGCGCTTAGAATAACTTGGAATAACCGGGGCGACCTTTTAGAGCCGCTATGGCGGCCGAAGCTAAAGACTATCAATGGTCGAGTACGAAAGGAGATATTGAGGGCCTTAAGGAACCTTTGCTTTCCTGTGACGGTCCTCTGGATTTTGAAATAAAAGACTGGGGAGCGTATCTGCGAGAGGCTGATGATGAAGAACTTGTTAAAGGAATACGAAATTGACCCTTTAGTTTCCGGTAGCTTGCTATCTGCGTGGCCCAAGCATGGCCAGCATGTTGGAAAGAGTCTCCTTCATATCTTTTCTGTTAACGATTTTATCTACCATGCCATGTTCGAGGAGGTATTCAGCCCGCTGGAAGCCTTCCGGCAGGGGTTGTCTGATGGTTTGCTCGATTACCCTGGGGCCTGCAAAGCCTACCATGCATTTTGGCTCAGCTATTATGATATCGCCCAGCATGGCAAAACTGGCCGTGACACCTCCATAGGTAGGGTCGGTAAGGATGGAAATGTATGGAATGCCGGCCTCTTTCAGTCTGGCAAGGGCGGCGCTTGTCTTGGCCATCTGCATTAGCGAGAATATGCCTTCCTGCATCCTGGCCCCTCCGGAAGATGAAAATACCATTACACCGGCTCTTTTTTTAAGGCCCAGTTCAACGGCCATTGTGATCTTTTCACCGACAACAGAACCCATGCTTCCGCCCATAAAGCCGAATTCAAAAACGGCTGCAACGGCTGGAACTCCGCCTACCGTTCCTTCTACAAGTTCAAGCGCGTCCTTTCTGGAGGTTTTTGACTGAGCATCCTTGATCCTGTCGGAATACTTTTTTGTATCTCTGAATTTTAACGGGTCGACAGGCTGCAGTTCCGTTGCTATTACATTAGAGTAGCCTTCATCCATAATCAATTCTATCCGTCTCTTTGCGGATATACGGAAGTGGTATATACACTTGGGGCAGACGTCGAGATTCCTGATAATCTCTTTCTTGTAGATTATTTCACCGCAGCCATTGCACTTAATCCACAGACCCGGCGGCATCTGAACCTTTCTTTCCTCAACCTTAAGTTTTGGGGCCTTGCCTATTTTGAACCATGCCATATTTTTTTACCGATTTTAAATTTCCTTCATGACGTACATGAAAATCTCTTTCAAGGGAAAAGGTTAAGCTTCTCCGAACTGCTCTTTTAATGTAAGAAAGTCCAGAAACTTTCTAAGTTTGCCGGAGTCAGATACGGTCATGCCATTTTCTTCTACCGTTAAGATACGCGCTGCTATTACTTTGTTGAGGATCTCAGTAACCTTAGGTTCTGCAAGGCCGGTTTTCATTGCGAGATCTTTAACCGTCAGCTTGATCTTTATACCTCCGGCAGTTTCTTCACCTTCATTTTCAGCCATTTTTGCAAGTATGCTGATAATCTTGGTGTTGTTATCTTTTATCATCAGGCTTTCAATCTGTTCATCAGCCTGCTTTAATCTCTGCGCCAGTTTTTTTATCATCCTCAGCGATATCTCGGAATTGCCTCTTATCATCGCTTCAAATGTCTTGGGGTCGATAACAAGTAGTTGAGAATCTTCCTCAACTACGGCGGTTGCTGTCCGTGGTTCGTCGTTTAATATTGCCATCTCCCCAAAAAATTCTCCGGCAGGTAAAATAGCAAGTGTCTTTTCAACGTCTCCGATCTTCTTTGTGATTCTAATCTTTCCGCTATGAATAACAAACATCTGTTGTCCGGCTTCACCGTCTTTAAACAGCACGGTTCCGGCCGCTACTTTTTTCCCGAATTTTTGTACGAGAAGTTCGTCTGAACCCATTTTAAAACCTCCTTCAAGATATATAAAAACATTATGTTTATTAATATGTTAGTTTGTCCATAGCCTGTCTTTAACAACTATGAGAGCGTTTCGGCCAGATAATCTCCAAGTATTTTAGAGTCATTTTCCGGATTGAAACTTTCACAGGATATGGCAGCCTTGATACCGCTTGCGAAATCTCTGACTTTGGCTGTCATAGTTGTATTTTTTAGATTGTCTTCTACAATCTTTACTATGGCGCTTCCGATAACTATACCATCGGCAAAAGTGGAAGCCTCGGTTGCCTGCCGGGCATTTGATATACCAAAGCCTACAGCTACAGGCTTAACTGTTTTATTCTTTATCTTCGTTATCATCGGAGCGACGGATGCACTTAGTTCAGTTCTAAGGCCTGTCACCCCGGTTAATGAAACATAGTAGATAAAACCTTTAGATTTTTTTGATATCAAGGATATTCTCTTTTCACTGCTGGTAGGCGCAAGAAGGAATATTGTATCAAGTCCGGCTGATTTTGAAAGTTGAGTGAGCAACTTTCCTTCTTCCGGAGGGAGATCGGGAATTATCACTCCATCGACACCGGCCCTTATTGCATCCTTGACGAAGGAGCGCTCGTCGTAATTAAATATTATGTTGTAGTAGGTCATCAGAACAATAGGTATATCCGAACGCTCTCTGACCTTGCTTACCATGTTTAACACTTTAATAAGAGTGGTTCCGGATGCAAGCGCGCGTTCTGATGCCCTCTGAATAACCGGGCCGTCTGCAAGCGGATCCGAAAAGGGGACTCCGAGTTCGATTATGTCGGCCCCCCCTTCTTCAAGTGCGTAAATGAGCTCTTCCGTTTTTTCAATGGATGGATCTCCAGCCATTATGTAGCTTATGAGTGCCTTTCCATCTGTCTTTTTAATGGCCTTGAATTTTTTTGATATCCTGCTCACAATTTAACTCCCAACATATCGGCAACCTGATTAACATCCTTATCTCCCCGCCCGGAGAGATTAACGATAATGATTTCATCCTTCTTCATATCGGGTGCAACCTTGATTGCATGAGCCAGGGCGTGTGAACTCTCAAGCGCCGGGATTATACCTTCAGTACGGCTTAAGATCTTGAATGCCTCCAGAGCTTCGTCATTCGTTGCGAAGCTGTAGTCTATCCTCTCCTCATCCCTGTAATAACAGTGTTCAGGCCCGACGCTTGCGTAATCCAGGCCGGCAGATATGGAATGTGTTTCCAGCACCTGTCCGTCATCATCCTGAAGGAGATAGCTCTTGGTGCCTTGAAGTATGCCAAGAGAGCCTCCGGAAAATCTGGCCGCATGTCTTCCAGACTCAATCCCTTCACCGCCTGCCTCAACTCCTGTCATCTTGACATCAGCGTCTTTAAGAAAGGGATGAAAAAGGCCCATGGCGTTGCTGCCTCCGCCTACGCATGCGATCAGCAGATCCGGAAGGCGTCCCTCTTTTTTCAGGATTTGTTTTCTTGCTTCTTTGCCGATTACTGATTGAAAGTTCCTCACCATCATAGGGTATGGATGAGGGCCGAATACAGTTCCCATGACATAGTAGGTGTCATTAACGTTAGTCACCCAATCTCTTATCGCCTCATTAATTGCATCTTTGAGTGTTTTACTTCCGTTGTCCACACCGGTTATCCTGGCGCCGAGCAGTTTTATCCTGAAGACATTTAATGCCTGACGGCGCATATCTTCGGTTCCCATATAAATTTCACAGTCAAGCCCAAGGAGTGATGCAGCGGTGGCTGTAGCTACACCGTGCTGTCCAGCGCCAGTTTCGGCAATAACTCTTTTTTTGCCCATTTGCCTGGCAAGAAGAGCTTGAGAGAGCGCATTGTTTATCTTGTGGGCGCCTGTATGACACAAATCTTCTCTTTTTAGATATATCCTGGCCCCACCTAAACTATTCGTCAGGCTGTCAGCAAAATACAAAGGGGTGGCTCTGCCGACATAGTCGGTCAGCAGTTTATCAAGAGAGGCCTTGAATTCGGGGTCTTTTCTATAGATATTGTAGGCTCTTTCAAGTTCTTCAAGGGGAGCCATGAGCGTTTCTGGTACATATTTCCCCCCATAGGGACCAAAATGTCCTTTTTTATCGGGTAGCAAATTAAATTTATACCTCCGTTATTATAGGGGAAAAATTACCATATTATATCTTATGTTGCAAGATAAATGTCCGCCATAAATGCCCTGCCAGAGGCTTTTAAATAAGGCGCCAATGCAACTATAACTCCATTTTGAGGAAGGAGATTCAGGCCATTTGGATATTTTATGAAATTGCAGGGATGATGTATGATGATGCACTTGCCAAGTTGACAGGGATATTATTTAAAGGCCATTACCATCTAAAAGACGGTATATGAAATGTTTTATTCTGTAGGAATAGTGTCCGTTTTAAGCCCGGTTCTCTTTTTTATTGCCATATTGATACCACTCTATGCTGTGTTTAATGTAGGAAAAATTCCTACACGAGAAGGGGTGCTTTCCTATATTGAAACAGGAGAGATTCCTATGTGTTTTCTTGACTCTGCTTGATATATTAATAATCTTTTATTTTATGAACTCTTTTTGCGATTCGCAAAATTATATGCTAAAATCGCGCTAAGCGCAGATATTTGCTTTTTTTGTAAATTATGAATCTTTTTTTTAAAGACGGACTCTTAATCATGTTTAAAAAATACATCTGGAGAAACAGATGGAATGTAATTCTTTTGAAGAAATTACCACCCCGTTACATCATCCCTTCGGTGGCGCTGTGAGTATATCCTTTCCGAAACTAAAAGAGCAGGTTTCCGCCCTGGCTGACCTTCTTGAAGGTTTAAACAGCAAGACAGAGGCGGAGTTTCTTGCTATTGGATCCAGTCTCAATAGTTTTTATGCACGTGTTGCCGATATCTCTAAAAACGCATCATCTAGCGCCGATCTTATTTTGGGTAAAGAAATCTCAAGAGCGATAGGCGATTTTAAAGATCTTCAGGGAAGGGTTGACAGTTACCTTGGCCGTATTGAAGGTGAGATGGGCCAGTGTATGAGTAAATTGCGCGAGATCTTGAAGATGATAATAAGCATAAATAAGCCTGCCCGGGATCTTAAAGATATGGCCCAGATGCTCCAGATGCTTGCCGTTTCCACACGAATTGTAACGGTAAATTTAAGCCGCCGCGATGCCGGTTTTAGCGCTCTGTCAGATAATATCAAGAATATGTCAAAGCTTATTAATTTAAAATCATCTGACATACTTAAGCAGACCAAGTCGCTGGGACACCTTGTGAACAATGCCATTTCAACCTTGCGGAAGCTTGAAGACAGACAGTCTGTCCTTGCCGGTGAAATTTTCAATAATACTTCCCTTGGCCTTAGCGCAATCACGAATATGAAGAACAGATCCAATGATGCAGCGGGGATAACCAATCTTATATCGGAAAGATCGGATGAGATATCCGCCAACATTAGCAAGATAATGGTTTCATTGCAGTTTCATGATATTACGCGGCAGAAGATAGATCAGACAGTAACTATTATGAACTCCTCAATAGATGAATCCCTTCATGAAAAACCGGAAGACACTGAGGATAAAAACCAGATTACGGATGTATTGCGTAGCTGCCTCCCTCTGAAGTCTGATCTTGATTTAGTGAAGAATGAACTCTTAAAAGCGGTAAATAGTATTATAGCCAATATGGGGGGGATAGCCAGACATATTACCAATCTTTCTTCGGAGATAGGAGATGCAGCCGGCGCTGTAAGTGAAGATTATTCCGATTTCTGGCTTGAGATGGATCAGGTTATGTCGTCTTTTACAACATCCATAAGAGAAGATGCCGACACGAGCGGAAAACTTTCCGAAGTTATGGGATCTGTAGCCGGAACTGTGAGTAATATGTCACATTATGCCAGTGACATAGAAGAGATTGGGTCAGATGTGAAATTGATCGCCTTTAATGCAAGAATAAAGGCGGCTCACGTTGGCAGTGAAGGCGCCTCGGTGGGTTTGCTGGCTGAGAAGATACAGAAACTTTCAGTTGATGCGACCCTAAAGACAGCGTCGATATTAAGTACTCTTACAACGATAACCTCATACGCAAATGAACTTTCCGCTTACGAGAACTCTGCAACAAAGATCGAGGATGTAGGGCTGGACGACGTTGTAAGTAGATTGATAGACATCCTGAATCCTCTCCATATGGTAGACGATAAAATCATTTCTTACCTGAACAGCATGGATAAGGATAGTGATAATTTGGCAAGGGATATTAATTTCTTAATAGCAGGTGTAACTGTTCATGATCAGGCATCTAATATTCTTGAGGGGGTTATAAATGATCTCAAAGAGATTCAATCCCGGGCTGGAGATTTGTGTCCTGACCTTGAAAGCTATAAGTCTTCTGATACTGTTCAAGGAAAAGATGAGATTCCAGGCGAGGCTGCTGGAGTGGACGAAGGCGATGAGAATGGCAATATCGAATTGTTTTGAAATAGAGCCTTTTCTTTAATTGTTTATTTGGATTTTATAGGTTATTTTCAGATTCTTGACTTATATCTGAGGGAGTTTTGAATGTCTGTTACCATCAAGAGAAATACCGTAGTTGTAGATGTTGAAGATCTGGATATATACGCTGCCGGAAGTTTGAAGGATGCATTGTGTGGTCTTTTTGATAAGGGCAAGAGGAAGGTCAGTGTTGATCTTGCCAAGGTTGCCAGAATTACTACCCCGGCGATTCAGGTGCTTATAAGCGCAGGCAAAACATTTGCTGAATTTAATGTCACCTCCATAAGCGAGTCTCTTGCAGTTGAACTTAAGAGGCTGGGAGTTGAGCTTTGATAGCGATAAAAAAATTCAGATATAAATTATTTCTGGCCCTCCTTGTTGCTGCTCTTATGCAGGCGATTTTTTTCAATACCTTCACTCTGAATTTATATTCATTTTCAATGATGCAGATTTTTATTCTTTTAACCCTTCATCTGTATATCTTGAAGCTTTATAGATCCAAGAAAAAACTGATTGTTGAAGGAGAAAAGAAACGTTATGAGATCCTTGATAATTATATTATAGATATAAAGGAGTCCGCCGATTATGGCATCAACCTTATTCCTGTTCTAGTAAAATCCCTGGAAGGAGTGGTGGCTCAGACAGAGGAAGCAGCGCTTACGATCGGTAAAAACTTTGGACGGATAGTAAAAAACAGCAGGGACGGGGCTGAAGAGGCCGATGCCGTTGTTGATTATCTTCTTGGCGGTAAGGACGAAGGAGATGGCGAATTTGGAGAGAGTTATATCGCCGGAGTGCTTAATGAAAACAGAGAGTCTTTCAGGGCGGCCCTTATGGATCTTGAAAAATTTGATAGTGCCGGCAAGGAAATGTTGAAGGAATTTGAGACAATTTCAGATGAATTTATCGGAGAGTCGTTCAATAACCTGAAGACATCAATACATAATGTTTCCGAATCAGTTAACGTGCTTTCACGAATATACGATAATATCTCTGAGGAAATAGAGGCTGTAATCATATCTCTACAGTTTCAGGATATAACCAAGCAAAAAGTGGAGCATGTTGTGGCTCCGCTTCTTAAACTCGGGGAAAAGCTGGAAACTGTGAGTCAGGCCGCTGCAGTCGGAGACCGATTGATAAATGCATGGGAAGCAAAAGATCTTGTTCTGGATGATCTTGACCAGATGTATACAATGGAAGAAGAGAGAAAAATAATGAACGAAGTTCTTGTAAAAAAAGAAGCTCAAGCTGACAAGCCAGCCGGCTCCCTTTCTAATGGCTTGCCCTCCATTTCGTTTGGAAAAGCGGAAGCTCCGAAGAAGGATGGATTGGATAATAATGTCGAACTCTTTTGAATTTGAGCTGTTTATTGCCAAATCCTTCCGAGATGCATAAAAACTATTTTTATAAAGGTGATAAATGAATATATCAACTTCCGAACTTTCTGACGGCAAGATAGTAGTAAAAGTAAATTCAAATCTTGATAATTATGCTACCGCTATCGAATTTAAAGATGTTCTTGAAGATATGTATAAACAGGACAAGAAAGAGATTGTTCTGGATCTTGATATGGTTGAAAAGATTAACAGCTTTGGTACCGGAAAAATACTAATGTTTTACAGGAGGTTCAAAAAAGTCGGTGGTGACCTTTATTACAAGAGTCCTTTAACAGGCGCCGTGAAGGACACATTTGAAGAATTAAAACTGGATAGATTATTGAAAGCTTTTAGTTAAATAGGAGGAAAAAATGTCAAAAACAATTCTTGCTGTCGATGATTCTGTAACAATGCTTCAGACTATATCCCTTTCGCTGGAGAAAGAAGGTTATAAGGTCATAACTGCAAGCGATGGCGTAGAGGGACTTAACGTTTTAAAGGCTGGAGAAAAGTTTGATGTCATTATAACTGATGTCAATATGCCTAATATGGATGGAATAGCTCTTACCGCCGAAATAAGGAAACTCGAAAAGTATAAGTTCACGCCTATTATAGTTTTAACGACAGAGTCGCAAGTTGGAAAGAAGGAAGATGGCAAGCAGGCTGGAGCCACTGGTTGGATTGTTAAGCCCTTTAAGCCCGAGCAGCTCGTATCTGTTGTAAGAAGAGTAAGCCCTTAATTATTCTTGTGTTAACTTTTTTGTACTATTTAAGGGCTTGTTGACGACATTCAGTTTTTTAAAAACTGTTTTGTCGATAATAATGTTTAGCGCTCTTCTACGGAGATTAATGTGGATGATATTGATAAGATAAGGAATTCCTTTTTTATTGAAGCGGAAGAAATTCTTGAAAACCTGGAGGCGCTTCTTTTAGACCTTGAAGCCTCTCCTGATGATGAAGAAATACTGAACGCTGTTTTCAGGAATATACATACTCTCAAGGGCTCTTCAGGTATCTGTGAACTGCATGCTCTGGAGAGGACCTCCCACATTCTTGAGGATCTACTCGACTTCATACGATCGGAAAAGAAATCAGCTACTATTGACATTATGGATATCCTCTTTGAGGGGCTTGATATTGTTAAAGCAGTTTTTCTATCAACTCTGGAAGGGGCTGTTGTCGATGAAGCCATTTACGCAGACCTTGCCGAAAAAATAAAGAAATTCCTGCCTGAAAAGGAAGAACTTCCTCAGGAAGAATCAATAGCCAAGGTAACCTTCATTAATGAGGAGTTTGTTGCATCTCTATCTTCCAGGACAAAGGAGAGAATAGAGAAGTCTGTAGATGATGGAAAGAGGCTTTATCAAATATCCTTCGCTTTAGAACCTGACTGTCTGAGCCACGGCACAGACCCGCTGTTGCTAATAAAGACCCTTGATTATGATGGAGATCTGCTTGACGTATCAAGCAATGAAGATAATATTCCTGCGTTAGATCAACTCGATCCGGTTCGTCTTTATTTGGATAATATCAATCTGGTTTTTTCAACTGATCTGGGCATTGATGAGGTTAACGAAATCTTTGAGTTTGCAAGGGCAGCAGGCGAGATTAATGTTCACCAGATTTCACCTCATGAACTGAAGGATTTTTTTGGTATTGATTTCGATGATTTTTGGCTTGAGGCCTCTCCAGATAGGGAAGATGAGGCTGATGGAGACTCTTCTCAGATGGAATATAGTCTCGATCCTGCGGTTTTTTTCACCGAAGCTAGAAATCTTATTTCCGAGGCCGAACTCGATCTGCATAAACTGCTTGAAGGCGCTAAAGAGAAAGACGTTATTGACGGTATCTATAGATCGTTTCACACTATTAACGGCAATGCCGGAATGTTCGGTTTTTCTGAAATTAAAAGTATTGCCGGATTTGTTGAGGCTATAGCAGGCAAAATCAGAGATGGCGAGACTGCCATTCCAATGCAGACAGTGGAAATTATTGAAGAAGCTGTTGCAGAAATAAAAGACTTCATTGATGCCAGAGAGATAGGATCTTTTAATGACGGTGACGTTGAAGGTGAAACGGTCAAGAGGCTGGGTGATATCCTTGTAGAGATGGGAGAATTGACTGCTGACCAGCTGGCACATGCCCTTGAAGGGCAGGATAGGCCGCTTGGCGAGATACTCGTAAAAGAAGGACTGGTCGGTGAGAACAAGATAGAGAAGGCCCTTGAAAAACAAAGGGCATTGAGCAGTTCATCTCATGCCGCAATAAGGGTTGATACAGCCAAGCTTGATAGTCTTGTAAATATGGTTGGAGAGCTTGTCATTACCCAGACGATGTTGAACCATAACGACTCGATAAAGAGTTTGAGGGACAATAATCTTGGTAAGATTATTTCACAACTCGATAAAATTACCAGAGAAGTACAGGACAACGTCATGTCTATAAGGATGCTTCCTGTCAAGGCTACCTTCCAAAAGTTAATCAGATTGGCCCGGGATATTTCCAAGAAGGGTGGTAAAAGTGTCAATGTCCGCGTTGAAGGTGAAGAGACGGAACTTGATAAAACAGTTATTGATGAGATCGGCGATCCACTGGTGCATATCCTTAGAAACGCTATAGATCACGGTATAGAGATGCCCGATGAAAGATCAGGGGCCGGGAAGGACACTACCGGAACTGTCGAGTTAAAGGCATTTCATCAGGGTGGAAATATAGTAATAGAGATCAGGGATGACGGAAAAGGACTGGATAAGGATGCAATAATTAAGAAAGCTATTCAAAAGGGCCTTATATCCGACAGTAAAAGTGTAGCCGAAGAAGATATTTTTAACCTTATCTTTTTGCCAGGTTTTTCGACGGCAAAGACTGTAACAGACCTTTCCGGAAGAGGGGTTGGCATGGATGTGGTTAAAAGGAATATACAAAAGTTGAGAGGTAAGGTTGAAATTCATTCTGTCATGGGAAAGGGGTCGGCATTTACCATAAAGCTGCCTCTTACACTTGCCGTTATTGATGGCATGGTTGTGAAGGTCGGAGATGAGAAATATATATTGCCTACAGTCTCCATAGTTGAATCTCTCAGACCTGAGAAAGGTCAGATATCCACCGTGCAAGGTAGAGGCGAGATGGTTAATGTCAGGGGTGATATATATCCATTGATAAGGCTTCACGAACTGTTTGATGTTGAGCCTGTCAATTATAACCCCTGGGAGGCAATGGTGATGCAGGTGGAGGGGGAAGGAAAGACAACATGTATTCTCGTGGATGAACTGGTCGGCCAGCAGCAGGTGGTTATAAAGTCACTGGGAGAGAGTTTTAAAAAGGTAAGGTATGTGTCGGGCGGGGCTATAATGGGTGACGGCAGGGTAGGCCTCATACTGGATACAGGCGGACTGATTTCGGCCTCTACAGGCTAGTTTTTAGTTTGAAATCATATTTTATGATAATTCATTTTTTTAATATTTAATCGCACATCTGCGGGAGTAGCGCCATGAAAAGAATAACCTTTTTAAATCTGTTTTTTTGGGCAATATTTGTAATTATACCGGGCTTGGCATGGTCTGAGCCGGAAATATACCACTCCATGGAGGAGAAAAAAAATGCCGGTGTGATGGCTAATATTTCGGATAGCATCACACTTGGCGGAGTTGTTGAAGTTGAAGCCGGCTTTGTTAATGAAGATGACACGGTAAAAGGCGACAGCTCCGACATTTCCCTTGTAACCGCAGAGATAGGACTGGAAGCCAGGGTAAACAGGAATGTTGAAGCCAAGATGTTGCTTCTATACGAAGATGGAGAGGATTTTACCGTTGATGAAGGGACTATAACCATGACCGGTCCATATGGTGAATATCTTACCGTAGGCAAGATGTATGTTCCTTTCGGTGTATTTAATTCTCATTTTATTTCAGATCCACTCACGCTTGAACTTGGTGAGACGAACGAAACAGCGCTTATAATCGGCTATTCTAAAGATATGATAGACTTTTCTGCAGGTGTGTTTAACGGTGATATTGATGAGGCTGGAGAGGATGATAAGGCTGATGACTATGTAGCCAGCATCAAGGTGACGCCTGTTGAAGGGATAACTTTTGGCGCTTCCTATATATCTGATATTTCAGATACGGATGCCGAGATAACCGTTGCGTTTGGTAATATAAGCTCACAGGGGAATACTGAAATAGTTGCCGGCTATAGTGCCTTTATCAGCGCATCTTTTGGGCCTGTCACTCTGGAAGCGGAGTATCTTACTGCGGCGGAAAAATTCAATGCGGCAGATATAACAATAGAGCCTCAGCCTTCTACTTTCAACATTGAGTTGGCCTATGCTATAAGTGAAGCGGCGGAGATCGCCATAAGGTATGAAGGCGCAGAGGATTTTGAGATTGAAAAACAGTACGGCATAGCCTATTCAAGAGAATTATATGAAAATACCTCCTTTGCACTTGAGTATATTGCCGGGGAATATGAAAATGATGATGAACGAACGGCAGTGACCGCGCAACTCGCTATAGAGTTCTAGAGGTTAAGCCGAGTGAATAAATGTGAACTGAAAGATAAGGAGTTCAAGCTCTTAAGTGATCTTGTTTACCATACCATCGGGATAAACCTTGGTGACAGCAAGAAAGAGCTTTTAAGAACCAGGCTTGGTAAAAGGCTGAGACTTCTCGGAATTCCTACATTTAAGGAATATTATAAATATGTCACAGAGGATAATAAGGATGAACTGACAAACCTCTTTGATGCGATCTCAACCAATCTTACCAGTTTTTTCAGGGAACAAAAGCATTTTGATTATCTATCGAATACAGTTTTGCCTGAGATATTGGATGAACGCAGCAGACGCGGAGATTTTCAGGTAAGAGTATGGTCCTGCGCCTGCTCTACGGGTGAGGAATCCTATTCGCTTGCCATAACCCTTGCTGAATATCTTGGTATGTCCAGCAAGTATGGGGTTAAAATACTGGCAACAGATGTCAACACGGAGGTGCTGGAGCAAGCCACACAAGGTCTCTATAAGGAGGCGCGTGTTGAAAACCTGCCTAAAGTCATACTCAAAAAATACTTTCTACGCGGAGAAGGTAAACAGGCTGGATATGTAAAGATAAAGAGACAACTGCAAAATATGATAACCTTCAGGAGGATTAATCTTACCGCTCCACGGTACCCCTTCCGCAAACAGTTTGATTTTATATTTTGCAGAAACGTGATGATATATTTTGATAAACACACGCAAAAACAAATAATTGATAAGTTATATTATCATCTCAAGCCTGGAGGCTACCTTTTCCTGGGGCATGCTGAGAGTTTAACCGGTATTGATACGGAGTTTAAGTATATACAACCCACTATTTATAAAAAGTTGTGATTTAATCGAGCTGATTGTAACAAGCTTTTTACCTACGAAATAAAGAGGAGGTGTTTTCAAGGATGACAATTACTGATGAAGAGTTGATAGAGGAATTTAAGAAACGTCTGGATGAAAAAAATATGGCCTTAACTGACATAAGGGCTGTCACAAAAAACCTCGAAATGGTCAATAAGAAACTTCAGGACTCTGAACGGCTTAAGACGGATTTCCTGTCAAATATCAGGAATGAAATTAACAATCCGCTTACGGTTATGGTTGCCTTGAGTAAAGAACTTGCATCTGTAAAGCCGACAGATGTAACAAAATTTCAAGGGCTTGCTAATATGCTTCACAAAGAAGCGCTTACTCTGGATTTCCAGATAAGGAATGTTCTTATCGCCGCCGAGCTTGAATCCGGTGAATTTACTCTTCATGTAACAAGAGTAAACGTAAGTTCACTTGTCGACGAGTGTATAAACAATTTACTTCCCATTATTGAAGAAAAAGGAATCGTTGTGGAGAGAAAGGGCCCATCTCCTGTCTGGATAAATACGGATTCAGAAAAACTACAGATCACATTAGCAAACCTTCTTCACAATGCCGTTGTCTTTAGCGATGATGGAGGGATAGTGGAGATATCCTTTAGGGAAACCGATGAAACCTTTATATGCTCCATACGGGATGAAGGTATAGGTATAAAAAAAGATGATCATAACGTAATATTTGATCGTTTCAAGCAGCTCGACACCGGCATGAGAAAGAAGTATATGGGGCATGGGATTGGCCTTAGTGTGGCCAAGGGCGCCGTAAACTTTATGGATGGCGATATTTCAGTTGAAAGTGAGCCCGGTAAAGGGAGTATCTTTACGGTTACCGTCCCCCTTCGTTCAGAAGATGAGTCTCAAGGTTTTTCAACAGAAGGCATGGAGTTTTTTGGTGATGATCTTGATGGAGAACAGGAGTTCTGATGAATGAATCCGAGCTCGCTGATAAAGAGAATACCCATTATCTCCATCCGGGAAATCTCTTTGCCAGCGCTAACCCTCATGTTGTGACCACCATACTCGGTTCATGCATAGCAGTTTGTCTTTTTGATCCAACAAAAAAAATCGGGGGTATTAATCATTATATGTTGCCACTTTGGAATGGTGAAGGACTTCCAATTCCAAGATTCGGTAACGTGGCGATTAAAAAACTTATTGAAAAGATGGAGATGCTTGGCGCAAACAGAAGAACCCTTAAGGCAAAGGTTTTTGGAGGGTCAACAATCCATGAAACTGCAAGTGGTCTTTTAAACGTGGGTCATAGAAATATAAGTATAGCTCAAGATATGCTTGCGGAAGAAAGGATTCCAATTGTTGGGTCCGATGTGGGCGGAAGCAGAGGAAGGCGCGTGCTTTTTTATACAGATACTGGCTCTGTAAAGATGAGATATATTAAAAAAACCAAACTGCTTTTTTAGCAAAAAAGTCTGCCAGGCAAGGTATGGTCTGCCCATATTTCTACTGCTGTCTACAAATTTTAAGTTAACGGAGAATGATTTGAAAATCAAGGTATTGATTGTGGATGATTCAGCTGTTGTCAGAAACCTCATGCATTC
>JAVVFD010000054.1:0-15098 GCA_032250935.1 bacterium
GATAAGGATCTCAGATATGCGATCAGGGAAGGCGGCAGAACAGTCGGCGCCGGAGTTGTTAGCGAAATTATTGAGTAAAAGTTTTAAAAAATTTCAAAGCCCTCACTTATGGGACGCTGATATTAAGGAAGAGAAATGAGAGAAATTGTTACGCTTGCGTGCGCAGACTGCAAGAGAAGAAACTATACAACAACGAAGAACAAAAGGTCTATGCCGGATAAGCTGGAGCTTAAGAAGTATTGTCCTTTCTGCCGTAGTCATACTGCGCATAAGGAAACTAAATAGCTCTTGCCGGGATGCGTTTTTAGTACAGGCCAGTAGCTCTAATGGTAGAGCGCCGGTCTCCAAAACCGGATGTTGTGGGTTCGAATCCCTCCTGGCCTGCCATTTTTTACTGCTATAAAGAGAGTTGACGTGAAAAAAGCGATAGATTTTTTAGGTGAAGTAAAGGCTGAATTAAAAAAAGTTACCTGGCCGACAAGACATGAAACCATTAATTCAACCTATGTTGTCCTTGCGGTTGTTGGTGTCGTTTCGTTGTTTCTGGCGATGGTAGATGGCGTTCTTGCATGGCTAGTTAGGGAGATATTTAGTTAAATGTCAGAAGATACTGAAAAAAAGTGGTATATCGTACACACCTATTCTGGATATGAAAATAAGGTGCAGCTTGCTCTTGAAGAGCGTATAAAGTCTCTTCATAAAGAGGATTTTTTCGGGGAGATATTGATCCCTTCCGAAACTGTTTTAGAGATGAAAAATGGGGTGAAGACGACGTCTACCCGCAAATTTTATCCAGGCTATATTCTTATTAATATGATCCTGAATGATGAAACATGGCATATCGTAAAAGATACGCCCAAGGTGACCGGTTTTGTCGGCGGCGGAAGGAGGCCGGCTCCAATACCTCCTCAGGAGGTGGCCAAGATAGCTACCCAGATGGAAGAAGGCGCTCAAAGACCAAAGCCTAAGGTTAGATTTGAAAAGGGTGAAAGTATCAGGGTTACAGATGGCCCCTTTAATAATTTTAACGGAACTGTTGAAGAATCGCGTGAAGATAAAGGCAAACTGAAGGTTATGATCAGCGTCTTCGGTAGGGCGACACCGGTTGAGTTAGATTTTACTCAGGTCGAAAAAAATTAGTTGATCTGAATTGCGAAATTTATTAGGAGTATAGAAAATGGCCAAAAAGGTATCAGGATTTATTAAATTGCAGATAGAGGCAGGGAAGGCGAACCCCGCACCTCCGATTGGACCGGCACTAGGGCAGCATGGCGTTAATATTATGGACTTTTGCAAAGCCTACAACGCATCGACCCAGGGTAAAGAAGGTATCGTGCCGGTTGAAATTACAGTATATCAGGATAAGAGTTTCTCTTTTATTACAAAATCTCCTCCTGTAGCCGAACTGCTCAAGAAAGCGGCGGGCTTGGCAAAGGGATCTGGTGAGCCGAACAAGAACAAGGTCGGCAAGGTGACAAAAGCTCAGATCAGAGAGATAGCCGAAGTAAAGATGAACGATACCAATGCCTTTGATATAGAATCTGTATGCAAGTCGGTAGAGGGTTCTATGAGAAGTATGGGACTTGAGATTGCCGAATAATTAAGACTGTTGAGGAAAACTGATATGGCTAAGATAGGAAAAAGAAGTTCTGAGAATCAGAAGAAGGTAGAAGCGCTCAAGAGGTACCAGCTTGATGAGGCCCTTGCGTTGCTGGATTCCTTTGAAAAAACTAAGTTTGATGAAACCGTTGATATCGCTGTTAATCTCGGCGTTGACCCGAGGCATGCAGATCAAATGGTACGTGGGGCTGTTGTTCTTCCTCAGGGGCTTGGCAAGGATGTGAGAGTTGTCGTTTTTGCTGCAGGGGAGAAGGAAAAAGAGGCTAAGGATGCAGGTGCCGATGAGTATGGCTCTGACGATCTTATAGATAAGATAGCCAAAGGGTGGCTTGAGTTTGATTGCGCCATAGCAACGCCTGATCTCATGGGCAAGGTGAGCAGGTTAGGTAAGGTGCTCGGCCCAAGGTCGCTTATGCCCAATCCCAAGCTTGGAACTGTCACCTTTGATATTGCAAAGGCGGTAAAAGACGCAAAGGCCGGCAAGGTGGAGTTCAGGACTGAGAAGACGGGAATTGTGCATGCCGGAATAGGTAAGGTGTCATTCGGCCCCGAAAGGATTGCTGAAAACCTGAAGGCCTTTATGGAGGCGATCCTGAAGGCTAAACCAGAGGCATCAAAAGGTACGTACCTTAAAAGTATTATATTATCAAGCACTATGGGACCGGGCGTTATGATCGATCCGGCAAGTGTTTCTGTAAAATAAATTTTAAAACGATACCTGCTTGGGTTTTTCACTTTTAGCAAAGTGCAGAAATAAGTGTTGTATAAGCGGATATCTAATAAGCACCATACAAAAGCTCAGTCAGAGACAGCGGGTTCACGAGTTAAGTGTTTAATCGGCAGAAATGCCGGCCAGCCGAGACAGGAGAGTGCAGTGATATATATAATCTTTCACTCCTTCTGACTAAAGACTTAAGGTGGAGAGAAAGGAGGGGAGAGGAAATTGAGAGAGCAAAAACAGCAGGAGATAGATAGCTTAAAAGATAGCTTTGTAAAATCTGAATCTGTCATACTCGCGGACTATTGTGGTCTTACTGTTAGCGAGATGCAAGATGTAAGGACAAAGCTAAGAGATGCATCGGTTGAGCTGAGAGTTGCCAAGAATACTCTGGCAAAAAGGGCGATAAAGGATACTGATTCAGAGTCTTTATCCGATGTTTTTACGGGTCCTACGGCCATAGCTTTCAGCTATGCAGACCCGGTTGCAGGCGCGAAAGTTTTAAGTGAGCTTGTCGAGCGTTATGAAGCTTTGGAGTTAAAGGGTGGCGTTCTTGGAAATAAGCTTTTAAGCATCGCCGATATTTTGGCCTTGTCCAAATTGCCAACCAAGGAAATTCTGCTTTCGCAGCTTTTAAGTGTTATGAATGGTCCTATGACAGGGTTTGTTAGAGTTCTTTCCGGTAATCAGAGAAGTCTGGTTCAGGTGTTGTCCGCAATAAAGGACACGAAAGAAAACGCATAGAAAATTAATTAATGTTTTGGAGGAAATTAAGATGGCTGTAACTAAAGAAGATGTTATTAAATACCTGGAAGGTATATCGGTTCTCGAACTATCTGAGCTTGTAAAGGAATTGGAAGAAAAGTTTGGCGTATCTGCTGCGGCGCCTGTTGCAGTAGCAGCCGCACCCGCAGCTGGCGGCGCTGCAGCCGCAGGAGCTGAAAAGGACGAGTTTGATGTGATTCTTACTGCTGCCGGAGACAAGAAAATCCAGGTAATTAAAATCGTAAGAGAGATTACCGGTCTTGGTTTGAAAGAAGCCAAGGAACTCGTCGATGGCGCACCTAAGCCGATCAAGGAAGGCGTTTCTAAGGAAGAAGCCGAGGAGATGAAGACTAAGGTTGAAGAGCAGGGCGCTTCCGTAGAGGTTAAATAATTTTTTTAATCGTCCATTTTAGTGGGGCCTTCTTGTAAAAAAGGGGCTCCACTTTTTTAGGTTTTGGTCCGGTTTATTACTAAGTACTCAAATATCCAATAATCACGAGGCGAAAATATGACCTCCCGCTATAAAAGAATTAGAAAAAATTTCTCAACTGTTCCTTCTGTAATTGATCTTCCCAATTTAATAGAGACTCAAAAACAGTCTTATGCCCGGTTTTTACAATCCGGGGATTCTGCGATACGGGAAGAGGTCGGTTTGCAGGGGGCCTTTAAAAGTGTTTTCCCTATTTTTGATTTTAATGAAACGGCATCGTTAGAATTCGTTTCATATTGTCTGGGACAGCCAGCATACGACGTTGTAGAGTGCATTGCAAAAGGTATGACCTATGCGGTGCCCTTAAAGGTCAAGGTGCGTCTTGTCGTATGGGACGTTACTGAAGAAGCTAGAAGCATCAGGGATGTTAAGGAGCAGGAAGTTTATTTTGGCGATATACCGCTGATGACGGATAAGGGTACTTTCATAATAAACGGAACTGAACGGGTAATTGTAAGTCAGCTGCACAGATCTCCAGGCGTCTTCTTTGATAGTGACAAGGGAAAGACACATTCCAGCGGAAAAGTGCTTTATTCGGCCAGAGTTATTCCATACAGGGGATCATGGCTCGATTTAGAGTTTGACCCAAAAGACATCCTGCACGTTAGGATTGATCGAAAAAGAAAGCTGCCCGTAACTGCTCTGCTTCGCGCTCTTGGATACACAACTGAGGAACTTCTTAACTTATTTTATAAAACTGAATATTTCTTTATTAAGGGTGGCCTTCTTCAAAGAAAAGTAGATGTGGATTTACTTAAAAGTCAAAGGGCATCGTCTGATATCGTAGATGAAAAAACAGGTGAAATAGTTGTAAAGAAGGGCAGAAAATTTACAAAGGGTGCACTTAAGAAACTTGTTGACGCCGGCATAGAATTTATATCAGTTGAATATGAAGAGATTGATGGAAGGGTAGCTTCTACTGATGTTGTAAATGAAAAAACCGGTGAGGTGATTCTTGATTCCAACTCAGAGATTACGGAAGCTAAATACGAAGAAATCAGGGATTGCGGAGTAAAAGAGTTCGGCCTTCTGCATATGGAAGGCTCTTATCTGAGAGACACTCTCATGATAGACAATTTAAGCAGCCCCGATGACGCACTTATTGAAATATTCAGAAGGATCAGGCCGGGTGAGCCTCCGACCAAGGAGGCGGCTAAGACTCTTTTTTATAACCTCTTTTTTAATCCGGAAAGATACGATATGTCCGAGGTTGGAAGGCTTAAATTTAACCATAAGTACGGTACCGATATCCCTCTTGAGGTCAGAACACTTACCAAGGAGGATATAATCGATACCGTTCGATACCTTATCGGTTTAAGGGATGGAGAAGGTGTTGTTGATGATATCGATCATCTGGGCAACAGAAGGGTAAGGGCCGTTGGTGAACTGATTGAAAATCAGTACCGCATAGGTCTTGTCAGGATGGAACGTATTATAAAGGAAAGAATGAGTATTCAAGGGCCTGAAGCCTTGATGCCTCACGACTTTGTAAACGCAAAGCCTGTAACTGCCGTTATCAAGGAGTTTTTTGGAAGCAGCCAGCTCTCCCAGTTTATGGATCAGACAAATCCGCTTTCGGAAATTACTCATAAAAGAAGAGTGAGTGCCCTTGGCCCAGGGGGGCTTACCAGGGAGAGAGCCGGTTTCGAAGTTCGTGATGTTCATACAACCCATTACGGAAGGATATGTCCGATTGAAACACCGGAAGGTCCTAATATCGGTCTTATTGCCTCTCTGAGTACCTACGCGAGGGTCAATAAATTCGGCTTTCTTGAAACACCATATAGAATCGTAAAGGATGGCGCTGTTTCTTCCGATATCAAATATATGTCTGCCCTCGAGGAAGAAGGTCAGGTTATCGCCCAGGCCAGCGCGCCTCTCGATAAAAAAGGGAGGTTTGTAAACGAGCTCGTATCCACCAGGATTAGCGGTGAATTTACGATGGTACAGGCCAGCGAAGTTGGATTTATGGATGTCTCGCCAAAACAGCTTGTCAGTGTGGCGGCGTCACTGATCCCCTTTCTTGAAAATGACGACGCGAACAGAGCCCTTATGGGTTCCAACATGCAGCGTCAGGCCGTTCCGCTTTTAAAGTCGGAAGCTCCGCTTGTTGGGACCGGTATGGAAGCGGTTGTTGCTGAAGACTCGGGCGTTACTCTTGTTGCAAAAAATGACGGAGTTGTAGAGAGCGTAGATTCAACAAGGATAGTTGTTAAGAACAATGCTGCCTCAGGAGAAAAGGGGGCCGGCGTTGATATATATAATCTTGTTAAGTTCCAAAGATCTAACCAGAATACATGTATAAATCAGAAACCGATAGTCAGGGTTGGCGACATTGTGAAAAAAGGAACCGTAATCGCCGATGGTCCCTCAACGGAAGAGGGCGAACTTGCACTTGGTAAAAATGTAGTTATCGCCTTTATGCCATGGAACGGTTACAACTTTGAGGACTCCATCCTTATAAGTGAGAGGATGGTTGTGGATGATGTGTACACTTCAATACATATAGAAGAGTTTGAATGCGTATGCAGGGATACAAAGCTTGGAAAGGAAGAGATAACGAGAGATATCCCTAATCTTGGAGAGGAACAGCTGAAAGATCTGGATGACAGCGGTATTGTCCGTGTCGGCGCCGAGATCAGGCCTAATGATATAATTGTGGGCAAGATAACTCCGAAGGGTGAAACTCAGCTTACGGCTGAGGAGAAGCTCTTAAGGGCCATATTCGGTGAAAAGGCAGGCGATGTAAAGGACACTTCCTTGAGGGTGCCGCCAGGAGTCGAAGGAACGGTAATCGGAGCAAAGGTCTTTTCCCGCAAGGGGATTGAAAAGGATGCAAGGGCTCAGTTTATTGAGGAGCAAGATGAGTCTAAGATCATTGCGGACCATGAGGATGAAATCCGGATTTTAGAGGCCGGTGTCAATGCTAAAATCAAGGATATCGCACTTGGGCAGGTTACAGCGTCTGACATTAAAAACATTGATGGAACGGTCATTGTAAAAAAGGGGACCAAGCTGGCTCAAAAGACACTTGATCTCATCCCGTCAGCACATTTTGGAGATCTGACGTTTAAGGATGCCAGTGATCTGGAAGATAATATTGCCCAGCTTCTTGCCTCTTTAAGCAGTCAAAAAGAGGTCATAGATGCCTACTTTGATGAGAAGAAGGATCGCTTGAAGAGAGGTGATGAGCTGCCTCCCGGCGTATTAAAGATGGTCAAAATATCTGTTACCATAAAAAGGAAGCTTTCTGTTGGTGATAAAATGGCCGGTCGACACGGGAATAAAGGTGTTTTGTCAAGAATTCTCCCGATAGAAGATATGCCCTATACGGATGATGGAATTCCTGTTGATATAGTGCTGAATCCACTTGGCGTTCCTTCCCGTATGAATGTAGGCCAGATTCTTGAGGCTCATCTTGGATGGGTTGCAAAGGGTCTCGGGGAAAAGATTAAAACCTATATTGATCAAAACTTTTCCACAGATAAAATTAAGACCTTTATCAAGGATATCTACAAAACTCCGGAGATGGATAAGATTCTTGACAAGGCCGATGATGATGAAATTATGGCTATGGCAAACAAACTCTCTAAGGGAGTTTATATGGCATCACCCGTCTTCGAGGGAGCTTCGGAAGAGGAGCTCAGAAGGTTGATGACCCTCGCCGATCAGTCTACAACGGGTAAAACCACACTGTTTGACGGCAGGACAGGTGAACGCTTTGACCAGGATGTAATGGTTGGCGTTATGTACATTATAAAACTGCATCACCTTGTAGATGATAAGATTCACGCAAGATCAACGGGACCTTATTCTCTTGTAACACAGCAACCGTTAGGCGGTAAAGCGCAGTTTGGTGGACAGAGACTCGGTGAGATGGAAGTATGGGCAATGGAAGCGTATGGCGCCGCCCATTGTCTCCAGGAATTCCTTACCGTTAAGTCTGACGACGTTGCAGGAAGGACGAGGATGTACGAAAGTATTGTAAAGGGTGAAAATGTTCTTGAGGCCGGATTGCCGGAGTCTTTCAATGTCGTTATCAAGGAGATGCAAAGCCTTGGACTGGATGTTCAGTTGCTAGAAGAGTAGGCGTCCTTGAGCATTAAGACGTGTAATTTATTTTAAAAAGTATTTAACCGGTAAACGATCGGTACAGGAGGGAAACCTTGGAAGATTTTTTTAGTTATGTCGAAAAACCTAAGGATCCGATAAATTTTAAGGGTATAAAGCTGACTATCGCCTCCCCTGAGAAGATAAGGGAATGGTCTCACGGAGAGGTGAAAAAGCCTGAGACCATAAATTACAGGACCTTTAAGCCAGAAAGGGACGGTCTTTTTTGCGCCAAGATATTCGGCCCTATCAAAGATTACGAATGTAACTGCGGCAAGTTCAAAAGGATGAAGCACAGGGGCATAGTCTGTGAAAAGTGCGGCGTTGAGGTGATTCAGTCGAAGGTAAGAAGGGAAAGGATGGGGCATATAGACCTTGCTACGCCTGTTGCCCATATCTGGTTTTTGAAGAGTTTGCCCAGCAGGATCGGAAACCTACTGGATATCACTCTGAAGGACTTGGAAAAGATACTATATTTTGAGGCATATTACGTAACTGATCCGATTGATACAACCCTTACAAAGGGTCAGCTCCTGACCGAAGATGAATATTATGCCGCCATGGAAGAGTTTGGTGGAGACTTCGAAGCCGGTATGGGGGCTGAAACAGTCAGAGAAATCTTGAAAGATCTTGACCTGGAGCAGATTTGCTCTGATCTGAGGATGGAGCTTAAAGAGACAAACTCCGATGCCAAGAGAAAGAAGATAGTAAAGAGGCTCAGGGTTGCCGATGCATTCAGGCTCTCTGAAAATAAGCCTGAATGGATGATAATGGAAGTAATTCCTGTCATTCCGCCTGATCTGAGGCCACTTGTACCTCTTGAGGGTGGCAGGTTTGTAACCTCCGATCTTAATGATCTCTACCGCAGGGTTATAAATAGAAACAACAGGCTAAAAAGGCTGATAGAGCTGAATGCGCCCGATATAATTATTAGAAATGAAAAGAGAATGCTTCAAGAAGCGGTAGATGCTCTTTTTGATAATGGCAGACGTGGAAGGGTAATCACCGGTTCCAATAAGCGACCACTTAAATCGTTAAGCGACATGCTTAAAGGTAAACAGGGTAGATTCAGGCAGAACCTTCTTGGTAAAAGGGTAGATTACTCGGGAAGATCGGTTATTGTTGTCGGTCCGGAGCTTAAGCTTCACCAGTGCGGCTTGCCAAAGAAGATGGCGCTTGAACTATTTAAGCCCTTTATTTACAACAAGCTTGAGGAAAGAGGCTTTACTACGACAATAAAAAACGCAAAGAAAATGGTCGAAGAGGAGCGCTCTGAAGTATGGGATATTCTTGATGAAGTTATCAGGGAGCATCCTGTCCTTTTAAACAGGGCTCCAACCTTGCATCGTCTTGGAATTCAGGCCTTCGAGCCGATTCTCGTGGAAGGAAAGGCTATTCAGCTCCATCCCCTCGTATGTGCGGCCTATAACGCCGACTTTGATGGCGATCAGATGGCTGTTCATGTTCCCCTTTCCATTCAGGCTCAACTGGAGGCAAGGGTTCTTATGATGTCAACCAATAATATCCTGTCGCCTGCAAATGGAAAGCCCATTATCGTGCCGAGTCAGGACATTGTTCTTGGACTCTATTATATGACAAGGGAAAAGCCTCTCCAGCATGGAGAAGGGATTATCTTTTCGTCGCTAGAAGAGGTTATGGCAGCTTATGATGCGGGAGCCGTCCACCTCCAGGCTTCTGTAAAGGCGCGTGTAGACGGTAAATTGGTTGATACAACTCCGGGACGCATGATCCTTAGGGCGATCGTGCCGCCAAAGATACCTTTTGAGACGGTTAATAAGGTAATGAACAAAAAGGCTATTGCCGAGTTGGTCGACCAATCCTATAGGCTGGCTGGACCAAAGGCGACTGTTATTTTTGCAGATCAGCTTAAAAACCTGGGATACAAGCATGCGACTATTGCAGGGATCTCTATCAGTATTAACGATATGGTTATGCCGGCAAGAAAAGATGAATTGATCAACGATGCTCAAACAGAAGTACTTGAGATCAAAAAACAATATACCGACGGCCTCATCACCGATGGTGAGAGGTATAACAAGGTAATCGATATCTGGGCGCATGTAACAGAAGAGATTGCCGACGAAATGATGAAGGATCTTGGAACTGAAATAGTGACGGATGAAGATGGTAACGAGAAAAGCATTTCCAGTTTTAATCCCATCTATATGATGGCCGATTCGGGCGCGAGAGGTAGCGCCCAGCAGATAAGGCAGCTTGCCGGAATGAGGGGGCTTATGGCGAAGCCCTCCGGTGAGATTATTGAAACGCCTATCACTTCAAACTTCAGAGATGGGCTTTCTGTTCTTCAATACTTTATCTCTACACATGGCGCCAGAAAAGGATTGGCCGATACAGCGCTTAAGACAGCCAACTCAGGATACCTGACAAGAAGACTGGTTGATGTGGCTCAGGATATGATTATAACGCTGCATGACTGTAATACTACCGATGGTATCTATGTTTCCGCCCTTGTCGAAGGTGGCGAGATCATTGAAGCTCTTGGTGACAGGATACTTGGCAGGGTTGCGCTTGAGGATATTGCAGATCCTATGACTGGCGATGTGCTGGTAAAGGCTAATACCGAGATTGATGAGGCTCTGGTTGAAAAACTTGAGAATTCGGGAGTAGATAAGGTGCTCATCCGTTCCGTGCTTACCTGTACCGCGAAGCAGGGTATCTGTGCAAGATGTTATGGCAGAGATCTTGCGCGAGGCTCAATGGTAAATCTTGGAGAAGCTGTTGGAATAATCGCAGCCCAGTCAATCGGAGAACCCGGCACTCAGCTTACTATGAGGACCTTCCATATCGGCGGTACTGCAAGTAGAAGGGCTGAGCAGACTACGCTTGAAAGCAGGAATGAAGGTTGCATTAAGCTTTTAGGGCTTGTTAGCGTTGCCAATAAAGAAGGGAATCTCATAGTTATGAACAGAAATGCCGAGATTTCCATAGTGGATGATTCAGGAAGAGAAAGAGAGCGTTATCTTCTTGTATATGGCGCTAAGTTGAAGGTAACTGACGGGGACAGGGTGGAAAAAGGGACCTTGATGGCAGAGTGGGACCCTTATACTGTTCCAATCCTTACGGATAAAGCTGGCGTTGTTAAGTTCGGCGACCTTATTGAAGGAAAGACCGTGAAGGAGCAGGTTGATGAGGTAACGGGACTTTCAAGGAAAATTGTCGTTGAGTGCAAAGATTCAGATCTTCGGCCCAGGGTTTCCATGAAAGACGATTCTGGCAAAACTATTGGAAGATATCAGTTGCCGGTTGGGGCTAATATCAACGTTAGCGAGGGAGATCTTCTTGATGCCGGTGATATCCTGGCGAAAATCCAAAGAGAAACAACAAAGACAAAAGATATTACAGGCGGTCTTCCAAGGGTTGCTGAGCTTTTTGAGGCCAGGAAGCCTAAGGACCTTGCCACCGTTTCCGAGATAGATGGCGTTGTTTCCTTCGGTAAAGATACAAAAGGAAAGAGAAAGGTAATTATTGCCCCCGATATCGGTGACGTTAAGGAATATCTGATCCAGAAGGGAAAGCATATTAATGTGCATGAAGGTGACCTGGTTAAGGCCGGTGAGGCCCTTATGGATGGAGCGATTGATCCCCACGATATCTTAAAGATTCGTGGTGATAAAGAGCTTGCTAAATATCTTGTTGATGAGGTGCAGGAGGTTTACAGGTTGCAGGGCGTCGGCATAAATGACAAACATATAGAAGTAATCGTGCGTCAGATGCTAAGAAGAGTCAGAATAACGGATGCCGGAGACACCAATCTTCTTCCTGGGGATGAAATTGAAAAGGGAAGGTTTATGGATGTCAATGAGAAAGTTGTGGCCGACGGTGGAGTGCCGGCTGTTGCCGAACCGCTCTTCCTGGGAATCACAAAGGCCTCTTTGAGTACGGATAGCTTCGTTTCTGCAGCATCATTCCAGGAAACTACCAAGGTTTTGACTCAGGCTTCAATAGAAGGGAAGTCAGATTACCTGAGAGGGCTTAAAGAGAATGTCATTATGGGTAGGCTTGTTCCTGCCGGTACCGGTCTTGATGAATATCAGAGGATTGAGATAGCTAAAGAAGAGGCCGAAGTTGTATTGCCTAAAGAGGAGCATGCAGAGCAGGATGCTGTTTGATTTTCCATATACAATGGAGCGGCCGGATAAAATATCAAGCCACATAAAATCTGCTTGACAACAAGAACTCATTTGTATATATTAAACGACTTTGCAGAGATCCGAAATCAGAGTTTTGTTTAGAAGTTATTGTTAGGAGAAATTAATGCCAACTATTAATCAGTTAGTCAGAAAAGGCAGGAAGAGCCAAAAGAAGAAGGACAAGGCCCCGGCTCTTGAAAGCTGTCCTCAGAGGAGAGGTGTTTGTGTCAGGGTTTATACTACGACCCCTAAGAAGCCAAACTCCGCTCTCAGGAAGGTTGCGAGGGTGAGGTTGACAAATGGTATGGAGGTGACTTCCTATATACCTGGTGTTGGCCATAACTTGCAGGAGCATTCAGTTGTCGTCATTAGGGGCGGAAGGGTTAAGGACTTGCCGGGTGTCAGGTATCATATGGTGAGGGGGGTTCTTGATGCTTCAGGTGTCCAGGACAGAAAGAAGTCTCGTTCAAAGTACGGAACGAAAAAGCCGAAGTAGTGTCTATTAGATTTGTTTGAGAGGAAAGTATGCCAAGAAGAAGAGAAGTACCTAAAAGAGAAGTAATACCAGATCCTAAGTATGGGGATGTTACGGTTGCAAGGTTCGTTTGTCGCTTAATGATGAGCGGCAAGAAGAGCGTTGCTGAGCAGATTCTTTATGGTGCATTTGATGTAGTTGAGGCCAAGACAAAAGAAGACGCTCTTCAGGTTTTTAAGAAGGCCGTTGATGGCGTGAAGCCGATGGTTGAGGTGAAGGCCAGAAGAGTTGGCGGTGCGACGTATCAGGTGCCCGTTGAGGTTAGGCCTTCCCGTAGATCTGCTTTGGGTATGAAGTGGCTTATAAGTTATGCAAGAGACAGGTCTGAGCCCACTATGAGGGAGCGCTTGGCCGGTGAGATTCTTGACGCCGCTAATGGTCGTGGCGGCGCATTTAAGAAGAAGGAAGATACTCATCGTATGGCTGATGCAAATAAGGCTTTTGCTCATTATCGTTGGTAGTTTAAATATTAGGGGTTTGCTTTGGCTAAGTTAGATACAACCAGAAATATAGGCATCATGGCGCACATTGATGCCGGTAAGACAACAACAACAGAGAGAATTCTCTATTATACGGGTATGTCCTACAAGATCGGAGAGGTTCATGATGGAGCCGCTACGATGGACTGGATGGAGCAGGAGCAGGAGAGGGGTATTACTATTACTTCTGCCGCTACTACCTGTGAGTGGAAGAACCATAAGATTAATATAATTGATACTCCCGGCCATGTTGATTTTACGATTGAAGTCGAGAGGTCTCTCAGGGTTCTTGATGGCGCAGTTGCGGTTTTTTGTTCCGTCTCCGGTGTTGAGCCTCAGTCGGAAACTGTCTGGAGGCAGGCAGATAGATATAAGGTTCCAAGGATCGCCTTCGTTAATAAGATGGATAGAATAGGCGCAGATTTTTTTAACGGCATTGACATGATAAGGGAGCGTTTGGGCGCCAACCCCGTTGCCTTGCAGATACCTGTCGGGGCTGAGGAGAACTTTGCCGGCGTTGTTGATCTGGTCAAGATGAAGGCTATCTCCTATGATGAAGAGACTATGGGGATGACTTATACCGAGGTTGATATTCCTGATGATCTGAAGGATAAGGCTGCGGAGTATAGGGAGAAGCTTGTTGAGGCGGTCGCCGAAACTGACGATGCCTTGATGGAAAAATATCTCGAAGGCGAGGTTTTGACTGTGGAAGAGATGATCTCGGGTATAAGGAAGGCTACGCTTGGCTTTAAGTTTGTGCCCGTTATGTGTGGATCTGCCTTTAAGAATAAG
Source organism: bacterium (assembly GCA_032250935.1). Classification (GTDB taxonomy): domain Bacteria; phylum Desulfobacterota; class JADFVX01; order JADFVX01; family JADFVX01; genus JAVVFD01. The sequence goes on from JAVVFD010000054.1 coordinate 13,682, forward strand.
GGGGTCCAGCAGCTTCTCGATGCGGTTGTTGATTATCTTCCCTCGCCGCTTGATGTTCCACCCATGGAAGGTCTTATTCCGGATAGTGAAGAGGTTGCCTATAGGAAGGCTGAAGACTCAGAGCCTTTTTCTGCGCTGGCCTTTAAGCTTGCCAATGACCCCTTTGTCGGCAACATTACATTTTTCAGGGTTTATTCCGGTAAGATAGAGTCTGGGTCCTCTGTATATAACTCAACGAAGGGGAAGAGGGAGAGGGTAGGTCGTCTTGTCAAGATGCACGCCAATAAGAGAGAAGAGGTTAAAGAGGTGGGGGCTGGTGACATCGCAGCCGTTGTGGGGCTAAAACTCACCACTACGGGAGATACGCTCTGCGATGAAAATAATCAGATCATCCTTGAGTCTATGGATTTCCCTGAGCCTGTTATTTCAATCGCTATTGAGCCTAAGACAAAGCCCGATCAGGAAAAGATGGGTGTTGCTCTAGGTAAGCTTGCTAAGGAGGACCCATCCTTTAGGGTCTGGACCGATGAAGAGACCGGACAAACGATTATTTCCGGAATGGGAGAGCTTCATCTTGAAATTATTGTTGACCGGATGTTTAGAGAGTTCAAGGTTGAGGCTAATGTCGGTAAGCCGCAGGTTGCGTACAGAGAGACAATTACAAAGTCGGTAGAGGCGGAAGGTAAGTTTGTGCGTCAGTCAGGTGGGCGTGGTCAGTATGGTCATGTATGGCTTAAGTTGGAACCAAATGAAACCGGCGCAGGCTTTGAGTTTATTAATAATATTAAAGGCGGGACTGTTCCTTCCGAATATATAGGCGCAGTAGGGAAAGGTGTGGAAGAGGCGCTTGATAGTGGCGTTAAGGCCGGATTTCCGGTTGTGGATGTTAAGGCTACCCTTTTCGATGGTTCTTACCATGATGTTGACTCCTCTGAGATGGCTTTTAAGATTGCCGGTTCTATGGGCTTTAAGAATGGAGCGGCTAAGGCTGGCCCCGTATTGCTTGAGCCTATAATGGATGTTGAGGTTACTGTCCCTGAAGATTTTATGGGTGATGTTATCGGCGACCTTAATTCCAGAAGGGGCAAGATTATGTCGATGCAAGCCAGGGGCTCTGCGCAGGTCGTGAAGGCTCAGGTTCCACTAGCAGAGATGTTCGGTTACTCTACCGATCTAAGGTCAGCCACGCAAGGCAGGGCGACATACTCAATGCAATTTGAACATTATGAACGAGTCCCTAGCGGTATAGCAGACGAAATCGCCGCGAAGGTTAAGGGATAATTAATAAGTTTTTTTAGGAGGAACTGATAGATGGCTAAAGAAAAGTTTGAAAGGACTAAACCGCATTGTAACGTAGGTACTATCGGTCACGTTGACCATGGTAAGACCACGCTTACTGCAGCGATAACGAAGGTTC
>JAVVFD010000055.1:0-15096 GCA_032250935.1 bacterium
GGCAAAGGCTGAAGGGGCATCCTTCATAGCTGTGGCTCTTACAGAGGCGGCGATAGCCCCCCTTGATTCGCTTGCCGATGTCGTATACAGGTTCAGCATCGGGCAAGTCGGCAAGATCATAAAGACTATAAAAAATGAGGGCATAGAAAAGGTAATCTTTATCGGTAAGGTGAAGAAGGATCTTCTCTTTGAAAAGATAAGGTTTGATCTGAAGGCGCTTAAGCTGCTCGCATCGCTTAAAAACAGAAATGATGATACCATAATGCTGGCTATTGTGGAGGAGTTCGCCAAAAGCGGTATTGAAGTAATGGATCAGACTATCTACCTTAGGCGGATGATGCCTAAAGAAGGAGTCCTTACAAGGAGAAGGCCCACAAATGAAGAGTGGGATGATATCTCTTACGGTATGGATATGGCCAAGCGTTCCGCCTCGCTGGATATCGGTCAGGCTGTTGTAGTAAGAGACAGGTCGATTATGGCGGTCGAGGCTATAGAGGGGACTGATGAGGCGATAAAACGTGGCGGACGACTTGCCAGAAAAGGTGCCGTTGTAGCCAAGGTGGCAAAGCCCGACCAGGATCTGAGATTCGATGTGCCTACCGTCGGGCTGGTGACCATTGAGTCTATGAACGAGGTGGGAGCAAAGGTCCTTGCCATAGAGGCGGAAAGGACATTTTTATTGAATATGGAAGAGGTTGTTGCCAGAGCTGATGCGTCTGGAATATCTATAGTGGCATATAATATGGAGGACAGTTAAATTGAAGATATCTATGGTAGACCTGAAGGGTCAATACAACAGTTTGAAGGGAGAAATGGACACCGCAATAAGCGAGGTTTTGGACAGCGCCTATTTTATACTCGGACCCAATGTACAGAAACTGGAAGAAGAGATAGCGGCCTATTGCGGAGTGAAACATGCGGTAGGCGTCGCGTCAGGCACGGATGCACTAAATCTTGCCGTCAGGGCTCTTGGCCTTGAGGCTGGAGATGAGGTGATTACCACTCCCTTTACTTTCATAGCAACGGCCGAGGCTATCGCCTATGTCAACGCCAAACCTGTCTTTGTAGACATAGATCCGGATACTCTAAATATCGATCCATGCAAAATAGAGGCGGCCATAACAGACAGGACGAAGGCGATTATGCCTGTCCATCTCTTTGGTCTTCCCTGTAATATGGACGAGATAATGAGGATTGCTGATAAGCATGGTCTCAAGGTGATTGAAGACTGCGCCCAGTCTTTCGGTGCAAAGTATGGCGGCAATGTTACCGGCTCAATCGGCAATACCGGCTGTTTCAGTTTCTTCCCGAGCAAGACCCTCGGTTGCTACGGAGATGGCGGAATGGTGGTTACGAATTCCGATAAAGTTGCAGAAGAATTACGCGTTTTAAGGAATCATGGAAGCCGTGAGCGTTATCATCATCATATAATCGGTTTTAACAGCCGTCTCGATGAGATACAGGCGGCGATCCTGAGGGTTAAGTTGAAGCGTATTGATGACTATAATGAGAGCCGCAAGGAAAATGCCCGACTGTATAAGGAAGGCCTGGAAGGAACTTCAGTCACCATACCTCAGCTTGACGCCGGAAATGCCCATGTATACAATTATTATAATATCTTGTCCGATAGACGAGATGATATTCAAAAGGCACTTGCCGATGCCGGTATAGCCTCTGCAATATACTATCCAGTCCCTCTTCACCGGCAGGAAGTCTTTGCTGGTGACTGCAGTGGCGTGACCATGCCAGTATCCGAAGATATCGCATTAAGGATACTTTCGCTTCCCATGTATCCCGAATTGACTAAAGACCAGATATCAGAGATATGCTCGGTTATTAAATCGGCGCTTAAATAGACATTCAGTTAGTCGTGTCTTTGCTAAAGAATGTTATGATAGTCGCCGGAGAGGCCTCCGGCGACCTTCATGCTTCAAATCTCATCAGGGCTGTTCATGAGATCAGTCCTGATATATCTTTCTACGGTGTATGCGGAAAGATGATGAGAGAGGCAGGGGCCGAGACGCTCGTTGAATCCTCTTCATTGTCTGTCGTAGGGATAGCCGAGATAATACCTAGTGCCGGTCAGATCCTCGGCACCCTCAGACTCCTTAAAAGAAAGCTTAAGGAAGACCGACCCTCCCTTCTGGTGCTCATAGATTTTCCCGACTTCAACCTTATGCTTGCCGCCTATGCTAAAAAAATAGGAATCCCCGTCTTATACTATATCAGCCCCCAGGTTTGGGCATGGCGAAAGGGGCGGGCTAAGAAGATAGCGCGCCTCGTCGATCGCATGGCCGTTGCCTTTCCATTTGAAACCGATCTCTATAAGAGACACGGATTATCGGCAGACTTTGTCGGTCATCCCCTTATAGATGCCGTAAAGGTGGATAGGGATAAGTATGTAATCAGGATTGAACTGGGCATAGATGAAGGCAAAAAGGTAATCGGCCTCATGCCGGGCAGCCGGAGCAAGGAGATCAATGCCTTACTGCCTCCCATGCTGGAATCAGCCGAGATTATGGCATCGCGCTCTCCCGAGTTCGAATTTATTCTTCCCCTCGCTCATACCGTTGATAGAATGCTCGTAGACCATTATCTCTCTCTTTATAATGTTAATGTCAAGGTAGTAGAGGGGATGACCTACGAAGTGATGCATATCAGCGATATGGCCTTTATCGCTTCAGGGACAGCTACTTTAGAGGCGGCTATTATCGGAACCCCTATGGTGGTACTCTATAAGGCATCAAGTCTTACCTACATGATCGGCAGGTATTTAGTGTTGACCAATATATCATGGTTCTCCCTTCCCAATATAGTCGCAGAAAGGGAGGTGGTTCATGAGCTGCTCCAAGATGAGGTCAATGCCGGGCGCATGGTTGAAGAGGCTTTTGCTATTCTTTTCGGCAAGGGTGTTTCGGAAACGATGAAGAAAGATCTTAATGAGGTCAGGGAACGGCTTGGTGGTGGTGGCGCCTCGAAAAGGGCTGCAAATCTGCTGGTTGAAATGGTCGATATATAAGGTTTAAAGACTAAACCAGGCCGAGCTTGACCGCCTTTACAGCCGCCTCTGTTCTGTTAGTAATTGCGAGCTTCTTGAATAGTTTTTGAGTATAGGTTTGTACCGTCTTGCCTGAGATTGAAAGTGCCAGTGAGATCTCCTTGTCGGACATGCCTTTGGCCATAAGGCTGATAACATCAATTTCTCGTCTTGTCATTGTTGATATTATTTCCTTCTCTAATTTCTTGGTATCTATGAAGAAAACAGTCCCTTCTCCCTCGGCACGAAGAAACATAGAGCTATACATATCGAAGGAAAAGCCGACTATGCTGCCATAGGGGCAAAAATCTTCGATGGTGCGAAACAGGAGGGACGAATTGCTTTTATTATTATTCAGGGATTCGATATTCTTATGGGTCCGCTTAAGGCATAAGGGCAGCTTTCTTTGTGTAGAGCCGTGATATTTTGACAGTAAATGGTCGGCCACTTCGTTTTGCCATCTCATTCTTCCTTTTTTATCGCATATGACAACACCATAGAGCAGTTCGTTAAGGTTTGGTGCATCAAAGAAATTGATGTGCATGAGCCACCTGTACTTTCTGAATGCATAGAATATGTAAGGTGAGATTTTTTCAAAGAGAAGGGCCTCCTCTTTAGAAAATGGTATCTTCGATTTATCAGTCCTGCTGCAGGCATAAACGCCCATTATTGATCCTAGAGAGTCAAATAGCATTGTCTGCATGCCATCTATGAAATTATGAGGCAGATACAATGACTTGTATTCTTCCGAGTCTTTAAAGCCGTCTATCTCGCTTGCTTGCAGGGTGTTAAATCCTTTTTCAGGCCCATTTATGTAATGCCCTTTCCACCTGGAGACCGATTCTGCCTCCTGATTTGTCCATTTAATAAGGTATTCCGTGGGATAGCCGTAGAATAGCATCCTCTGATCAAACCCGACGCCCTTTGTAGTAGTTATTCCTGATGCATCGTGAGGTATGAATTCGGTTAGCGGTCTCATAAGACGTTCTATGAAACCGTTTTTATTATAGAGGTGGCTGCTGCGCCTTACAGTTTCATTTATGAAATTATTGACGGACTGCTTCAACTAATACCTCTGATTGATAGTTGAATTTGTATTTGAAGGGATCTGCCAACAATAATTAAAGCATATTAAGTTTCTTTTGCATAATAGAATGTTTAATTTTATCAACCATGATTAAGCCTCAGATCGTATAAATAAAAAATATAAATATTTGAGCTGAGCTTCCGGTGAGATTTTAAAAAAACTTTTGTAATTGTTGGTTTTTTGCTAGACTCTTTAACATAAACTTTCTGAAAAAAAGGAGGGAAATGGCGTAAATGGAGTGCCGCAAGTGACTGAGAAAAAAAGGATTCTTGTAGTTGACGATGAAAACCTCATGGTCAGAATAATGTCTGACGAGTTGATATCACAGGGTTATGACGTTGAAGAGGCCAATAGCGGAGAAGGGGCAATTGACGCCGCTTTGAGAACGCCTCCCGATGTTATATTGTTAGATATTGTCATGCCAGGTCTGGATGGTTATGAAGTCTGCCGGTCGCTGAAGGAGTTTGAAGTTACCAGCCATATTCCCATAATAATGCTTACCGGCCTTAAGGACAGGGAGTCCAGGCATAAGGGGCTGAAAAGCGGCGCCACAGATTTTCTGAATAAGCCCGTCGATATGCTGGAGCTCAGCATCAGGCTAAAAAATATATTGCAGGTCAAAGAGTACCAGGATTTCCTTAAAGGGTATAACGAAAAACTGGAAAAGACTGTTGAGGAGAAGACTCTGGAGTTGAAATCTTCCTTTCTCGATACTATTTACCGATTGACTCTTGCCGCTGAGTACAAGGACAAATGCACGGCCTCCCATCTGAGGAGGGTAAGTCATTACACTTCTTTCCTTGCCACCACCATTGGCCTTTCTAAAAAAGAGGCGGAGGTGATCTTCCATGCAAGCCCTATGCATGATATCGGCAAGATCGGCATTCCTGACGAGATACTTTTAAATCCCGGGAAACTTAGTAGGGAAGATTTTTCCACGATAAAACAGCATACGCTTATAGGTGCCGATATTTTGTCCGGGTCCGATTCGGTTTATCTTAAGTCTGCCGCAAAATTTGCCCGCTTTCATCATGAACATTGGGATGGGTCCGGTTATCCCGATGGACTTAAGGGAGAAGAGATCCCAGTAGAAGGAAGGATAATGCTTATGGCTGACAGATATGATGCGCTTAGAAGTGCAAGGCCGTATAAAGAGGCATTTGATCATGACAAGGCAATGAAATTGATATTGTCAGACAGTACTCGAACTTCTACCGGGCATCTGGACCCGGAAATCTATGAAGCCTTTAATGATAACCACAATACTTTTGCAGATATTTATGAAGAGTCTTTTGATGTTTAGCCAAAAGCATCCATTTAAATCTGTCTTTTTTAAAAATAAAAATAAGGCAAGGAGGTTATGTAATGAAGAGAGTTCTATTGATTTTAGCTCCGGGGTTTGAGGAAGTAGAGGCCTTTGCGCCAGTTGATATGCTTAAGAGGGCAGGGGCCTATGTAGTTACAGCCGGAACTGTTGACGGAATTATTGTTGGCAGAAGTGATGTAAAGGTGCTTGCCGATGAGTCACTTGATAAGGTTGAGGGCGATGATTTTGATATGCTTGTTCTTCCGGGAGGACTAGACTCTACGGAGAATATGATTAACGATAAAAGGGTAGAGCGTATCATTGCACATTTTAATGAGGAGGGAAAATATCTCGCTGCTATATGCGCCGCTTCAACCGTGCTGTCAAATGCCGGAGTTACAAAAGGAAGGAAAGTTACCAGTCATCCCTCGGTTAAAAGAGAATTTCATCACGAAATCTACAGTGAAGACAGAGTTGTTGTTGATGGTAATATCATAACAAGCCGCGCCCCAGGCACCGCTCTTGAGTTCGCATTTAAGCTTGTTGAGGTGCTCTATGGCCCGGAAAAAGTTGCTGAAGTGAATGTCGGCGTGTTGGCAAGGCTTTAACTTATAGCGGTGAATCGGACAGATCTTCGATTTTTGTTGGTTCCTTAAAAAGCAACTTCGAAGGCGTTTTCGATCAGTTCCGCCTCCATTTTCTCTCCTTTAGAGATGACAGAGACTATATCAAATCTAGCCGCTGTTTCACCGATCTTCTTTGTCGACATATAGTAGAGGGCTGTTTTTGAGATTTGACGCTGTTTCTTTTTTGTAACCGCTTCAAAGGGGCGTCCGAATATAAGACTGGTTCTGGTTTTTACCTCTATAAAGACTATGGTTGTGCCGTTTAAGGCGATTATATCAATTTCTCCAAGTGCTGATTTATAATTCCTCTCTTTTATTTTATAGCCTTTTTTTATCAGGAAATCTGCGGCAAACTCTTCTCCTCTTTTGCCCAGGGTATTCCTCTCTTCCGTCATTTTATATGCTCCTTGACTCCTGCAAAGGTCTTTCTGTGGATGGGGCAGGGACCAAGGTCGGCTATCGCTTCTCTGTGTATTTTTGAACCGTAGCCTTTGTGAGAAGCAAAGCCGTAGGAGGGATATTCTTTGTCGTATTTAAGCATCATACGGTCTCTTGTCACTTTTGCAATGATTGATGCTGCGGCAATAGATATGGAGAGAGAATCACCTTTTTTTATGGCCTGCTGCGGGATATCTCTATCTATGGCATTTATCCCGTCAATTATCAGATAATCGGGCGAAGTCTTCAGCTTGTCTACAGCCCTTATCATAGCTTTGAGCGTTGCCTGTAAAATATTTATCCCGTCGATCTCTTCAGGCTGCGCAATTCCAACTCCGGTTGCCGTGGCGTTTTTCATTACAACATCGAAGAGGGCCTCCCTCTTTTGTGCCGTCAGTTTTTTTGAATCGTTGACTCCTGGCATTTGAAGTCCTCCCGGGAGGATGACGGCAGCCGCAACTACGGGACCGGCTAGCGGCCCTCTGCCGGCTTCGTCAATCCCTGCGATTGATCTGTATCCCTTGTTGGACAGGTCTCGCTCGTAAAAAAAAAGGTCACTCTTTTCGCAGATGGAAAAGAGTGACCCTTGTTTTGTTTCTTCATTCATATGCTGTAAGGAGAAAAGACTACCAGCTCTTCTTTTCCTTGATCCTTGCAGCCTTACCGGTACGGTCTCTGAGGTAGTAAAGGCGTGATCTTCTTACGTCACCCACGGTTAGAACCTCTATCTTGTCGATAAGGGGGCTGTTGAGCAGGAATGTCCTCTCTACGCCGACGCCTGAAGCCATCTTTCTTACCGTAAAGTTGGCCCTGTTTCCGCATCCTTTTTTTCTGATTACAGAGCCTTCGAATGGCTGTATCCTTTGTTTTTCTCCTTCCTTGATCTTGTAATGTACCTTTACTTTGTCACCGGAGCCGAAGGCGGGTAAGTCGTCTCTGATCTGCTCCTTTTCGATGTTGTCTATAACGTTCATTCTTGCGTTCCTCCTGATTAATTTGCAATTCGTATATATTAGCGTTTTTCAAGCAATCTGTCGACTATTATTGCTGCTGCCGACCTGACTGACAGATGATTATAATTTTCTCTCCCCAAAACAGGGCTTAATATTATGTCAGACCTTTCGAGTATTTCTCTTGCCAGACCCCATCCGGTGCCAAAGAGGATGAGCATGGATATATCGCCCTCCTCTACATATCCGGCTGCTTCTTTTATGGAGATAATCTTATCTTTAAAAGAAGCGTCAATTGAAGCTGAAGTGGCGGCAATCAAAGGAACCCTGCCGTCTTCTTCTTCAATCTCTTTGACCACCTCCTCAATGTCTGAGCTGATCTTTACGAGTTTCAGGGCGCTTCCTCTGTCACAGTTGTATGACGCCCCGTATCCTTCCAGCCAGTGGCCACATATCTTTGCAACAAGTTCACGCTGCCTGGAGTCGGGTGTTACTATGAAATATCCTGATAAATCATAGGTTTTTGCAACTCTTGCTATGTCATGAATGTCGAGGTTTGTAACTGCAGAGCTTACGGTCTCGCCATTTTTGTTGTATACCGGATAGTGAAGAAGGCCGATGTAGACTTTTGATGCGCCTGTCTTCCCTACCGGCGGTTTACTGCTCTTTTTATCTCTTTCTATACTTTGTACCCTTCATCGCTTTCTTGTTTTATTTTGTTTATCAGCTGCATGTCTTCGCTGCCAAGGTTTTCTTTGTCAATAAGATCCGGCCTGACCTCTAAAGTCCTTCTAAGCGCCTCTTTTCTTCGCCAGAGTCTTATAGCCTCATGGTTGCCGGAAAGAAGGACTTCAGGCACATCCTTGCCTCTAAAGCTCCTCGGTTTTGTATATTGAGGGTATTCAAGAAGGTCCCATGAAAAGGATTCTTCTACTGTTGAATCTTTACACCCCAAAACACCTGGCAATAGCCTTGTTACAGAATCTATAATAGCAAGGGCCGCAATTTCCCCGCCCGTCATGACGAAATCACCTATAGAGATGACATCGTCGATCTGTTCACTTATTCTTTCATCAATCCCTTCATATCTGCCGCATATCAGCACTATATGATGAAGGGTTGAAAGCTCGCAAGCTATCTTCTGATTAAAAGGTCTTCCTGCCGGAGAGAGGAATATGACCTTTGACCCTTCCTTTTTTACAGTTTCAATCGCATCCACGACGGGCTGCGCCATCATTACCATGCCGCTGCCTCCGCCGTAAGGCGTATCGTCGACGGTATGGTGCTTATCTCTGGCGAAGTCTCTTATGTTATGGAGGCCTACATCTATGAGGCCTTCATCGATCGCCCTTTTCAGGATTGATTCATCAAGAGGCGAAGAAAACATCCCCGGGAAAAGAGTCAGGATGTCAAATTTCATGAATCCTTTATCATCTTTTCGAGAGGCCGGATGATCATCTCCCCCCTGGCTATATCAATATCCTTTATAACCTCTTTTGTTGCGGGGATCATATTTTCTGTCCCCTCTTTGCTTACAACGAAAACATCGTTACTGCCTGTTGGCAGCAGATCTTCAATCTTCCCGAGGTGAATGCCTTCATCTGTTATTACCTCAAGTCCTATAAGTTCATAGCGGTAATATTCACCGGCGGGAAGGTCTTTCATCTGTTCCTTCTCAATATAGAGCTCATGGCCAACCAGCTTTTGAGCATCTTCAATCCCCTTAACGGACTTTAAAGAAACTATGGCTCCTGTCTTATGGGGCGATATGGCCTCAATCTGATCCTTTGTAAAGGAGCCATCGTTCTTTTTAAGGTAAATCGAGTCAAGGTCACAATAGGCATCAATTGACTCAGCAAAAGATGCCAATTTCAGCATCCCTTTTATCCCATGCAGTTTTGTGAGCTTACCTATGAGAATCAGGTCGTCAGTGTTCACAAAATCATTCCATGATTTTGAGGAGGTTATGGCTGCCTGACTTTGTAGATGAAACGCTAAGTATGGCTCTCATCGCCTTTGCCGTTTTTCCGTTTTTGCCGATGACTCTTCCCAGGTCTGCATCGGCTACCCTAAGATTGAGGACGGAACCCCTGTCATCCTCAATTTCATCAACCGACACTTGGTCAGGATTGTCTACCAGGGCCTTCGCCATATATTCTACCAGTCCTTTAGACATATCAGCTCCCTCGAAGGTGAAAAATTATTAATCTTTTATGCCTCGGCTGCTTTCTTGGCTGGCGCTTTAGCTTTTTTCTTGGCAGGCGCCTTGGCAGGCGCAATAAGCCCTGCCTTGCTGAGAAGGGACTTAACTGTCTCTGTTGGCTGGGCGCCTGTTTTTAACCACTTAAGTGTTTTTTCTTCATCAATGGTAACTGCAGCCGGTTCTACGTGTGGATTGTATGTTCCAACCTTCTCCAGAAATTTACCATCCCTTGGTGACTCGGAATTGGCAACCACTATCCTGTATATAGGTTGTTTGTTTCTGCCGCCTCTTGCGAGCCTGATTTTTACTGCCATAACATTTCTCCCTGTTTCTTCTTGTTGTTGTTAATTGTTAAATTATCCTAAATTAAATGGAAGGGCTCCTTTTGCCATACCCTTCATCCCCATTTTTGAAAAACTCTTCATCATCTTCTGGGTCTGCTGGAACTTCTTGAGCAGCCTGTTGATGTCCTGTACCTCTGTTCCACTTCCTCTGGCGATTCTTTGGCGCCTGCTTCCGTTTATGACAGCCGGTTTCCGGCGTTCCATAGGGGTCATGGAATTTATTATAGCCTCGATCTTTTTTATTTCGCCCTCGGCAGGGGCCATATCCATATTTTTCAGTTTCCCCATACCTGGAATCATACCTAAGATCTGATCAAAAGAGCCTATGTTCTTCATCGTCTGGAGTTGCTTTTTGAAGTCTTCCAGATCAAAACTGTTTTTCTTTATCTTCTGCTCTAAGGCCGCTGCGTCTTCTCCCTCGAAGGCCTTAGCCGCCTTTTCCACCAGGGTGATAACATCGCCCATGTCAAGGATGCGAGATGCCATTCTGTCTGGGTGGAACGGTTCAAGCGCGTCTGTCTTTTCCCCGATACCGACAAATTTAATCGGTTTTCCCGTAACGGCCTTTATTGAAAGGGCAGCTCCGCCTCTTGCATCACCGTCCAGTTTCGTCAGGATTACACCGGTAATGCCTATCGATTTATCGAATTCAAGGGCTATGTTGACGGCCTCTTGACCCGTCATGGCATCGGCAACAAAGAGGGTCTCTCTCGGCCCGGTAATTTTCTTAATCTCTTTTAGCTCCTCCATGAGAGGCGCATCCAGTTGAAGGCGTCCGGCAGAGTCAATGATAACGACATCGCATGTAGTCAGCCTTGCCTCTTCCATCGCCGCCCTGCATATTTCCGGCGGCGAGAGTTCAGGGTTTGTGTCGTACACATCTACGCCAATACTGTGCCCAAGAGTTTTAAGTTGAGTTATAGCAGCCGCTCTTTGAGTATCGGCAGGCACGAGCAACACCTTTTTCTTCTGGTCTTTAAGCCTTCTTGCAAGCTTTGCCGCCGTAGTTGTTTTACCTGAACCTTGCAGACCGGACAGCAGTATGGTAACGGGAGGCCTCTCGGTCAGGTCAAGATCGGCCGTCTCGCCGCCAAGAAGTAATGTCAATTCGTCATTGACTATTTTTATTACCTGCTGAGCAGGAGTCAGGCTGTCAAGAACCTCATGACCTGTGGCTTTTTCCCTTAATGATGCGACGAAATCCTTTACTACCTTGAAATTTACATCAGCTTCAAGGAGGGCCATCCTGATTTCTTTCAGTACGGCATCTACATCTTTTTCGCTAAGCCTTCCCCGCCCTTTAAGGTTTTTAAAGACCCGGTTTAGCTTTTCTGTTAATCCTTCAAACATAAAATTTTTCCATCATTAAAATCGGATATTTTAGTATAGAAATAGCGGAAAAGTCAAGTGAAATAAGAGTTTTGGGCGCCCTTGATAAAAGTGATATCTGTGTCATTATAAAGCTGTGTTAAATGACTTGATAAGGGATTTGAAATTTCAGCAAAAGAAGCTTGGTCCGGTGTATGGGGAAAAGTTTTTCAAGTAAAAATGAAGAACCTTTTTATTTGTCGTCACGCTTATTGTGGTAAAGAAGGTGTTTTGAGAATTCATGCATCCCTATAGCCATTTTGGACATGTAATCGGCTTTGTCCGGCTCTATATCTTTTATGTCTTTCGCTTCAGTTGAGTCGAACCTGTATAGAGAGTATGATTCGTCCGGCTCTACATTAACGTAATAGTCGTCATCCATGAATCCAAACCGTGGTGGATATTCAAATGGAGTAAATGTAAATGCCCCTCTTTTGCCCTCAAGATTCGGATCCAGTATGTCCCGGCCAAGGGTAGTATTGACGTAGGGTTTGCCCATTAATGCAGCCAGTGTAGGCATTACATCCAGTTCACTAACAACTGAATCAATAGCCCCCTTTTTTTTCAGCAATGAAGGGGCGTAAATAAGAAAGGGGACGTGAAAGGGGCCGGGAGAAAGTCCTCCAAAACGCCTGTCTTGTGAGCCGTTGCCCGTGCCGTGGTCTCCAAATATGAGGAAGACCGTATTTGCAAAATATTTTTCCTGCCTTGCCAGATCAAAATAGTATCCCAGTGAATGATCGAGGAACCTAAAGCCGTTATATTCCTCAAGGGAGTAGAAACCGTTCTTGCCAAGAAGCTCCTTATCTGCATTTTCGGATTTAAACCCTTTGGAATCGGCAGGTATACGGAATGGACGGTGGTTTCCAGCCGTCTGTATGATTGAAAAAAATGGCTCTTCAGTCTTTCCAGCCAGTATTTCATTTGCTTCCATGAATAGATCTGCATCGGAAATGCCCCATACATCGTGGACCGGTGAACGGAAAGCGCCCTCATCTATAATGTTGAGATCATCGATATTGTGAGAGAGCATTCCTCTTATGTTTCCCCAGTTCGCGCTTCCTCCGAGGAAATAATGTTTGCTGTAACCCTTAAAGGCATTGACAATGGAATGCTGATTGACAACCAGGGGATTTCTGGAGGATGAGCGGCTTGTGCTGACGTCCGGGATACCAAAAAGAGCGGCAAAGAGGGATCTTGACGTGTTTTCCATGGGAACATAGAAGCGGTTGAAAAGAAGTCCTTCTTTTGACAGCGCGTCAAAACAGGGGGAAGGATTAAGATCGGCCTTGCCAAGAACTCCTGTTTTATAGGCTGCAAATGTTTCCATCATGATGATAACCACATTTGGATTACCAGAAACAAGAGGGCGAGGCATACCTTCCCGCTTAAGGGATAAGGTCTCCGGACAAGGTTTGTCGACTTTGAAAAAATCTGTCATGAAAGGGTAGAGGTTTTTTAACTTTTCCTTGTCGCATTCAAAAGGCTTTTCCTTTAGACTTTCCAGGAAAAAAAGGACGGGATTAAGTGACAGGTTACATATGAAACTGTCTTTATGAAAGAATGCATCGCTCCAGCGCAAGGGGTACCTTGACAGTTTTCCGTAGCAGACTGCGGCCATTAAGAGGGAAAAAAGGCCGTTAAAGGCAATTGATCTCCATCCTTCAGGTGAAGATATTTCCGATGATGAAAGGCTGGACTCTATCAATTTCGTTATGCCGCTGGCGTAAAAAATAACAAAGAGCATCAAGAGTATTGTCAGTCTTATAACAGGATAGCTCTGCCAGATCATTTGCCACCAAACCCCACCCCCGTCTTTAAGTATCAGCAGGCTTGCGTTTATCCTGGACTGGAGATAACTGAAATTACCAAAGTCGACAAAATAAAAAAGAATGCATGCCGAGAAAAAGGCGATAAAGTACCATTGTATGAAGATGAGGCCCAAGCTGCCCTGGTAAAGATGGATGCCCGGTATCCAGGATAATAAAACGGCTGGAATGGTTATGAGCGACACGAGCCTGGCATCGAATTTCATTCCGATATAGAAGGATCGAATGATTGTACCTGAAACCAGGTTCACAGTTGATGGTTTGAAATGAAGAAGAAAACCTACCCTCAAAACCGTGAGGATAAGGATATTGAATATAAAGAGGCTTGAAAAAAAAGTCAGGTTATTTGGAAGCATGTTTTTATTAACTTATGTTTAAAGAGTTTGGTAATCTTTTTTTACAGCTTCCATCACCATGTCTGTAGAAATAGCCTGCATGCAGACATTGTCTTTGCATGCTGTTTTTCTGTGGTTTGAGGCGCTGACGCAGGGGGAACAAGCGAGACCTGCATATATGGGGGTCGAATTGCCTAGCGAGCCGTAGAGTTTAGGCGTTTCCGGGCCGAATAAGACAAATGTCGGCATATCGGTAATTGAGGAAAAGTGGCCCGGTCCCGAGTCGTTTGAAACCATGAATTCGCTTATGCTGTACAGGACCGGCAGCTGAAGGAACTTGACTCCACCTGCAAAGTTAATGCAGCGCTCACTTCCGATTGATTCTATGAGATTAGCCGCCTCTGCACGCTCTTCTGGAGAACCTGTAATTAAAACAAGAAATTGCCTGTCCAGTTCCAGTATCTTTTTTACAAGTTCGGCATATTTATTCATGGGCCACCTCCTGTGAGGGAGAAGCTCGCTTGCATTGGGGTTTATGAGGACAATCTTATCCTTTTTCACATCATAGTCTGGATAGTTTTTTGAGATAATCTCCCTTATCTCGTTCTTCTCATTATCGGAAAATGAGACCTTTTTGAGCCTTATCTCGCTGTCGTCTATTGTGGTTTTAGAGTAGGGGACTTCCCTGTCCTTGGACATAAGTGCATTGACCAGGGCGATAAATGTCTTTGAGATATGAATATGAGGATTATAAGCCACCTTGTGGGTAAGGAAATCTCCACGATACAGGCCTTCGTTATGAAAGGCATGAAATCCAACTTTGTTGGAGGCGCCGCTAAAGCCGGTGAGGAGGGCGGTGAACCGTGAAAATAGTTCAAGGTCAATTACGGAATCTATTTTTTTTGTACGTGTCCATAGCAGAAAACGTAAGGTATCTATAGCCAGGTTTAAGAGGGAGTCTTCACGGATGGTGAATATGTTCTCCTGATGTACTGTGCCGAGCAGATCCAGGCTCGGCTTGTTTTTTTTGAAAATAACAAAGAACAGCTCTCCTTTGAGTGTGTTCTTGATTTTTTCCATCGCAGGGTCAACAAGAATAGCGCTCCCCATCTCTGACAGCTCTATAAGGAGAACCTTTTTGACAGACGCCTTTTTGCTGCCGAAGATAAGTTCCTTTGCTTTTATGACAATCGTAGCCAAAAAGCAGAGGGGAACCCCCGCATAATAGTCGATATCGCGCATTGTATCTACTTTCATATCTATCCCTTATTATTATCTAAGTGCCTATGTTACAACATTATAATTTTTTTTGCACGATTTTCAATTATGCGGCTGGCCAAAGGGATGAAAAGTATTTTTTGACCCTTTTCAGCTTTATAACCTTTCTTTCGAGTGTATCCAGAAAAACATTCCGGGCATGCTGTGAATTATAACTATAAGGCCATAAAGTATGGAGATGGGCAGGACTGTTTCCTTTGAGGCTCCTATCAGCAGGAATATTCCTACCATTGCTCCTTCACGCACACCCCATCCTGCAAGTGATATGGGGATGAAGGTAAAAAGGAATACGGGA
>JAVVFD010000056.1:0-15069 GCA_032250935.1 bacterium
GAACCGTATGCCGGGTGGTGTGAGAGGACTGAGGGGGCGACCCCTCATCCTACTCGATGTTAATTTTAGCTTATTTACCTCTTACGGCAGGTCGGTCCATGTCTTTTTTGTTCTGTATTCCAGCTTGTTTAGTGCATTGATATAGGCCTTGGCGCTGGCAACGATTATATCGGTGTGAGCGCCCTGTCCGATGACGCTCTTCCCCTTTTCTTCGATGCGGACAGTTACCTCTCCTTGAGCGTCCATGCCGCTCGTTATGGAGCTTACCGAATATCTTACCAGTTTGCTTGTCGTTCCGGTGGCCTTGGCTATCCCCTCAAATACGGCATCGACGGGACCTACTCCTTTGCATGACTCATTAACTATCTGGCCGTCGACCTCGATTGATACATCAGCTGCTGGTCTCGCTTCCGTGCCGCTTGATACGGACATGGTAAGGAGCTTATATTTGTCAGGGATACGTATAATCTCGTCTGCTATGATAGCATCGAGGTCTTCATCAAATATCTCTTTCTTCTTATCGGCAAGCGCCTTGAACCTGATAAATGCCTTTTCGAGATTTTCATCGCTCAGTTCATATCCGAGCTCCTTCAGGCGGTCTTTAAAGGCGTGTCTTCCCGAATGTTTGCCCAGAACGAGGAGGTTTTGCGAAAGTCCTACCGATTCGGGCGTCATTATCTCATAGGTGCTTTTTTCCTTAAGCACTCCGTCCTGATGGATGCCGGCCTCATGGGCAAAAGCGTTTGCACCGACTATCGCCTTGTTTGGTTGAACTACCATGCCCGTTATATGGGTGATAAGCCTGCTAGTTGAGTAAAGTCCCTCAGTTATTATGCCAGTATCAAAATGGAGAAGATCTTTTCGCGTTCGAAGGGCCATGACTATCTCTTCAAGCGATGCATTTCCGGCCCTCTCACCGATACCGTTTATGGTGCATTCGACCTGGCCCGCACCATTTTCCAGTGCGGCTATGGAATTTGCAACGGCAAGACCAAGATCGTTATGGCAATGCACGCTTATAACGGTCTCATCTATATTGGGGACTTTTTTATGAATCGTCTTTATGAGCTTTCCGAATTCGCTTGGTATGGCATAGCCCACCGTATCGGGTATGTTCACCGTTGTGGCTCCTGCCTTTATAACCGCTTCCACGACCCGGCAAAGGTAGTCAACATCGCTTCTTACTGCATCCTCTGCGGAAAATTCGACATTTTTTGTATATGCCTTTGCAGATCTTACGGCGGAAACGGCAGCCTCGACGACTTCATCTCTGCTTTTTTTGAGCTTATGTTTAAGGTGTATGTCCGATGTGGCTATAAATGTATGGATCCTCGGATTAGCGGCATTTTTTAATGCCTCCCATGCCCTGTCAATATCATTTTTGTTGGCGCGGGCAAGAGCCGCAACCTGGCAGTTTTTTACTGTAGCTGCAACTTTTCTGACGGCATCAAAATCGCCCTCTGATGCAATGGGAAAACCCGCCTCGATAATGTCGACATTGAGTTTTTCCAGTTGATGGGCAACGCGGATTTTTTCATCTACATTCATGCTGGCGCCGGGAGATTGTTCGCCGTCTCTCAACGTTGTGTCGAATATTTTTATCTCTTTATTCATCTTCTAATACTGTCGGTAGTTGGGGGGATATCAGGATTTAAGAGTTTCAGTTTCTTTAGTCTTGGTTTTTTTAGTTCTAAATTGTCTTTTTATCAGCTTTAGCATATGTTCAAAGGGGCCCGAAAGGGCGTATACAACGCCAATAACAAAGAGCATCACTTCAGGCTCGGCTATGACCAGGATAATGACCAATATGGATATAACGAGCAGGCTGAAGGGCTTCCTATCCCCCAGGCCCATATCCTTGCTGCTCCAGTAGCCCACGTTGGAGACCATTAGAAAGGCCAGAGAATATACCATAAGCAGCAGTGTTATATGCTTTTCCGGTAGAGCTCCCGAGCCTCCCAGATGGTAATAAAACAGTACTGTCGCGGCAATCATTCCTGCGGCCCCCGGAGAGGGGAGACCCTTGAATTTATCCTTTTCGACCGTTTCGGACTGAACATTGAAACGTGCAAGCCGGAGAGCGGCGCATACAACGTAAAGAAATGCAGCCAGCCAGCCCGACCTTCCGAATGGCATCAGCGCCCAGGTAAATGCAAGCATAGCTGGTGCAATGCCGAAGGATATCAGGTCTGAGAGAGAGTCATACTCAATACCGAATTTACTCGTAGTCTTGGTAAGCCTTGCAACTTTGCCATCGAGCATATCAAAAATACCGGCCAGCATTATTGCCCATGCCGCCTTATTGAAATCGCCCTGAAAAGAGGACATTAAAGAGGCAAAGCCGAAAAATAAGGCGGTAGTGGTAATGAGGTTGGGAACGATATAAATCCCTTTTTTCATATTATCTCTGGAGAGTTTCGGTCCCATGATTACATTATGCTCCCTAAGATTGTTTCGTCTGCTATCACTTTATCTCCGATTTGAACCTTAATGTCTGCGTCTGCAGGGGAATATACATCCACCCTGGAACCGAAGCGGATTATACCGAACCGCTCCCCGCGCTCAAGCAAGTCGCCAGGTTTAACGTAGCATACGATACGCCTTGCAACAAGGCCTGCAATCTGGATGAAGAGGAGTTTCTTTCCTCCGCTCGTTTGCATAAGTACGGCATTTCGCTTGCCGGAATAAGGAGCACGCCATGTTTATTAAAAGGGTAGTCCCCCTAGTTTTTGCTCTTATCGACGATCTTTTTGATCCATGGCATCATGCTTCTAAGCTTTGCTCCCACTTCTTCAATGGGGTGCTCGGCATTGAGGCGACGCTGCGCAGTCATCTCGGGGTAGTTTGTCTGTCCTTCGAGGATGAAACGCTTGGCGTATGCCCCTGTCTGGATATTGTAAAGCGCCTCCTGCATTGCCATACGGCTCTCTTCGTTGATTACCTGAGGGCCTGTTACATATTCGCCATACTCGGCATTGTTCGATATGGAGTAATTCATGTTGGCTATGCCACCTTCATACATGAGGTCAACTATAAGCTTGAGTTCATGGAGGCATTCAAAGTAAGCCATTTCAGGCTCATACCCGGCATCTACAAGAGTTTCAAAACCAGCCTTTACAAGCTCAACCGCTCCGCCGCAAAGGACAGCCTGCTCACCGAACAGGTCTGTTTCGGTTTCATCCCTGAAAGTCGTCTCAATGATGCCCGTACGTCCGCCACCGATGGCAGAGGCATAGGAAAGTGCAATGCCTTTTGCATCTCCAGACGCATCCTGATGGATAGCGATAAGGTCCGGTATTCCGCCACCCCTTTCAAACTCGCTGCGCACGGTATGTCCAGGCGCCTTTGGTGCGATCATGATGACGTCGAGATCGGCTCTCGGCACAACCTGATTGTAGAGTATACTGAAACCGTGGGCGAATGCCAGAACGCTACCTTTCTTCAGGTTAGGCTCAAGTTCATCACGGTATAATTGTGACTGAAACTCGTCAGGCGTGAGAATCATGACAACATCGGCCCAGGCTGCAGCCTCTGTAGTGGTCATTACCTTGAGAGCGGAGCCTTCCGCCTTTTTCCTGGAAGGGCTGCCTTCTTTCAACCCGACAACAACGTCAACTCCGCTATCTTTAAGATTGTTTGCATGGGCATGTCCCTGGCTGCCATAACCGATAATGGCCACCTTCTTTGAACGGATTATTTCGAGATCGGCATCCTTGTCGTAATAGATATTCATTTGCTGCATTCCTCCTGAAGAAATTTGTAATAGTATAGTCCGGTAAAATAACAGCAATGTTGTTTTTTAGTCAAGAGAAATGAGAGTTTGTGCGGGGTAGGCATGTTATGCAAAGGAAAAGAATTGCGAATATTATGATACTTTGATATCCTCTACAGATTATGAATATCGAGAAAAAAGGAATAAAAATTCTGCTCGTTGACGATGATGATGGAGTTCGCTCCAGTTTCACTACCTTGCTGACGAGAAGGGGCTATGATATTGATCCTAAATCATCAGGTCTGGAGGCTGTAAATTCTCTAAAGAAGGCAAACTACGATATCCTTCTTACTGATCTAAAGATGCCAAATATGAATGGGCTTGACCTCTTGAAAGAAGCCAGAAAAATTGATTCTGAACTCGGTGTAATAATAATGACCGGATACGGTGAGATAGCTTCTTATCTTGAGGCTATGGATCTTGGCGCTGTTGAGTATCTTAATAAGCCTGTTAAAACATCGGACCTTGAAATTATAATAAAAAGACTTCTTCAGGGCAAGAAGCCGAATATAAAAGAGGTTTAATCCCTTAATCTATGAACGAAATATATCTAAACCTCTTTTGTTTGGGATGAAGGGACTCAATTATATAGCGGTTGAAGGCGCTATTGGTGTCGGCAAGACCAGCCTTGCAAGATTGATCAGTGAAGAGGTTGGCGCCAGGTTTGTATGTGAACAGGTTGATGAAAACCCATTTTTAAAGAGTTTTTACGGTGATCGGAAGAAATATTCATTTCAAACCCAGATTTATTTTCTTCTTAATCGCTATCAGCAGCAAAAAGAGCTGAATCAGCGGGATCTTTTTTCTTCCATAATTGTCAGTGATTATATATTTGCAAAGGACAGGATATTTGCACATATGAATCTTGATGAAAATGAAATTGACCTTTATGAACAGATATACACTCTGCTTGATTCAAAACTTACAAAACCGGATCTTTTGATTTATCTACATGCCAGACCAGAGGTTCTAAGGCAAAGGGTTGAGATAAGAAATAGAGAATACGAACGAAATATTGATAATAAGTATCTTGAGGCATTGATTCATGCCTACAATGAATATTTTTTCCATTATGATGAAACCCCTCTTCTCGTAATTGATTCGTCTGAGATAGATTTCGTCAACAAAAGTGACGATTTTGACCTTCTCATGAAGGAGATAAAGGAGATGAAGGGGGGAGTAAAGCACTTTAGACCGCTTGGATCCAGATAGCTGGACCGGGACGGGATAAGCAGTCAAGGAAATTATTCGGCTTTGGGGAGCTGGATAAATGTGTATAACTGCCTTCCGTTTCAAAGCGGAGGGTTTTTTTATGGATAAGAGATTGAAGATTACCGCACCTAAGGTCAGGGAGATGAAGTCGGCAGGCGACGCCATAACCGTTCTTACTGCCTATGATTATCAGACGGCACGTATGCTTGATGATTGCGGAGTTGAGGTGCTTCTCGTGGGAGATTCCCTTGGCAATGTCGTCTACGGATTTGATTCAACTCTGCCTGTTACCATGGAGATGATGATAGCCCATACAGGAGCGGTCGTAAGGGGAAGAAAAAACGCCCTTGTTGTTGCCGATATGCCTTTTATGTCTTATCAGATATCCGTTTCAGATGCCATAGCCAATGCGGGAAGACTTGTTAAAGAGGGCGGGGCGGAGGCTGTCAAGCTTGAAGGCGGGTTGAAGGTGGCTGACAGGATAAGAGCTATTGTCGATGCCGATATCCCCGTTATGGGCCACATTGGATTGAGACCTCAAGCGGTAAATATGATGGGTGGATATAAGGTGCAGGGAAAGCTTGAGTCCGAACGGTTAAGCCTTATTGAAGACGCGAGAGCTGTGGAGCATGCCGGAGCATTTGCCCTTGTGCTTGAAGCCGTACCGGCTGATTTGGCCGGAGAGATAAGCGGGCTTTTGTCCATTCCTGCTATAGGCATTGGAGCCGGGCCTCACTGTGATGGTCAGGTCCTCGTAGTCAATGATATGCTGGGGCTTTCTGAATTTAAACCCAGATTTGTAAGGCGCTTTGCCGAGCTTTCCGGATCTATAAAAGGAGCCGTATCAGAATATGTGAAAGAGGTGAAGTCCGGGAAATTCCCTGCAGACAGCGAGAGTTTTACTTAAGATCTTTGAAATATGAAGACCATTAACGGTATCGACGATATGATGCAGGCATCCGCATCGCTTAGGTCAGAAAAACTCAGGATTGCCTTCGTCCCTACAATGGGTTTCCTCCATGAGGGGCACCTTAGCCTTGTTAGGGAAGGAAAGAAAAGAGGGGATAAGGTAGTTGTCAGTATATTTATTAATCCAATGCAGTTTGATGAGCAGGCGGATTTGCAAGCATATCCCGTAAGTTTTAAGCGGGATACAGATAGACTGGAGGCTGAAGGGGTAGACATCCTTTTTGCGCCACAAATCTCAGAAATATATCCAGAGGGTTTTCAGACATCTGTTGCTTTATCCCGGCTTTCTAAAGGGTTGTGCGGGGATTCGAGGCCGGGACATTTTACGGGCGTAGCTACGATTGTCGCCAAACTTTTTAATATAATAAGGCCTGATATTGCAATCTTTGGTGAAAAGGATTATCAGCAGCTTGCGCTGATAAGGCAGATGGTTCATGACTTGAGCTTCGCTATTGATATTGTCGGAATGCCGATAGTGAGGGAAGCTGACGGACTTGCCATGAGTTCCAGGAATTCCAGGCTGAAAAAGGGTGACAGGACAGCGGCTCTTTCGCTTTACAGGGCTTTAAAAAAGGGGGCCGATATGTTTCGATCAGGCGAGAGATCAGTAGAAGCTGTTATTAGGGCGGCGAAGGGCGAGCTTGACTCCAGCATTGCTCTGGACTATATCGAGATCCGCGATCCGCTGACTCTGGAAATATTGAAAACAGTAAATAAAGACGCACTCTTTGCCATAGCGGCGAAGCTGGGCGATGTAAGGCTTATCGATAATATAATATTACAGGAGAATTGACATTGCAGAGAATTATGTTGAAATCCAAGATTCACAGGGCCACATTAACCGATGCCAACCTTGAGTATGAAGGCAGTATTACTATAGATGAAGATCTTATGGAGGCATCAGACATATTGGCCTTCGAGCAGGTTCAGATATATGATATAAATAATGGAAACCGTTTTGAGACCTATGTGATAAAGGGTGAACGCGGAAGCGGCACAATCTGTGTTAACGGAGCTGCGGCGAGGCTCGTTTCTAAGGGAGACCTTGTCATAATTGCCAGTTACTTTAACGTCGATGAGGCTGAGGCCGCAGTGCATGAGCCGAAGCTCATATATGTAGATGGAAAAAATTCCATTGCATCAACAAAGAGGAACCTCCAGGCAGTAATAAATAAATAGCTCTGCTAATTGGACATTTGGAATCTGAAATATGTATAAACATTTTAAACATCTGTTAAGGACCTATTTTCTAACAGGACTTTTGGTTGTCGTCCCTATCGGTATTTCTGCGTGGTTTTTACATCTGATTATTGCCTGGACCGATAACAAACTTACCCTTTTACCCCCTGTCCTTCATCCCAACACATACCTTCCCTTTCCCGTGCCGGGTCTGGGACTTATTCTCACACTGATTTCAATTTTTATTGTGGGAGTGGTTACAACAAATTTTATAGGCAAGGCCTTTGTTTCATTAGGAGAGAGGGTTGTAGACAAGATACCGCTGATCAGGAGCATTTATATACTCGTTAAGCAGGTAATGGAGACCATCTTCAGCCAGGATAAGGAAGGTTTTAAAAGGGTTGTGATTATTGAATATCCCAGAAAAGGGCTTTACTCAATCGCCTTTGTCACCGGTGTTGCAAGGGGAGAGGTTCAGGCCAAGACATCCGATACCCTGGTAAATGTCTTTGTGCCAACCACTCCCAATCCCACTTCCGGTTTTCTTATTATGGTTCCAGAGGAGGATACTATACCGCTGGAAATGGACGTTGAGGCCGCCTTTAAACTCGTTATTTCCGGTGGTATGGTAACTGAAGAGATCAAGGAGCTTAAAAATGCCCCTGCTAAAAACGCGTAAAAGAGATACCTTATGAAAGATAAGATAATTGTTGCATTGGATGTTGATACCCGCGACAAGGCAGTTGAATGGGTTAAGAGACTGAAGTCCGATGTCGGCTGTTTTAAGGTTGGCAAACAGCTTTTTACCTCTACCGGGCCCGAAGTTGTTAGGAAAATTAAAAGTGAAGGGGCAGGCATCTTTCTTGATCTTAAGTTTCATGATATACCAAATACCGTAGCTGCTGCCTCAATAGAAGCGGTAAGGCTGGGCGTTGACATGTTTAACGTTCATGCCCTGGGTGGTTATGAAATGATGGCCAGGTCGGCAGATGCGGTAAGGGATGAGGCCGAAAGACTTGCAATTAAAAAACCGGTTTTTATTGCGGTCACTGTCTTGACAAGCATGAGCGATGAGAGTTTACGGGAAGCGGGTATTCTCACGCCTGCCGCAGATGAGGTGAGAAGGCTTGCGCTTCTTGCAAAGCGTGCAGGGATGGACGGGGTTGTGGCATCCCCCAGGGAGATCAGGCTCATTAAGGAGGCCTGCGGGGGCGACTTCATAGTCGTAACTCCGGGAGTAAGGACATCTTTGTCGGCTTCCGATGATCAGGTGAGGGTTATGACTCCCGGCGAGGCAAGCCGGGCAGGGGCTGATTATCTCGTTATTGGCCGTCCGATTACGAAAGCCGCAGATCCTGTGGCAGCCGTTAAAGCGATTTCAGAGGCCATGTGTCCAGAATAGTTTACGGCATAAATCCAGTCAGGGAAGCCCTTCTTGCAAGTCCCGATGACGTAGAAAAGATCTGTTATTCATCAAGAGATAAATCGCCAATAAAAGATATCCTTGCAATCTGCCGCAGGTCAGGCGTTAAAACCTTCCAGGATCAAAAGGAAAAACTCGATAAACTATCTGAGTGCGAATCTCATCAAGGTATTGTTGCTGTATTAGCCGATTTCAGATATTGCCATATCGAGGATATTCTGGATGATTGGAGGACCAGTGCCCAAAAGGCCTTCATCCTCATTTTAGACGGCATTCAAGATCCCCATAATCTTGGAGCGATAATCAGAACGGCCGAGTCTGCCGGTCTTCATGGGATAATCATTCCTTCTGATCGGGCAGCAAGCGTGACCTCAACGGTCGAAAAAGTCTCGGCCGGAGCGGTTGAACATATGAAAATCGCAAAGGTCACCAATATCTCAAGAGTCATTGATGAATTGAAGTCCAAGGGCATCTGGGTTGCAGGAGCCGAGGCCGATGAGGGCCTTTCTCTTTTCGATGCAGACCTTGATATTGATCTTGCGCTTGTTGTTGGAAGCGAAGGGAAGGGGATGCGGCCGCTTGTAAAACAAAAATGCGACTTTATCTTTTCCATCCCCATGGAAGGAATGGTCAATTCCCTAAATGTCTCCGTTTCTGCGGCCATCTCTATCTATGAGACTTTAAGGCAAAGACGTGCCGGGCTTAAGTGAAATATAGCCTTTGCCGCAGATGCCTCCCCTTAATAGAATTTCAATTTACAATTTGAGCTTGATATAGTCACTATATTTTGTTAGATTTACCGCTCGATTTTGCTTTTCCATAGATTTAATAAGCCGAATTTGATTTTTTGGAACTTTAGTTAGTTTCTGAACTCTAAGGTTAAGTTGCCAAGCAATTGGAGGCTTTGTATACAAACCTTTATCTGGCTATAGGAGGTTCATTTGAAGAAGAGTCGAAAGTTCTTGATTGCGGGTTTGGTGATTGTAACCGCTATCGTTGCGTTGGTTTATATCGGTATTAAGGAATCCGGCGTTTATTTCATGACCGTTACCGAACTAAAGGCTAAGGGGTCTACCGTCGCCGGGCAGGGACTCAGGGCAAGTGGTACCGTCATAGAGGGCTCCATAAGTGAAGTTCCAAAAGAATTGATCTTGAGGTTCCAGATCAAGGATGATGAAGTTGAGAACTCTGATTTTATCAACGTTTATTATAAAGGCATCAAGCCAGATTCATTTAAGGCGGATGTTCAGGTTATTCTTGAAGGAAAGTATGATGCCGCTGAAAATCTCTTTAAGGCAACAATGCTTTTAGTGAAGTGTCCTTCAAGATATGAGGGTGAGGAAGTGCCTGAAGATCACAATTATTCAGGCAAAAAGGTAGATCTGGAGGTAAAGCCACTTGCTGATTGAAATAGGAAGAACCAGCCTGAATATCGCTTTTGTGATGGCCATCTATGTTGCTGTAGCCTCGCTTGTTAGTGTAATTAGAAAAGATATGCGTTTTGTTGTGAGTGCAAGGAGGGGGATCTATTCCATATGCCTGCTCGCGATCGTTTCCACCGGGATATTGCTCCATGCCTTCCTGACGGATAACTTTAAGCTGAAATATGTGGCCGGTTATTCTGAAAAAGATCTCAACATACATTATAAGATAGCGGCCTTATGGGGCGGAAACGACGGCTCCCTTCTGTTCTGGGTCTTTGGGCTTGCACTGTTTACGGCAATTATGGCCTTTACCAGCAGAAAGGATAAGGACCATACCTTTATCCCCTACACCTATATTGTTCTTATGCTGGTTTTGCTTTTCTTTCTGACTCTCACATCATTTGTGACAAATCCTTTTGATCTTGTGCCGGCCGGCCTTGCCCCCCGTGACGGGAGGGGCCTGAATCCGATGCTTCAAACCCCGGGGATGATATTCCACCCGCCTGCACTACTTTGGGGCTATGTAGGCTTTACCATACCATTCGCATTTGCAGTTGCAGCGCTTATTTCAAGAGAGCTTGATTCGGTATGGATTAAGAAGACCAGAAGGTGGACTGTCTTTTCCTGGGTGCTGCTCAGTATAGGTAATATTATGGGAGCGGAATGGGCCTACGATGAGCTTGGCTGGGGCGGGTTCTGGGCATGGGATCCCGTTGAGAATGCGTCATTTATCCCCTGGCTTACTGCAACTGCCTATCTGCATTCCGTAATGATTCAGGAAAGAAGAAACATGCTCAAGATATGGAATATGTCTCTCATCGTAATCACCTTTGCCCTTACTATCTTCGGCACATTTCTGGTTAGAAGCGGCGTGCTTCAATCGGTCCATGATTTTGGCGTGTCTGAAATGGGCCCCTACTTTATTATCTTCATGGCTCTAACCTCTATAATCGCCTTTGGACTCATTATCTACCGCTATGATGACCTTAAAAACGATAACAGCCAGATAGAGTCTATGCTTTCAAGGGAGGCGACCTTTTTATTGAATAATCTCGTCCTTCTCGCCCTTGCCTTTGCGACCCTTTGGGGTACCATGTTTCCGCTCATATCCGAGGTCTTCACGGGAAACAAGATAACCGTTGGCGCGCCTTTCTTTCATCAGGTCAACACTCCACTTTTTATGATATTGCTTTTGATTACTGGAATATGCCCTCTTATCGGATGGAGAAGGGCTTCTCCTGAAAACCTTAAGCGAAATTTCATTCTTCCCGGTAGTTTATTGCTGCTGACGGCGATTTTGCTCCTGATCAGCGGAATGCGTCATCTCTATGCCATACTTTCATTTTCTTTTTCCACATTTGTTCTTGTTACTATATTCATGGAATATTATCGCGGCATAAGGGCACGCGGCCGGTTGAAGCAGGAAGGGCCCTTGAAGGCGCTTGCAATGCTTTTCTTGAAAAACAAGAGAAGGTATGGCGGATATTTTATTCATATCGGTATAGTTTTGGTCTTTATAGGCGCAACAGGTTCCTCCGTCTTTGTTAAAGAAGAGGTGAAAAACCTGGCTATCGGCGAATCAATGAAGGTTGGCGATTATACCTTGAAGTATGAGGCGATAAGGACTAAGGAAAAGCCCAACTATGAGGCTGTCCTTGCCTTTTTGTCCGTCTACAAAGATGGAAAGAAGGTGGATCTTATTGCACCTGAGAAAAGATATTATAACAAGTTTCCTGAAGAGCCTACCAGTGAAGTGGCCCTTGGACGGACACTTAAGGAAGACCTCTTTGTTATTCTTGCCTCCTTTGAGAGGACTGGCGAAATAACTGTTAAGGCGATTATTAATCCGCTTATAAATTGGATGTGGATAGGTGCGGTGCTTGCCATATTGGGCGGTTTCTACGTGATCTTGCCTGATGGCTCAAAAAAAAGGGTGGCACCATGAAGATGAATATAATGGGCGTCATTTTTCTTTGCCTGACTCTTGGCTCAGGGTTTACGCCATCTACAACTTACGCAGCCCATCCGCTTCAAAATGATATTGAAGAGGCTATGATCTGCCTTTGCGGTTGTGGTCAGACCATAAAGAGCTGTCCCCATCAAAACTGCGGATATGCTATTCCCGCCAGAGCAAGGATTGATAAGTACCTTAATGAGGGTAAAAACAAGGCGGAGATACTCGATATATTTGTAGATCAGTACGGCGAAGAGGCCCTTGCCACTCCAAAAAAAGAAGGATTCAATCTTCTTGGATATATCATGCCCTTTGCGGTTCTTGCCTTTGCGGGGGCGCTTATTATGATAATTATCAGGAAGTGGACAAACAAGGGGCTGCGTGATGAGGAAGATACACTTGTAATGTCTAAAAAAGACTTTGGCTCCGACATAGACAAGCAGATTGAGAAAGAACTTGAGGAGATGGATTAATTTATGGAAACAATAATTATTATACTGCTCTGCTTCATATCTGTCGCCTTTGCAGCTTCTCCATTCATATCTGGACAAAAGGAGTGGATATCTTCAGGAACAGACAAAAGGCTCGATAAGAAAATAACGGAAAAAGAAAGTTTCCTGCAGGCTATTAAAGACGTGGAGTTTGAGTTTGCCGAAGGGAAATTGACGGAAAAAGATTACCATGAGCTCAGGGATTTCTATAAGGAAAAGGCGATCCAGAGCACGAAGGCCATAGATACCCTCAAGTCGGATGCTTCAACGGCAAAAGCTGATATAAATGAAAATAAGGCCTGATTCAATATGATCAAGGTTTCAGCGTTAAGAAAAACCTATGGATCAGTCGATGCCCTCAGAGGGGTAGACCTGCATGTCAAGGAGGGTGAATTCCTTACCCTTTTCGGCCCTAACGGAGCCGGTAAAACGACACTTTTAAAAACTCTCTCAACCATAATTAAGCCAACTTCCGGCAAGGTCTATATAGACGGCCTTGATGCGATTGAGGCCGATCATGAGGTCAGAAGAAAGATCGGGGTTATATCCCATAAGACCTTTCTCTATGGCGACCTTTCTGCGCTGGAAAACCTGGTTTTCTATGCCCGTATGTATCAGCTTCCAAATCCAGAGGAAAGGGCAAGGGAGCTGATTGAAGAGGTTGGCCTTGGCGGCCGTGAAAACCATCTCGTCGAGACATTCTCCAGAGGGATGGAGCAGCGCCTTTCCATTGCAAGGGCGCTCATACATAATCCCCATATCATATACCTTGATGAACCTTATTCAGGGCTTGATCAGCATGCATCGCTGATGCTTGGAAACCTGCTAAAAAAACTGCATACCGATACAAGAACTATCATAATGACGACACACAATATAGGCCATGGTCTTGAGATAAGCGACAGGATCGTTATTCAGCTTGCCGGAAAGGTCGTATATGAGGATCAGACCGCCAATCATACGACGAAAAGTTTCGAAAAGGTTTATTTTGAGATGGTTGGAGGAGGCAAATGACATCCTATTTCGGAAGGGTAATGCATATCGGCCTTAAAGACCTTAAGGTTGAAATCCGCTCCAAGGAGCGCCTCTATTCGATGATGGTTTTCTCCATACTCGTAATGGTTATATTTAACTTTGCCTTCGATCCCGGCGCCGAATATATCAGGGAGGTAGCTCCCGGTATACTATGGGTTGCGCTTGTCTTCTCGGCAACTCTCGGCCTTAATAAGACCTTTGCCTCGGAAAAGGAGCAGGACTGCCTGCAGGGACTCATGCTCTCACCGCTTGATAGAAGCGGAATATACTTTGGAAAGGTATTAAGCAACACCTTCTTTTCCCTGATTGTTGCAATGCTGACTCTTCCTTTCTTTGCCGTTTTTTTCAACATTTCTCTCCTGCAGGTTTTTATGCCGCTTACTCTGGTAATAGTGCTTGCAACGATAGGGTTTATAGCTGTAGGCACACTTTTCGCGGCCATTTCCGTTGGAGTGAAAAGGGGTGAGATGATTCTCCCTATACTTCTTTTCCCTATTGAGGTGCCCGTTATAATTGCGGCGGTCAAGGCTACATCAATGATACTTGACGGACGGATGATGGTCGATTATAGTATGTGGCTGAAGATATTGATCCTTTTCGATATCATATTTCTGATGGTTTCTTTCGTTACCTTTGACTATCTTGTTGAAGAATAATTCAAGGAGTTTGTTTTGAGAAAACTAATTACTAATATCATAGGCGCTTTATCTCTCATTCTTTTCGTAATAGCCATATATATGGCCTTTGTCTACGCACCGCTGGAAGTCACCATGGGGCCTGTTCAAAAGATATTCTATTTCCACGTCGCCTTCGCATGGACATCCTTTATAGCATTTTTCGTCACCTTCGCCGCAAGCTGCGTATACCTTGTTACAAGAACGCGCTTCTGGGATACGGTAGCCGCTTCTTCCGTCGAGCTGGGAGTCGCCTTTGCCTGTATAATCCTTACAACGGGACCTATCTGGGCAAGGCCGGTCTGGGGCGCGTACTGGACGTGGGACCCAAGGCTCGTAACCACTCTCATCCTTCTCTTCATATATTCAGCCTATCTAATGCTCAGAGGGGCCATAGACGAGGAGACAAAGAGAGGCAGGTATTCGGCCGTTCTAGGCATTATAGGTTTTCTCGACGTTCCCATTGTTTATTTTTCAGTCAACTGGTGGAGCAGAACCATCCACCCCGACGTCATTAAACCCGAAGGCGCAGCCCTTCATCCTCATATGCTTCAATCCCTCTATGTGGCGCTTTTTGCCGTTACTCTCTTTTATTTCTTTATGCTCTTCAGGAGGATTAGGTTGGAAGAGTTAAGGGACGAGGTGAGGGAACTTAGAAAATCAATACTGAAGGAGTCTTAAAATGAATGAAAGCCTGAAATATATGTTCATGGGATATTCTGTTATCTGGTTAATTATCTTTGTCTACGTCTTTTCCCTGGGAAAGAGACAGGGTGACTTGAAGAAAGAGATAGACGAACTGAGAAGGATAGCGGAGGAAAAATAAAAATAATAAATCGCTCTGCATTTTTAAAAAGCCCATACGATTTTTCGTATGGGCTTTTTGTTTGTGCGCAATTTAAGTTGTGTTTTTCTTTATATTACTTAAGGATAGAT
>JAVVFD010000057.1:0-14988 GCA_032250935.1 bacterium
TACTGGAAACTTTGGAGGAGACTAACTGGAAACACTTCAGGAGATTTGGTGGAAACGATGGAGGAGATTATGCACCAATTACCTCATCACGGAATATATTCAAGGAAGCCCCTGAAGTGAAGAAGGCGTTGTGGGGAGGGGGATTTTGGACCGACGGGTATTTCGTCGCCACGGTGAGTGGAAGAGGCGACAAGAAGGTTATAGAGGCATACATAAGGAAGCAAGGAAGGGAAGAAGACATCAAACAACTAACATTATTTGAACTTTGGCATCCTGTGCTCTTGTCACAGGATATTCACAAAAAGAATTGACTGTGCGGCAAAAATATCCTATTATCCGGAATGAACGTTCATTCCTGAGGTGGAAATATTAATCTGTCACAACCGGGCAAACGAGAAGAAATACTCGCCGCCGCATTGGAACTGATAGCCGAAAGGGGGTTTCATAACGCCCCCATGTCGCTTATCGCCGGGCAGGCCGGTGTCGGCGCGGGGACCATCTACCGCTATTTCGAGAACAAGGAGCTCCTCATTGCCGAACTCTTCGGGGAACTCCACATCAAGGTCCGCGCGAGTCTTCTCGAAGGGTACGATCCGGAAAAAACGATCGAGACGCGATTCCTTCACCTCGGCAGGGGGATGCTCCGCTATTTCATCGACAACCCCCTTGAGTTCAGATACCTGGAACAGTATCATAACTCTCCTTACGGGGCCGCCTTTCGCCGGGACAATGCCCTCGGAAAGGGGGCTGATGGGGACCTCTTCCGAAGGCTCTTTGAAGAGGGGCTGGCGAGGCAGGCCGTGAAGAATCTGCCGCTTACCGTCCTCTTTGCCCTTGCCTTCGGACCGCTGTTCACGGTAGCCAGGGACCATATCTTCGGCTTCATCAAACTGGATGAAATCTTGATTACGCAGACTGTCAAGGCCTGCTGGGACGGCATCAGAAATATCTAAGGAGGGCAACTTCCCCCTCCAAAGAAAGTGTGCCCTTTGGGTATAAGAGGGGCGAGGGGGCGTTATGAAGATGAAAAACACCCTCGTGTAAAGTGCGCAGAGTGCGCAAAGGGTCTATTGACGCGAACGAAATGGGATTTTATTGTGATTTATGAATTACCGTCCTCTGGACGTGGATTCTTGACGCTGCGATCTTGGTGTCTTTGCGAGAAGCATAATGAGCTGTGGCGGCTACTTTTTACGAAAGATTTACTAAAGCAAAATGAGGATACCCTATGAAGATTGTCGATAATATCCATAAAAAAGCCCTTGCAGGGGGGATAGCGGTTCTGCTCATCATTTCAGGCTGCGGAGAGAAGAGGGGATCGGGCGGTCCGCCGCAGGAGAGACCTGCTCCGGAGGTGGGGTTTGTGGAGGTGAAGCCGGAGCCGGTGACAATCACCATGGAGCTGCCGGGCCGGACGTCGGCCTACCTCCTTGCGGAGGTGCGCCCCCAGATTGGAGGTATCATCCTGAAGCGATACTTCACGGAAGGGGCCCATGTGAAGGCGGAGCAGCGCCTATACCAGATCGATCCGGCCCCCTATCAGGCGGCATTGGACAATGCCGAGGCGGTGCTTGCCAGAGCCGAGGCCAACATTCTTCCGGCGCGCCTGAAGGAGGAGCGCTTCAGGGAACTGGTGGAGATCAAGGCCGTGAGCCGGCAGGAATACGATGATGCCGAGGCGGCCCTGAAGGAGGCCGAGGCAGAAGTGGCCTCCGCCCGTGCGGCCGTCGAGACGTCACGCATCAACCTCGCCTATACGGGTGTAAAGGCCCCCATCTCCGGAAGGATCGGCCGTTCAGCCGTAACACCGGGGGCGCTGGTTACGGCCGGTCAAGCCCTACCGCTCGCTACTATCCAGAAACTCGATCCCATCTACGTCGATGTGACCCGGTCGAGCGCCGACCTGCTTCGCCTGCAGCGGGATCTTGCAGAAGGCAATATGAGCGGTGACGGTTCAGGGCAGGCGAAGGTGAAACTCAAGCTTGAAGACGGCAAGCCCTATCGGCTGGAAGGAATCATGAAGTTCAGCGAGGTGATGGTCGACCAGGGGACGGGCTCGGTCACGCTAAGGGCCCTCTTCCCCAACCCGAACAGGATGCTGCTCCCCGGCATGTTCGTCCGTGCCGTCGTGCAGGAGGGGGTGCGCGAGAAGGCAATCCTGGTGTCGCAGCGGGGCGTCACGCGAAACCCCAGGGGGGAGGCACTTGCAATGATTGTAGGGGAAGGGGAGAAGGTGGAGCCCAGAATTATCAAGGTCTCCAGGACCATTGGCGACAAATGGCTGGTCACGGAGGGACTTAAGGCTGGAGACCGCGTCATAATCGAAGGGTTGCAGCGGGCAAGGCCCGGGACAGTCGTAAAGGCCTTCCCCGTCGGTGTGCCTCCTGAAACTCAACCCGCCGTGACTCAGCAGTCACCGCCTGAAAAAGAGTAGAGGGCCCTTACCATGCCACGTTTCTTCATAAATCGCCCCATATTCGCCTGGGTTATCGCTATCATGGTCATGCTGGTGGGATTGCTTGCCATCCGGAATCTGCCCGTCTCCCAGTATCCACCCATTGCGCCGCCCCAGATCTCCATCAACGCCATGTATCCCGGCGCCTCGGCCCGGACTGTGCAGGACACGGTCACCCAGGTGATCGAGCAGAACCTTAACGGCATCGACAATCTGATCTATATGTCTTCTGCCAGTGATTCGGCCGGTCAGGTGGCCATCAACCTCACCTTCAAGGCGGGCACCGACCCGAACATCGCACAGGTGCAGGTGCAGAACAAGCTCCAGCGCGCCGTGCCGCTCCTCCCGGAGATCGTGCAGCGACAGGGGATTTCGGTAGTCAAATCGACGAGAAATTTCCTCCTCATCGTGGGGCTCGTCTCGGAAGACGGCTCCATGGACCGTAATGATCTTAGCGACTATCTCGTCTCCAACGTTCAGGACACCATCAGCCGCCTTGAAGGGGTGGGTGAACTACAGGTCTTCGGCAGCCAGAATGCCATGCGGATATGGGTCAACCCGGCGAAGCTCCAGAGCTACCGCCTCACAACGACCGACGTAATTGCGGCGGTGAAGGCCCAGAATGCGCAGGTATCGGCGGGGCAGCTGGGAGGAACGCCCGCAGTTCCGGGGCAGGAGCTCAACGCCGCCATCACCGCCCGCACCCTGATGCAGACGCCGGAGGAGTTCGGCGAGATCATCCTCCGCACCGAGGCCAACGGCTCTACGGTGCGTCTTAAGGACGTGGCCGAATGCCGCATCGGAACTGAGAACTACGCAATGCAGTCCTTTTACAAGGGGAAGCCCGTGGGAGGGATGGCCATACGCCTCGCCGCCGGCGCCAACGCGCTGGAGACGGGCAACCGGATCAAGGCCAGGATGGAAGAACTCTCCAGGTATTTTCCTCCAACTATGAAGGTGGTCTACCCCTACGACTCCACCCCCTTCATCCGCATCTCCATAGAGGAGGTGCTCAAGACCCTCCTTGAGGCGGTCTGTCTCGTCTTCATCGTCATGTTCTTATTCCTGCAGAACCTGCGAGCCACACTCATCCCCACCATCGCCGTACCGGTGGTGCTCCTGGGGACCATGGGAGTCCTTGCTGCGGTCGGGTTTTCCATCAATACACTTACCATGTTCGCCCTTGTCATCGTCATAGGTCTTCTAGTTGACGACGCAATCATCGTGGTGGAGAACGTGGAGCGCATCATGACCGAAGAGGGACTCCCGCCGCGTGAGGCGACGATCAAGTCCATGGGGCAGATCACAAGCGCCCTCTGGGGGATCGCCACGGTGCTGTCGGCCGTCTTCCTCCCCATGGCATTCTTTCCCGGCTCTACGGGCGTCATCTACCGCCAGTTCTCCGTCACCATTATTTCGGCAATGATACTCTCTGTGCTGGTGGCCATGATCCTCACCCCGGCGCTCTGCGCGACACTGCTTAAGCCGGTGGAAAAGGGGCACAGCCCGGGAGAGAAAGGACTGCTCTCTCCTTTTTTCCGTCTCTTCAACAGAATCTTC
Organism: bacterium; assembly: GCA_032250935.1. Classification (GTDB taxonomy): domain Bacteria; phylum Desulfobacterota; class JADFVX01; order JADFVX01; family JADFVX01; genus JAVVFD01. The sequence goes on from JAVVFD010000057.1 coordinate 4,016, forward strand.
GACGGCGGCCGGGAGGTCTACGAAGGGATCGTTGGCCGCTCCTTCGGTCGTCCGATCCGTTATCTCTTTGTCTACGGAGCCATTGTGTCGGCCATGGTCTTCTTTTTCATGAATCTGCCCACAGCCTTCCTTCCCGACGAAGACCAGGGCTTCATCATCTGCCAGGTACAGCTCCCCGCCGGTGCGACCCAGGAGCGGACCATCAAGGTGATCAGGCAGATGGAAAAGCATTTTCTTGAGCGCGAGACTGAGGCGGTTGAAGGGATCATCACCCTGGCTGGCTTCAGCTTTGCCGGCCGTGGCCAGAACATGGGGATAGCCTTCGTGAAACTGAAAGACTGGAAGCTGCGCAAGTCCCCGAACCTCAGGGCCAAGGCGGTGGCCGGACGGGCCATGGGCGCCTTCTCCCGGATACGCGATGCCATGGCCTTCGCCTTCGCACCACCGGCGGTCATCGAACTCGGCATGGCAAACGGCTTCGATATGCAGTTGCAGGACAGGGGTGGGCTCGGGCACGAAGCGCTTATGGCCGCTCGTGGCCAGCTGCTAGGGATGGCGAGGAAGAACCCTAAACTAATTGCGGTGCGTCCCAACGGCCAGGACGACTCGCCCCAGTTCAGGCTCGATATTGACGACGTGCGGGCTGGTTCGCTGGGGCTCTCGCCCTCAGATATCAATGGCGTCCTCTCTGCCACATGGGGCGGGACCTATATAAACGACTTCATCCAGAACGGCAGGGTGAAGAAGGTCTTCATTCAGGCCGATGCCCCCTACCGTATGCTCCCCGAGGATGTGGGCCGCTGGTACGTGAGGAACAAAAATGGAGAGATGGTCCCCCTTTCGGCCTTTGTTACGGCCCGGTGGGAATACGGGTCTCCACGCCTGGAGCGCTTTAACGGGATCCCCTCGGTTGAAATAATGGGGCAGGCGGCACAGGGTGTGAGCACCGGAGAGGCTATGGACGAGATGGAGAAGCTGGCGGCAGGGCTTCCTCAAGGGATAGGCTTTGAATGGACGGGCCTTTCCTATGAGGAGAAGAAGGCAGGCGCTCAGGCCCCCGCCCTCTACGCCATCTCGCTGCTTGTCGTATTCCTCGCCGTGGCGGCTCTATATGAAAGCTGGGCCATCCCCTTCGTCAACCTCCTCATGTTGCCGCTGGGTCTCGTTGGGGCGGTAACGGCGGTGACCATGCGCGGGCTGCCAAACGACATATACCTGCAGATCGGCCTCCTCACCACCATCGGCCTGTCTACGAAGAACGCCATACTCATTATCCAGTTCATCAAGGCGCAGCTCGATGAGGGGTATGAACTTGCGGAGGCGACCATCTCGGCGGTGAAGATCAGACTTCGCCCTGTCATTATGACTTCCCTCGCCTTCTTCTTCGGAACGCTTCCCCTTGCACTCACCAAAGGGGCAGGGGCCGCCGCACAAAACGCCATAGGCACGGCTGTCACAGGAGGGCTGCTTTCGGCCACCTTTATCGACCTGATCTTCATCCCCTTCTTCTTCGTCCTCATCTTCCGTTGGTTCGGGAGCAAGCGGCCGGCGGGAGATTCGACGCCCCGGGAGGTAAATTGAAATGAAAAGTAAGCTGACAGCCTTAAACCTGTTCATGATTTCACTGCTTACCCTCGGCGGCTGCTCTCTTGCGCCGGAATACAGCCGCCCCGGGATGCCAGCCCCGGCCGCATGGCCTGAAAGTCAGCACGATCAAATGCCTGAACTGTCGCCTGACGGCACTGCGGCTGTTAAAACTAAGGCTGTTGAGACGACAGGTGACCTTCCGTGGCGGGATTTTTTCGTGGAAGAGAAACTGCAGGAGTTGATCTCCCTTGCGCTGGAGAATAACCGCGACTTAAGGATCGCCGCCCTGAGCATCGAACGGGCGGAGGGTCTCTATCGGATAAAGCGGGCCGAACTTCTCCCCTCCATCGATGCAAGCGTCGAGGCGAGCAAAAAGCGGACCCTCTTGCAGAGCGGACAGAGGGAAACCTCCGAACAGTTCAGCGTGGGCCTTGGCTTCCTGAGCTACGAACTGGACTTCTTCGGCCGGATCGGGAGCCTCAAGGAGGTGGCCCTTGAGCAGTACCTCGCCACCGAGCAGGCGCGCCGCACGGTACAGATAGGCCTCGTGGCCGAGGTAGCCGCAGGCTACCTGACCCTGGCCGCCGACCGTGAAAAGCTGAAGCTCGCCGAGGAGACCCTGAGCAGCCAGGAATCGACCTATGAGCTCATCGCGCGCCGCGTTGAGGCGGGGGCCTCGTCCGACCTTGATCTGCGGCAGGCTGAGACGCGGATGGAGGCGGCGAGGGTCGACGTTGCCCGCTACACTGCTATTGCGGCCCAGGACGAAAACGCCCTGAACCTCATCGTCGGGACACAGATTCCGGCCGAACTTCTCCCCGATGCCCTTCCCGAAACCTTTGCGGCCCTTGGTGAGATTACGCCGGGATTCCCCTCGGAGGTTCTTCTCAAACGCCCCGACGTGATGGGTGCTGAAAATATGCTGAAAGGTTTCAACGCCAATATTGGAGCCGCTCGGGCGGCCTTCTTCCCGAGCATCAATCTCACCGGGTCAGCTGGCATCGCCAGTAATGATCTGTCCGGTCTCTTTTCCGACGCATCGGGCATCTGGGCCGTTGCGCCAAAGGTAGCCATCCCCCTCTTCGATTCAGGCAGTGCCGCAGGAAATCTGAAGGCGGCAAAGGCGGACAGGGATATGGCCGTGGCCCGATACGAAAAGACGATCCAGGGCGCCTTTCGGGAGGTAGCCGATGCTCTTGCCAGACACGCAACCATCCATGAGGAGGTGGCGGCCCAGCAGTCGCTCACCGATGCATCCGAGGCGAGCCACCGTCTTTCCACGGCGCGTTATGACAAGGGAGTCGACAGCTACTTAAGCGTCCTCGATTCACAGCGCTCGCTCTACGGGGCCAGGCAGGAGCTGATCACGACCCGTCTTATAAGGCTGCTTAATCTGACGAATATCTACAAGGTGCTCGGAGGGGGAGGGGCGTGATTGCTACCCCTTTTCGGGGCAGAATTAAGTAATGTCCCCGGAATTTACAGGGTATGCCTTTTGGGCTTGTTGCGGACATCATAAATCCCTTCTTGTTCCATGTAATTCTTTTGAAAATAAGGAAGTTGGATTTTGTTTTGAAGGGGGAGAGGGCTGTGATATTATTCGATCCCTTAGAGGTGGAGTCTAATAAATAAATCTGTCCCCTTTTTCTAAAGCCCTTTCAATATGATATAGTTCATGACCAAGAAAGAGGCAAAGGAACAAACAGCCTATCCCGGCAGAACGTTTCAATTGCAACACAGGCGTCTGCAAGAAACGGTTCAAACTAAAGGTCGATGTCCCCAGTTATCCAGGGGCTAACCCCTTACTCCGAGGGGGGCAAGAGCACTCATGCGGGCATAAAGGGACCAAGGGGAGTTAGACAACAATTGTCAAATAAATGCAAACTGAAGCGCTGCAGGCGCTTTGAAGGTAAACATTTCCGGTAATACTTTATCCAGCTTGATAAACACGCTATCTTTGATATATTTTTTGTATAAGGGAAATTCATTCTTCCAGGTAGGAAAGGAGACGATATGGCATATCAAAGGACTAAGGGCATAATCGATCGCGCAAGACTATTTCACCAGCATATCTCGGAACTGTACGAACGTCTTGAAAAGATCAATCAAAAGGAACATGTGAAGATGCTCCTCGATTATATGAGCCGTCATGAGAGACATCTTGCCGAATCTTTGGAAGAATATGAAGAGGAGAAGTCGGAAAAAATACTGGATACCTGGTATAAATATACGCCAAATAATGAAAGCTGCGAAAAGTTGGAGAATTATGAGTTAAAACCGGATATGTCGATTAATGATCTGGTAAATCTGGCGATGCGTTTAGATGAATGCCTTGTGAAATTATACAGGGATGTGGCCGACAATGCCGAGTCGGAAGAGGTCAGGGCACTGTTTTCAAGCCTTTTAAAGAAAGAAGAGCATGAAGAGATACAGCTCATGAAAAACGCCTTCTACCTTAAGTGATAATAATTTCCGGCAAATATTTAAGAAGGTAGAGAAAGCCGTGCAAAAAATAAAACTTACAAAGCATGAACTGAAGCGCCATAAGGAGAGCCTGAGGCGCTACAACCGCTTCCTCCCGACGCTTGTCGCCAAGAAGCAGCAGCTCCAGCGCGAGATCGTGCGCGTGAAGGGTGAGATTGCGAAGCTGAAGAGTACCGAGGAGAAAGTGAGGGAGGGGATGCGGCCATGGGCCAAGCTGCTCGCCGAGGATGTGGGGCTTGATGGAATGATAACCCTTAAGGGGATAAGGAGGAAGTCGGACAATGTCGCAGGGGTTGATATCCCGCTCTTTGGCGGAGCCGATATAGAGGTGGCGGAGTACGACCTACTCACGACCCCCCTCTGGGTCGATTCGGCCGTCGAGGCTATTGTAAAGCTCATGGAGCTTGGGGCCGAGCAGGGTATTCTGGGAGAGCAGCTGAAACTTCTGAGCGAGGAGCTGGTCATTACGACTCAGCGGGTGAACCTCTTTGAAAAAGTGAAGATACCCGAGGCGATAGAGGCGATAAGGCGGATAACCATACATCTCGGCGACCAGCAGACGGCGGCCGTAGTATGGGCCAAGATGGCGAAGAGGAAGATGGAGGCGAGGACCTTATGATAGTCCCCATGAAAAAGGTGTGGATACTGATCAGGCCGGGCTGGGCCGATGAGGTGATAGCTTTGCTGGAAAAAGCGGGAATGCTTCACGTGAGCCACGTCGAGCCAACCGAGAGTGATGATATCTCCCGTATCAGGGAGGAGATGGAGCTTTTGGGTGAGGCTCTATCCATCATGAAGCAGACCGGAGCCGGTAGGGGCGGAGGGAATGGGGAGATGTCCCGCGACGAGGCGCTCGATGCCGCCCGACGCGTTATGGAACTTTCCGGCGAAATGAAGGGCATGAGGGAGGAGATATCGGGTCTTAAAAGAGAGCTCGAAGAGATCGGGATATGGGGGGACTTTGACCCGAAAGAGGCGGGAGAGCTGAAGGGCGTCGGTATAGATGTCATCCTTTTCAGCTGCCGTGAGAATGAACTGGGGCGCATCCCCGAAGATGCCGCTTACAGCGTGATTGAAAGGGTGGAGGGGAGGTGCTACTGCGCCGCCTTCTCAATGGGGCGTCTCGATATCCCTTTTAAAAAGATACCTTTGCCGGCCAGCTCCCCTTTAGAAATGGAGGAGATGATCAGGGAGAAGGGTGAAGAACTCTCCAGATTGGAAGAAGAAATTACGGGCCTTGCGGGTCCGGCACTGGAAGACGCCTTTGCGAGACTGGAAAAGAAGCTCGACTTCGAGGAGGTAAGGAGCGGCATGGGGATTGAAGAGGGGGTCGCATACATCAGGGGCTTCGTCCCCGAAGAGGAAGCCGGGCGGATAACAAGGCTGGCCACGGGGAAGGGGTGGGGCGCAGTCGTTGTCGAGCCGGAAGAAGATGACCCCGTGCCGACTCTTGTCAGGCATTCTAAGCTCTCGGCCCTATTTCAGCCCGTCATGTCCTTCATCGGCATAACGCCGGGCTACTTCGAGTATGACACCAACGCAATATTTCTCGTCTTCTTCTCCATCTTCTTCGCTATGATCGCGGGGGATGGAGGTTACGGCCTTATCCTTCTTGCGGCCGTTTTTGCAGCATCGAGGCTAATGCCGACACTTTCGAGAGAGGGGGTGAGGCTCTTCTACCTCCTTTCAGGAGCCACACTCTTGTGGGGCGCCGTCACGGGGAACTGGTTCGGGCTCTCCGCATCAGGCGTTCCCCTTCTGGGGGATATGGCCATCCCCGGCCTGTCAGCCGTTGATGCGGCCTCAGACGAGACGGTCATGGAGATTTGCTTCGCACTCGCCTTTCTGCACCTGTCCGCCGCGCACGTATGGAAGGGTCTTAGATACTATCCATCCCTCAGGGCCATATCTGAAGGGGGATGGGTCCTCCTCCTTTCGGGGATATACCTCCTTACCCGATCCCTTATCCTGAAAGAGGGTGGACTTGAGCCGTCATTTTATCTCATACTCTCGGGCTTTACGGCCATCATCGTATTCTCGGCTCAGCGTGGGGACGGCTTTCTGAGAGGGCTTTTGCTGGGGCTTAAGGGGCTCCCCGTGTCGGCCCTCGACGGCGTAGGGGGGCTCTCCAATATGGTCTCCTATGTGAGGCTTTTTGCCGTTGGTATGGCGTCGAGGGAGGTGGCGGCAGCCTTCAACTCCCTGGCCGGAGGGGTAGGCTTCGACGGCCCCTTCTCCGTTGCCGCAGCCATTTTCATACTCGTATTCGGCCACGCCGTCAATATGCTGCTAATAGCCATGTCGGTCATCGTCCACGGCATAAGACTGAATATTCTTGAGTTTTCCGGGCATATGAATATAGAGTGGTCCGGTATCCCCTACAGGCCCTTAGGAGGTAATAGAAAAAAACTTTCTACTGGTAATCCTGAAGTTTGCTCTCCCCCTTGATGGGGTAGGGTAGTTGAAAGTTTGAATTCAAATTCTGATAGAATTTAAGGGAGGTATGTTATGACATTCATGGAGAATATGGGAGAGATAGGGTTCGTGCTGGCCATCTTCCTCTCAGCCATCGGTTCCATTCTAGGTACGGGGGCGGCCGGAATGGCGGCGCTGGGGGCATGGAAGAAGTGTTTTATGTCGGAGAGGAAGGCCCCCTTCATACTCGTTGCATTTGCAGGGGCGCCCCTTTCGCAGACCATCTACGGCATGATCCTCATGAACGCACTCATAGGCGCTGCGGCAAGTTCCCCTGTGGTGAAGTTCTCTGCCGGCCTGCTCGGTGGTCTCGCCATCGGTGCCTCGGCGTGGATGCAGGGGAGGGCGGGGGCTCTGGCCTCGGACGCCCTGGCCGAGGCGGAGAAGGGTTTCGGCAACTACATCATGGTTATAGGCATCATCGAGACGGTGGCATTATTTGTTACGGTCTTTCTCATGACGGCGCTCAGGGAGCAGGTCTTGCCTATTATTTGAATGACATCGAAAGAGACAGCGGGCAAAGCCAAGAGATAAAGGATTTTTTTGCCCTGAACAGGACTATTACGGAAATAGAAGACTCCATCGGTGTTCACGGAGTCATCGGTTTTGAGTATTCATTTACCAAAAGCTGGATCTTAAATGGCGATGTTTTGCTTAGTACAACAGAGGCCGATGCCAAAGTCAGATATCCTGATGCCAAAGTCAGAGATACTACCATTACTATGAACTCCTTTGTTTTAGGCTTAGGCCTTAAATACCGTTACTGATAGTTGCCTTCCTGTGCCTAAGCTCAGTGCGCCTCGGCCCAGTTGGCCCCGATTCCGATATCAACCACTAGCGGGGCCTTCAATTCAACCACCCCTTCCATCTCTTCGGCAACAAGCTTCTTCATGAGGCCGAGCTCTCCTTCGGGGATCTCGAATACGAGTTCATCGTGAACCTGCATGATCATCTTTGATTTCAGCCCTTCATCTATAAGACGGCGATGTATCTTTACCATGGCCACCTTGATGATATCTGCGGCGCTTCCCTGCAGCGGCGCGTTGACTGCGGCTCGTTCGGCAAACTGTCTCTGCATGCCGTTTGACGAGTTGATCTCGGGCAGGTAGCAACGTCTGTCCATGATGGTAGATACGTACCCCTTTTCTTTTGCGCCCTCAACGATAGACTCCATATATGCCTTTATGCCGCGGTATTTATTGAAATACCCTTCAATGTAGGCGTTTGCAATCTTGGGTGAGCAACCAAGCTCCCTGGCAAGGCCATAGCCGCTCATGCCGTAGAGTATGCCGAAATTTATCACCTTCGCCTCCCGTCTCATTTGGGGAGTCACCATCTGGGGGAAGATTCCGAAGACCTCTGCCGCCGTGCGGGTGTGGATATCTTCTCCTCTTTCAAAGGCCTTCAGCAGCAGATCGTCTCCCGAGAGGTGGGCCATCAGTCTGAGCTCCACCTGGGAGTAGTCGGCCGCCAGTATGACCGACCCGGCCTCGGGCACGAATGCCTCCCTGATCTTTTTGCCGAGCTCCGTCTTTATCGGTATGTTCTGCAGGTTAGGCTCGCTTGATGAAAGACGCCCCGTTGAGGTGACTGTCTGGTTGTATGAGGTATGCACACGGCCCGTTTTTCCCTTTACCAGCCTTGGAAGGGCGTCTATATATGTGGATTTAAGTTTGGATAAGGAGCGGTATTCAAGAATCATGGCCGGGAGTTCGTGCTTGTCCGCCAGTTTCATAAGGATATCCACGTTTGTGGAGTAGCCCGTCTTCGTTTTTTTTGCGGCAGGAAGACCCAGTTTTTCAAATAGAATGACGGCGAGCTGCTTTGGTGAATTGATGTTGAAGGCCTCGCCGGCTATTTCGTATATTTTCCCCTCCATGAGGTTCATGTCGCGCTCAACATCTCCCGCCATGGCAGCCAGGAAAGAGCTGTCCACCTTTACGCCTGTCATTTCCATATCGGCAAGGACCTCGATGAGGGGGATCTCAATCTCGTGGAAGAGCTTGTTAAAGCCGTCCCGTTCAAGCATGGGGAGCATCTCTCTTGCGATGAGAAGGGCCACATCGGCATCTTCTGCCGCATAGTTAAGGGCATCCTCTATCTTTACCATGTCGAAGGTTACCTTTTTCGGATCGCCTACCACCTCCTTATAGGTAATCATCTGGTGGTCGAGGTGCTCCCTTGCAATCTCCTCAAGTGAGTGCGAGTGCCTAGTGGGATGAAGGAGGTAGGATGCGATCATGGAGTCGCAGTATATCCCCTTCATGTTTATGCCGCAGTTCTTCAGTACGGAGTAGTCGTATTTGAGATTGTGCCCCGTCTTTTTGAGATTATCGGAGGTTAGTATAGGTCTTAGCAGGTCAAGAACGCTGTTCAGGTCGGGCTGGTCAGGTGCGCCAGGGTAGGAGTGACCCACCGGGATATAGAAAGCCTTGTGTGGTTCGAAGGAGAGGGATATGCCTACAATCTTCGCCTCCAGCGTATCGAGGGAGGTCGTCTCAAGGTCTATGGAAATAAGTGGGTCTTCGGGAAGTTCGCCAATAAATTTTTCGATCTTATCGAGTGTGTCAAGCAGCCTGTAGCCGTCCCTTGATAGCGTTGTCTGCGGCGTCAACTCCTTAAGGAAGCGCGAAAGTTCCAGCTCTTTGAACAGTTCCCTTAGTTGAGGGATGTCAGGCTCGGCCATGGAGTATTCATCGATGGAAAAGGTGAAATCGAGGCCGCACTCTATGGTGGCAAGTTCACGGCTGAGGAATGCCATATCCCTGTCTCTTTCAAGCTTCTCTCTGAGTTTTCCCTTTATATTTTCGATGTTTTCATATATCCCTTCCATAGTGCCGTATTCCGATATGAGCTTTACAGCCGTCTTCTCCCCCACGCCTGCAATGCCAGGTATGTTGTCGGAACTGTCTCCCATCATCCCCATTATGTCCCTTACCCTGTCGGGTCCGACTTTAAAGCGCTCCATTACCTCGATTGGGCCGGTAGTCTTATCCTTCATGGTGTCCAGTATGCTTATGTCATCGGAGACGAGCTGCATCATGTCCTTGTCGCCTGTAACTATAATCACTTCCAGGCCGTGGTCGGCACCTTGCCTTGCAATGGTGCCGATAATATCGTCGGCCTCCACCCCCTGCATTGAAAGAACGGGCAGGTTGAAACCGGCCGTCACCTCGTGAATATAAGGTATCTGCGGCTGTAGGTTGTCCGGCATTGCGCTGCGGTTGGCCTTGTAATCCTTATAAGCATCATGGCGGAATGTTGGGCCCTTGGCATCGAAGGCAACGGCCATATAGTCAGGTCTATGATCCCTTATTACCTTGAGGAGCATGGATGTGTAGCCGTATACGGCGTTTGTCGGCAGCCCCCTGGAATTAGTGAGGTGGGGGATCGCAAAAAATGCGCGGTATATATAGGAGCTGCCGTCTATTAGAAAGAGTCGTTTTTTTTTCATATCTTTAGCCATGATTTATTTTGCCGTGGTGAAAGGTTTATGCCGATTTCGTTTGATGGAGTATAGCTTTTATCGAGTGAAGAGGTCAACAATCCTTAAACCGGATTGAGAGAGAGGGAGGGAGGGAGGGAGGGAGGAAGGAATAGAAGGAGGGAGGAGTATCAGGCGATGAATTTCTGATAGAAGAGGAAAGCTGCTGCCACCGTAGCGATGAGGGCGATTATCTTATATAGCCGCTCTTCAAGTGGAGACCCATTTATTGATGTGCATAGAAAAAAGCCTGCAGGCAAAACGGTATAGAGGGCGATCGTTGCAGGATCAGCCAGCCTGTCAAGAGATGAGAGGCCCCTTATGCCTGCAGCCGCAGTCCCTATCATTGTCCCTGTCAGCATAGAGGAAAGGTCGAAGACCGCCCTGGCGGGATAGTAGATCAGCCAGAGGCGAAAGGTCGGAACAGGCAGGGAAGTCCTGCCCATGATCAGGGTGATAAGCCCCGTTGAAATAACGACGTATAAAAGGGCGATATATAGGAGGTTAAGGGAGACGCCGGTGGAAAAAAGCTTGTCCAGTTGCAGCTTGCCCGCCACGCCTGCAAGGGGAGATGATAAACGGCTAAGTATGAGGCTGAAGATAAAAAAAGGCGCCGAGTAGGATGCAAACCTTATTATAAGTGAAGAGATTGTTATTTTAGAGCCTTCGTTCAGCATAATAGTTTTTTGATAGTCCCTGCGTTACATTTAAATTATAAATCTTAACTGTACGATCAAACTATCATAGTGAATATATTCTTTGCAATATCTTAATAGGGCTCATTTCCTTTAAAAGCGATCCGCCTTCTACTTTGTGTTCTTCCTTTCGCCTTCCTTCTTTTCCGTAAGGCAGTAGATGCCTCCCTCCTTCAGACCGGGGATGAAGCACTGGTTGCAGGAAGACATTTCGCCCGGGAGTAGTCGCCCGAGAGCATCGTGTACGG
>JAVVFD010000058.1:0-14852 GCA_032250935.1 bacterium
ATCCTTCTGATCTGGGAGAAATGGGGGCCGACCTTGTTCCCTCCGGCCTGTTTGGTTTTGGTCATGGTGTCGACATGACACTTGGAGCAGTTGGCGTTGAATTGGGTAGCGCCGCTGTTAAAGGTGGAGGGCGCCACGTAGTTGTGAGGACTCTCTATAAACATATCCCTGTTGACGACAGGCGTCTGTACCGTCCCGTCAGCCTGGGTAAAGCTCTTCGTCTGTGAATTGTTGTGACAGGAAAGACATAGGCCGCCATATGGATCATTCGGTAAAAAGTCCGTATTCTGACCCGATGTTATAGTGGGGAATGTTGCTATATTAGGCCTCAGGTTGTAGGACCTTCCCGGGCTCTGCGGATTCAGTTCAGGTTTGAATATATCATGGTCCACATGACACATGAGGCAACGCCTGTTCTGGTCCGAAGTTCCACCTAAGGGTGATGGCGGATCAAGGACTGGATACTTGCTGCCTGAAGCGAGGTTATAAACATCACTGTTATTGAGGTAGTGATGATAGCTTCCATCGGTGCTGTTCATCGGCCCGAAATACTCGTTGTGGCAACCGAAACAACTGTTATTACCGTCTGAATCGGTCGGTTTGAAGCCGTTGGAATGCTCATGGCAGTTAGGACAGTTGGTATCATTATTATGATCCGCAGTATATGTCCCCTTTTTAAATATCCCGACGCCGGGATCATCCTGACTGTGGCAGCGCTGGCAAATCCCGCTAAAATCAGTTTTTACATAGCTTTCCCAGTTAACCTGCGTGCCGCCGTCTACTGCGGTGAAGGTCATAAATGCAGTGGCCCCTTGGGTGGGCTGGCCATAGCTGGTGCTTCCACTCATATTTATGTATGTGTGGATCATATAGTTATTCTTATCCCCATGGGGGTCATGACAATCAACGCACTTGGGAGTTATATCCCATGCCCCCCAGCCGTTTCCGCTGGCGCCGCCGTCATATCCTGCCGCCTCCATTTCAGCCCTTGAATGAGTTACAACAACCTTTGCCTGGCCTGTTTTGTGGCACTCCTTACAGAGATCATTCGGATGACTTGCCGCAGTGTAAAGCCTGAAAGGGTTAGCAGGGTCATTATGCGAGACAGCGCTGCTGTGACAACCCGTGCCCGACCCGCTATAGAGACAACTTGTATCGGCCGCCGCGTTAGTAGAGAAGGGGTAGTTGCCCGAAGACGAAGGCCTCCCGTGGCCACGATTTATCCATTCTGCCTGGTCAATCCTTGCCGTCGTGTTGTTTCCGAATGTGAAATCATCAACATCCCCCGATCCGGCATGACAATCGGTGCAGCTTATGGCAGAGCCCCAGGCAGGCGCACCTGCACCATGGCAAGTGATACTTTCACATGTACCCCCCGGCGAGCCCGGTGTGTAGTTGGACGCAACGCCATTAGTATCGTAGGCAGCAGCAATGTCTATATCGTATGCGCCATTTACATGTTTCGTATAGTCGTTAATGCTTACATTATCGATATTGACTGTTACGTTATGACAAATATTACAGCCATAACCGTTAATTACTACATGTTTGTAATGGCTGTTGGCTTTATTTACAACGCTTGTGTAGTTCGGCATGGCCGAGGTCATACCGCTGTATGCAGAGTTGCCGTGGCAGCTTGAACATGTTACCAGAGCGCTGTTCCATACCGTTGATTCATTTACAAAAAAGTTGGCGGAAAGCGTCGACGTGCCGGCGCTGTGACAGTATATGGTAGAACATATACCGCTTGCCTTGTTATATGAGCCGGCAGCATTCGTCCTCCCCTGTGCGTCATTCCCGAACTTGACGTCCTCACTATAGTTGACATGCTTGGTTTGATCGTCTATGGAACTTACATTATCCCACGTTGATATGACGTCCCAGTGGCAATATGCACACTCGAAGCCGTATATTGTTACATGCTTCGCATGAGTAGCTATATCGCCCGACGGAGGCAGGTCGTGACAGCTGCCACAAATGGCCGTCCCTGCCGCACCAAATACAGGCGTGGAGTTATTTCCCTGGTTATTCGCAAGGTTGCCGTGACAGTAGGTATCTGTGCAGGTCTTGCCAGCGGGCGCATAACTGCCCGAGACCGCGGTAGCCGTGAAGAAGACATCCTTCTGCCTGTTTACATGGACACCCGCCTGCTCATCTTTGATGGCACTGTTGTCCGAAACAGTCTGGGAATGACAATTCCTGCAGCCGAAGCTGTAGTTGGCGCCGGTGCCATCTATATGCTTGGTATGCCTGTTAGTTGTGGGCGCCGAATCATGACAGCTGCCGCAGTTAAGAGTGCCGGGAGCCATATTCCAGTTCACAGCCGTATTTGGCGCAGCCACAGTCAAATCGGCATTAGGTTTACTGTGGCAATAGACATTCGTGCAGTCCCTGTTTGCGGGAGCAGAATCGTAGCTTCCATACTGTCCCGCCGCCCATGAATAAAGGCCGAATGCAATATCCTGAAACCCCTTGTTTTTGTGTAGAGCCGGATCATTTGCATGACAGGCGCGACACATGCCGTCTGTACCGTATCCCGCCCCTTGCGAACCGAATGGGTAATCTTCGGCATGTCTCTTATGTGGCGATGTAGACTCATCTGCCGCCGGCTGCTGTGCACTGTCATCCAGATAATTGTAGGAGCCGAGAGCAACGCTGCTGTATTGGGCATACCCATCCGTACCGGACGAATTCAACTTGGGCGGCATTCCATGACAGCCTCCGCATCCCCCGAAACTGCCGGAACCGTCTCCCTCCACATGGCTATGGCAGTTAAGGCAGTTAAAGGTTGCAGCCTCCGACTTATTTACCCCCATGGCTGAATGGGCCGCACTCCAACCCTGGAACACTGCTCCAGAGGGTGAATCCGTCTCAAGCCTGTGACAGGCCTCGCATATGCCGACAGGTCCCGATGCTGATATATATGCAAATCCCGAGGATAGATTGTTCATGGTAACGGTGACGTTTCCAAATGTATTGCCGTTAATCTCGGGAGTGCTGATATTTTGCATAATGAGGTAAAAGTTATTGCCTACGTTATGAGGCTTATGACAGTTACGACAATCCTGCCCATTGTGCCCCATATACCTGTGACAATCTTTACAGAGTTGTGAATCATTATATCTTCTTAAAAGCACACCCTGACCACCGGGAACTGAACTGAGGTTGGTTGCTACAGCTGCGGTCCATGGGTTTGAATCGGCAAAATGCACGCCGTGACATGAAGAACATGATACGATATCGCTACCAGGGCCGACCAATTTCAATTCCGACCCCGAGATAGTGGAATAGGGATTGAGAGGAGGACTGTTAAAAGCAGTAGTCTCTGGTATCGTAACACCAACGGGATGACTCATCTGCTTGCCAGCCTGCACAGAGGAGGCGCTCGTCACATTTCTTTCCCTGTGGCAGTCAAGACATAGTTGATCAGAGTTGTTATCTACTTTGAGAAGTGGCTGGCTCGTAATATTATTAAGCGCATAATGTGGATAATGGCACGAGGAACAACCAAGATTGCCTGGACCATATCTTGACTGGGGCGTAGTTATGGGGCCCTTTGCTGCGGCTCCGGACTCAAGGTAGGAAACCCCCCAGGCGTGAGATGTTCCAACAGGACCACCCGAGCTTGAATAATTACCAAAGAGTGTAGATGCATCTGCCTCTACAAGCTGATTAATATGACAGGCGGCTGTAATACAGGTAGGAGCCTGATTGAATATGCTGGCAAAGCCGGCTGAATGGCAGTCTCCGCATACCTTGGAAGCATGGGGCCCGACCAGCCTGGCAGAGGAATCTGTAGGCGAGAGGACCGCTCCAAAGACAATTGAAGAGAACAAAACAATCCCTATCTTTTTTTTGAGTATCTTCAACAGTTCCCTTATAAATTAATCATTTATAACATATCAACTATTTGTACATTATATCCTACAAAAAGCATGCCGTCACTAAAAGACAAAACCATATACAGCAAAAAGCTCATGGTTTCAAACACTTAAGCCTTTATCCAAAGAAGGACACCCCGCAAGTTTCTAAAGAAAAAAACAAACTTAATCTATTTTGCTGAAATCAGCCATAAACAACAAAACAAAACTCAAAAAAAAAGCGTTATGACGTATCTCACAAAAAATAAAAGACGAAATATCAAGTTCCGGGGCATTATATATAGTTTGAAATTTGCTTATCATACAACTAGCCCCCCCTCCAGTCTACTATCCACTTGGCTAGTTATTACGGGGAGGTGGCTAGTTATTCTGAATTAATCGTTGAAAACAATTCCTTTCCCAACTTTTACGGATATTCTTATTTGTTAATTGAATCATCATCTTTTAAAGCAGCTGCAAAACAGGATTGGAATAGCCTCTATACAGCTCTATTTGATAACCTGTTTATAATCCCTCTTCATTTTACAAACCGAATATGCAATAATCCAGGTCTGGAGATTAATGAAAAATGCCTCATAGAAGTATTCGCAAAAGCATAGTCCTTCTTTCGGGCGGCCTTGATTCGACGGTAGCCTTCAAGAAGGCCCTTGACGAAACGGAAGTGGTCCTGGCCATTACTTTTGATTACGGTCAACGCGCAGCGGAAAGAGAGTTCTCTTCCGCCTCCGACATATGCGGCCGCTATGGGATAAGGCATGAGATGCTGGAACTTTCCTGGCTTGCCGGAATTACGACAACTGCCCTCGTCAACAGGGATAAAAGCCTGCCTGAACTTGAGCCAGCCGAGCTGGACGGTGAGGGAGGAACAACTTACGAGTCGGCCAGAAAGGTATGGGTCCCCAACAGAAACGGCGTCTTCATCAATATCGCAGCTGCATACGCCGAGTCGCTAGATGCCGACATTATCGTGACTGGATTCAATATGGAGGAGGCCGCCACCTTTCCTGACAACTCCCCTGAATTCATAGGCGCAATAAACGCAGCGCTCAACTTCTCAACGCTTAACAAGGTTCAGCTGATCAGCCCTACTTCCGGACTTAACAAGACCGAGATAGTTGCCCTCGGGATGGATATCGATGCCCCTCTGGACCTTCTCTGGAGTTGCTACGAAGGAGGGGAGAAGATGTGCGGGAGCTGCGAGTCATGCATGAGACTGAAAAGGGCGCTCGAAGACGGGGGCGGCGATCTGCTTGAAAGATTATTTTAATGGCCTTTAAAGCTTGAGGGGAGACCTTATGAAGAGACCTAGCGCCAGCTTTACATTCGTGATCAGGGCCATGCTGAAAAATGAAGTCGGCATCTTGGGTCAGGCCTTTTCGGCAATAGGGGAGGCCGGCGGCGATGTGGGGGCCGTCGATATCGTCGAGGTCGTCAAGGGGCATGTGATCCGCGACATAACGGTAAGGGCCAGGGACGACAAACACTGCGCCCAGATTGTAAGCAGGCTGAAAGAGCTCGGCACTGTGGAGATAGTCCATATCTCTGACAGCACATTTCTTATGCACCTTGGAGGAAAGATCGAGATAAGAAGCAAGGCGCCGCTCAAGACGAGAAGCGATCTTTCCATGGCCTATACCCCCGGAGTTGCCAGGGTATGCATGGCTATTCATGAAGACAGCGCAAAGGCGTACAACCTGACCATCAAGAAAAACAGCGTAGCCATAGTAACCGACGGCAGTGCCGTGCTGGGCCTCGGAGATATCGGGCCAAAGGCTGCCATGCCGGTCATGGAGGGGAAGGCGATGCTATTTAAGGAGTTCGGAGGAGTCGACGCCTATCCGATCTGCCTGGACACCAGGGATACTGATGAGATTATAAATATTGTAAAGGCTATCTCCCCCGGCTTTGGAGGTATAAACCTTGAGGACATCGCGGCGCCGAGATGCTTCGAGATCGAGGAGAGGCTGCAGGAGCAACTTGATATCCCCGTATTTCACGACGACCAGCACGGCACGGCCATTGTTGCACTGGCTGCTCTTATGAACGCATTAAAGGTCACGGGGAAAAAGATGGAAGAGCTAAAGATCATTATCAGCGGTTCCGGTGCAGCGGGCATAGCCTGCGCTAAACTCTTCATGGCTGCCGGGGCAAAAAACATCATCGGCTGCGACCGGGCAGGAGCTATCTATAAGGGCCGAAGAGAAGGGATGAACCCTATAAAGGAGTGGTTTGCCCGGAGCAGCAATCCGAAAGAGATAAAAGGCTCACTAAAAGATGCCATGAGAGGGGCCGATTTCTTCCTCGGCGTCTCGGGACCTGGCCTTATAGACGTGGAAGATGTGAAAAACATGGCCAAAGATCCTATAATCTTCGCCCTCGCCAACCCGGACCCTGAAATACAGCCCGAGGATATTGAAGGGATAGCCGGGATTATTGCAACAGGCAGATCTGACTATATTAACCAGATTAACAACGTCCTTTGTTTTCCAGGAATATTCAGAGGGCTTTTAGACAGCAGGGCAAAAGGTATAAATCTCGATATGAAGATTGCAGCGGCTAATGCCATCGCATCGGCAATACCTGACAAAGAACTGAGCGAGGAATATATCATACCAAGTGTTTTCAACAAAAAAGTCTCTGCAGCAGTCGCAACTGCAGTTGCAAAGGCAGCTAGAAAAAGCGGTATGTCGAGAAGAACAAAGAAGGTTTCAATTATTTAAGCGTTTTTTTCCACCACCCTTGCCAGCGTAAGCACGTTGACAACACTGGCCCCGCCCTTTTTAAGCACTTTGCTGCACTCCTTAACCGTAGCCCCCGTCGTATAAACATCATCGATAAGAAGAATTCGCTTCCCTGATACATCTGCGCCACTTCTCAAAGAAAATGCCCCCCTTACATTTGCCCGCCTCTCCTTACTGCTCATACCTGTCTGCGAACCGGTAGGTCTAACTCTTTCCAGAATATATTTATCTATATGAGGGGAGATCTCCTTGCCCAGACCTTCCGCCAAAAGCTGAGATTGATTGAAGCCCCGCTCTCGCAGCCTGCTTATATGGAGAGGTACGGCAACAATGACATCATAAGAGATAGCGCCAAGATGGTGGTCTTTCATTAAGCCGCCCAGATGCGGACCGATAAGGCTCTTTTTTGAATATTTCAAAAGCCGCACCGCTTTTGAAAGGCCGTCCCTATAAAGATAGACTGAGGCGGCGATATCAAAGGGAGGGGGGTTCTTTATACATCTGCCGCAAGTGTGGTTTTTACCTGCATCGCTTGCAAATGTGCAACCACAGACAGTACAGTAAGGCGGCCTTGAAACTTCAAAACCGCCAATACAGGCATTACATATCCCGTGTTTTAAAAGGGTATCCCTGCATAAAAGGCAGGCGGGGGGGAACAATAACTCTAAGAAGGATTGACAAAGAGTTTTTGCCGTGGCCTGGAGATTGAAAAGGCTAGGCTCTTTCAAGCAGGGAGATTCCATCCATTTGCACAGGCTTTTCCATACCGAAAAGTTCAAGGATGGTAGGTGCAATATCGGCCAGTTTCCCGCCGCTCCTTAACCTGCGCCCCTTCCTATCGTCATCAACCAGAATAAAAGGAACAGGGTTGGTAGTATGGGCCGTATGCGGCTGCCTGGTGCTATCATCCATCATCTTCTCGGCATTTCCATGATCAGCCGTTACAAGGATAGTGTAACCGGCCTCTTTAGCCGTTTCAATGAGCCTGCCCAGACATGCATCAACCGTCTCAACCGCCTCTACCGCAGCAGGGATTATACCGGTATGGCCTACCATATCGCAATTTGCATAGTTTAATACTATAAGTCCGTATACCTTCTCCCTTAACTTTTCTAAAACCCGGTCAGTCACCTCGAAGGCGCTCATTGACGGCCTTTCATCATAGGTGCGAACATCCTTGGGAGAAGGAACAAGTATCCTCTCTTCGCCTTTAAATGGCACGTCCCCTCCCCCGTTAAAGAAAAAGGTTACGTGGGCATACTTCTCCGTTTCGGCTATCCTTAACTGCCGCATCCCCGCATCACTTACGAGCTGTCCTAAAAGTGAATCCATAGGGGTAGGCGGGAAGGCCACGGGAATATCAAAGTCTTCATCATAACGGGTCATAGAGATAAAGGAAGATAGCTCAGGGCGATCGCTGGCAGTAAAGCCTGAAAAGCCTTTCTCCGTAAAGGCCCTTGTCAGCTCTCTTGCCCTGTCGCCTCTGAAATTAAAGAATATTATTGCATCGCCATTTTTAACAAGATGAGGCTCATCGCCATCTCCTGCTATAAGGGCCGGTTCGATAAACTCATCACCCTTATCATCGGCGTAGGATAGTTCAATCGCTTTAGTTGCAGAATCAACTCGCCTACCTGCTCCTTTGACCATCGCCATGTAGGCAGCTTCAACCCTGTCCCAGCGATTATCCCTGTCCATGGAATAAAAACGGCCCATAACAGTGGCAATATTTCCTATTCCAAGCTCATTCATGCGGTCTTCAAGTTCCTTAATATATTTAATGCCGCTTCTGGGAGGCGTGTCTCTGCCGTCCATAAATGCGTGAATACAGACCTTTGACAGCCCTCTTTTTTTGGCAATTTCAAGAAGCGCGAAGAGATGCCTTATATGTGAGTGAACCCCTCCGTCAGAAAGGAGGCCCATAATGTGAAGAGCGCCGGCGGCGGACTCAAGCCGATCAACAGCTTCGTTTATGACGTGATTATTAAATATATCTCCCGACTGAACGGCCTTGCTGATCTTTGTATAATCCTGATATACCACCCTGCCGGCCCCGATGTTAAGGTGGCCCACCTCTGAGTTCCCCATCTGTCCGTCGGGCAGCCCTACAAAAGCACCCGATGCGCCGATCTCGGTATAGGGGTAATTTTGTGCAATTTGATCCAGAACGGGAGTAGAAGCTATAAAAACGGCATTACCTTTTGCATCAGGATTAATTCCCAGACCGTCCATAATTACAAGAACAAGCGGTTTCATTTGGGCAGGATCCCCGTATTTACAGCTGAGTCACCTGCCTTTGCAGCAATTGCAACATGAAGAGAGTCCCACTCACCGCAGGAAGAACAGGCTCCGGTCCATTCAGTTGTTTTTTCACCGCAGCCTTTGCATACAAAAGGAATAGTTATCCTTCTATTGTAACCGATGGCGGTCTTAAACCTCTCCGATGCATCCTTGAATCTTTCCTTCCTGAAATATGCCTCACCTATCATAAGTTCCAGTTCAGGGCAGTCAAGGCCCAGCTCTCCGGCCTTTTCAAACTTTTCCAATGCCTCGTCTATCATCTCGAGTCTAAGATATATTTTACCGAGGAAAAGATGCATCAAGTTATTACCAGGTTCGCGCGCGATAAGGTCCTTATAAAGACCAATGACCTTTTGTGGTTCATTCTCCTTAAGGTAACAATCCTCCATAAGAAAAACAAAGATCATATTGGAAGTTTTGGAATAACCTTTTTCCCAACTTTCTTCGGCAGACTTCTTTTCCCCTTTTTTCCAGTAGAGCTTGCCCAGAGCCACATAAGGCTGCGCACTTTCCGGCCATTTTTTTATAAGCTCTTTCAGCATTTTTATTCCATCTGCATCACGCCCCGACTTTATCGCCTTCCTTGCAAGTTCATACCTTAATTGTATACTTATGGAAGACTCTCTATCCAGATCTGTTTTCCCTGCAAGCTTCAAGATCTCTGCCTGCAAAGTCGATGCATCCTCAAAGAGGGCTGCTTCAATGTAGGCGTCTCTCAATAATCTTTTCGTATCTATCGAGCCATGGGATGCGTTTATATCCTTCAATATATCTATGGCCCTTTCAAAAGAACCTTTTGCCATCAGGTTTTTAGCCTTATAAAAAAGCAGTTCACCATTACCGATTAGGGCAGGAGGGATATTATCAATGATGGCAAAGGCCTTTTCAACATCCCCCTCCTTCATGTATATGTCAAGAAGCATCAGGTAAGGTCTGGCATCGGCATCAAAAGAAGATATACAATCTTTAAGAATGAGTTCCCCCTCCGTCAGATTGCCGAAGAGGATGGCCAGCTTCGCCCTTCCCAGCAAAGCTTCCAGCCTGTCAAAGGCCTTTTTTTCTCTGGAGAGCTTTACATTACCGAGGTATATCTTTGCGTTCTTAAATGCGGTAATCAGATAGCTGGCTAAGAACCCGGTCAGAAAGGTAAGGAATAAAAGGAGAACAACGGGGGCCTCCCATCCTGAACTTCCGGCGCCTATATGTACGGTGCCCTTGTTGATGGATGAAAGATATAAAAAAAAGGCAACCACTAGAGCTGCCAGTATAAGATTTATTTTGGATATCAATTTATAACCCCCCCTTCACCTGATTACAAAATTACAGAAACCTCGCCTTAAGACAACAAAACATCCGAGCAGGAGAGTATTACCGGGAGGGAGAAAAAGGGGCAAAAAGACGATAATTAAGATGCCTTTAAGCCTTTTTCAAGGTCTATCTTACAATCAACACAGTACCTGGCCTGCGGCCTTACCTCCAGCCTTTTCATATTGATCGTCTCCCCGCAATCAACACAGAGTCCATATTCCCCTTCCTTAATCCTGTCAAGGGCATCGTCTATATCCTTCAGCATACGTCTTTGACCGTCATTCAGGCTTAAAAGTATCTGGCGGTTGTATGTATTTGATGAAACATCCCCTATGTCCTGAACTCCGTCGCTACCCAGGCTGTTTGAAGAATCAGCATTTTGATTAACATCGTCCAGGATATCGTTTCTCATATTGAGAAGTTGCTTTTTTAATTTTTCCATATCTATATCTTTGATTTCCATCTTTCTTCTCCAGAAGTTTTTATGCCCAGTTTTATTTATGATAGGGTCCACCCTTTATAAGAGTAAAGGCCCTGTATATCTGTTCAACAAGCATTACCCTAGCCATTTGATGAGGAAAAGTCATCGGGGAGAGTGAAAGCAACATATGAGCCTCTTCAACTAGCGAGCTGTCAAGACCTGCTGAACTCCCTATAACAAAGGTAATGTCCGATCTACCCTTAATTCCCATTTCCTCCAGCCACCTGGAAAAGGCCATAGAATCAAAGCTCTTACCCTTTTCCGACAAGGCGACAAGAAAACTACCTTTTGACACCCTTGAAAGAAGTTTTTTTCCTTCTTTTTTCAGGGCATCAGGCCCTTCGCCCTGTTCACCCTTAATTTCATCTACAACAATCTTTGCGTCGTTTTGAAGCCGCTTAAGATATTCCGACTCTTTTTTACCAAAGGCGTCTTCCTGTTTCCAGGGGCTTATTATCCTTATCTTCAAATGCTAATAGATCCACCTGGCCTTCAAGATATCTCAACTGCATATGGCCAGAGCTTTTCTATATTATAAAATGCCCTCACATCCTCATAGAATATATGGACTATCACATCTCCAAAATCCTTCAAAATCCACCTGCCTTCAGAGTATCCTTCAGTACCGATAGGGTAGCAATCATGTTCCTTCAGTTTTTTTCCTATGGAATCTGCAATCGCCTTTACCTGCCTGTCCGAAGAACCGCTGCATACAAGAATATAATCTGCAAGTGATGATTGCCCCTTCATGTCCAGAAGAATAGAATCTATCGCCTTCTTATCCTCTGCGGCCTTCAGGCATAAAAGCGCCTTTTCTCTTGAATCAAGAAACTCCCCGCCTGCGTCTACCTTATGTGTTTGTATATCACTTTCTCCTTTATGAACTCTTCAACTTCAGCAGGCATAAGGTACTTAACCGATCTGCCCCTGGCCAGACAATCCCTTAGTCTGGTCGATGAAATATCAAGCATAGTTGTTTCCAGGAAGTATGTAAGCCTGCCCGACCTGTGGGCAGCAATCCTTTTGTGTGGATCATAACAGAATTCATCCCTGATATCAACCGGAAGTAGCTTGACCGGCGATAGTTCCTTCTTTTCATCGGAAGCCAGCGGACGCCTTACAACTGCAAAGTCGGCAATATAAAAGAGCTCTGCATAGTTTTTCCATATCCCAATCTCCCTGTAGGAATCCATTCCGATTATAAATAAAAGCTGAGCAGACTCTCCATAATCATCGCGCAATCGGGTAAGCGTTTCTATGGAATATGATTTTCCGCCCCTTTTGAGCTCCATATCGGATGTTTCAAAAAAAGGATTATCCCTAACCGCCAGTTCAAGCATATGCATCCGTGCATCTGCACTGGCCATACCTTCCTCATCTTTATGGGGTGGAATATAACAGGGAATAAAGATGATCTTGTCAAGGGAGATGGCCTCTCTGGCCTCTTCCGCTATCCTTAAATGACCTGAGTGAACGGGGTTAAATGTCCCGCCAAGAATACCTATGCGCAATGAGATTTCCTTATTAAGCCCTTATTTGGCCGTCACCGAAGACAATAAACTTCTGCGTCGTCAGATCTTCAATCCCCATGGGACCGAAGGAATGAAGTTTAGTTGTGCTGATACCGATCTCGGCCCCAAGGCCGAACTGGCCGCCGTCGCTGAACCTGGTTGAGGCGTTGGCCATTACCACAGAGGAATTGACCTCTCTTATAAAACGCATCGCCCGGCTATAGTCTTCCGTAACAATCGATTCTGTATGCAGTGAGCAGTACCTGTTTATATGGTCCATGGCGCCATCCATACTGTCTACGACCTTGATGGCGATTATGAGATCGAGGTATTCGGCATGCCAGTCCTCTTCAGTTGCCTCAAGTATGGATGCAACTATTTTCCGGCTACGCTCGCATCCGCGCATCTCAACGCCAGCTTTTTCAAAGGCTTCAGCCAGAAGGGGGAGAAAAGAAGCCGCCTCCTTCTCATGAACAAGCAGGGTCTCAACGGCGTTACAGACTCCCGGTCTCTGGGTCTTTGCGTTCATCAATATATTAAGGGCCTTTTTATGATCGGCCCCCTCATCGACATAGATGTGGCATACGCCCTTATAATGCTTAATGACCGGTATCTTTGAATTCTCGACAACAAAACGTATCAGGCTCTCTCCACCTCTTGGTATAATGAGGTCGATATATTCTTCCTGTTTTAGCATCTCAAGCACGGCCTCTCTTTCAGTAGTCTGCACAAGTTGAACGGCATCAGCGGGAAGCCCCGCCTTTTCAAGTCCCTCTCGAAGCAGTTTAGCGATCGCCCTGTTGGAATGGATAGATTCCGATCCGCCCCGCAAGACTACGGCGTTGCCAGACATGACGCAAAGACCTGCGGCGTCAGCCGTTACATTCGGCCTTGCCTCATATATAATGCCGATAACGCCGAGAGGTATCCTCATCTTGCCCACCTCAATGCCGCTTGGCCTCTTACGTATCTTCGACACCTCGCCCACAGGGTCTGGAAGCGCCGCCACTTCTCTAAGGCCATCGGCCATGGAAATCACCCTTGCCCCTGTAAGGGCAAGCCGGTCTACCATTGCCGGTGCAAGCCCCTTTTCTCTTGCCGCAGCAAGGTCTTTTTCGTTCTCCCTGACAATGATATCCTCATTTTCAACAAGCAGGACGGCCATATTCAAAAGGGCTTCCCTCTTTAACTCCGTCCCTGCCCTGGACATAGTTATGGAAGCCGCCCTGGCGGACTGAGCTATCTTTTTTATCTCTTCACTTATGGACATAATATTATAATTCTCCCTGTAAACCAGGCGATTCTAGCACATTTATTTACCGCTACAAAGCAGTAAATAAACAACTAATTGAACTAAACTCTCCTTTCCATTTTAAAATCAGAACTATAAATAATAACCATTAACATGAGGTTCTCCTTTTTTCAACCCTTTACAATATTAAGAGGCTTCATCCGTCCAAGCTCGCCATCAACCATAGTGATATGATCTATAGCCCCGGGGTCTACCCCTAAAAGTCCGCAGCCGTAGGCATCTATCGCCACAGGGTCTTCCGAGGCCGCGATAATACCGATAGGAGGGTCACATGGCACTCCATATATATGCCCCTTCATCATGCCTAAACTCGCATCAAGAACTGTAAAATCGGGACTGCGGTAACGGTTCAGGTCGGCCACGGCCTCATGTATCTGACTGTGAAAGGCAGCCTTTTTCCAGTGCCCCTGTTTGCAATAATGGGAAGGCGGGCAGATTCCTACCATATTCTTCATGCTCAGTGTTACCCCGGCAAGGGTGTGGGCCTTTAGAGTCGGCACGGATATCAAAAAGCTGTCCATTACTATTTCCGGAAGATGCATCTCGGGCCATCGTTTGAGTTCCGGTTTGGAGAGTTTGACAAGTCTTTCCTCGTTCAGGTCCAGAAGTTTAATCCCCCTCTCTTTTGCTATCTTCGAAAACCCGAGTTTTTCAAAGGCATGAAAGGTATCATATTCCAGGGAGCCTGTTCCGTCAGCGATATAAACATCCCCTGGCGAAAACGACTCCAAAACATAGTCTGCAATCGCTGCAACAAGCTCAATCCTGGTCGTAACGGGGGGAGCCATATCCTTCACCACATTAGGCTTGATGAGTACTTTTTTTCGGACCAAGACCAGGTTCCTGAGGGAAGTCTTATCCAGTAAATAAGCGACCGAGCGCTTCCAATCGCGACCTGTTTTTTCTGTATGAACGGCTGAATCCAAATTATTTACCTGAATCTTATTTTCTCCCTGAACAAAACTAAAAAGCCACGTCCAAAAGGACGTGGCTTCAGTTCACCTTTAAAAAGAGCTATAAAGGTCCCTTGGGAAATTCACCTGGGAAGCTATCGCTCTCCCCAGAACTTGTCAAACCATGTCTTGGCCTTTTCTTCATTTTTAAGGGCGTCAAGCTCCCCGTCATCGAGCCATATACCTTTGCATGAGGGGCATTTATCTATGTTAACCCCGTGAAAAGAGATTTCCGCCAGTTTTTCACCGCATTTGGGACAGTGATTCTTGAAACTCTTCACAAACTCCTCAAGCTCCAGTTCATGATGTTTCTTGTCCAGCAATTCCTTATCCTTGTTCATGAAATACTGGTCCTCTTTTGCCT
>JAVVFD010000059.1:0-14829 GCA_032250935.1 bacterium
CGTCAACCAAACCTTAATTTGAGGTCGTGATTTTATCTCATTTTATTACATGCCACAACTTTTGAACGTTACCAATTCTTTAGAAATCAGCTTCATCACCTCCTGATGAACATTGTCAAACTCCGAAGGATGAAGATAGGGGACGCCGAGCCTTTCTCTTTAATCGGTTAAATAAAAAAACAGGTAGTTTTATTAACCGCCCAGCGTCACCTCTATCACGGTTGAATATAGTCTATTTGCCCTAAGGCAGTGAGTTGCCAAGAAAAGTGGAACTTGAGCTTGAATTGAGCCTCGGCTATATTCGGCTCTTGACACGTGATTATATTTTGCTAAGCTTTCCACTAGATAAGGACGATGAGTGTCGACGATGTATGCAATAGCGTTTGCCCCATGCTTGTCTCATTTGATTTAAAATAATAATTTTAGGAGGGATTGATAATGAAAAAACTGATAATGGCAGTAATGATTTGCTCTCTTGCAGCGCCTGCGCTTGCGGAAGAGGCCGTGAAAGTGAGCGGGGCAGTAGAGATTCAGTACAGATCGAGCGGGGATTACTATGACGATTCAACGGCGGAATACACAGGCGTTGAGGATAACGGTGAAACAGGCGGCGATGTAATCCGTCCCGAAGAACTCTATCTTCAGGTTTCAAAGAAGATCGATAAGGGCGTAGAGGCGCTTTTAAAGTTTGACGGCGCCGATATGGATAAAGATGAAGATGACAGCAAGTACGTGGAAGAGGCCCAGCTTATATTCAGCGACCTCGGTCTTGAGGGGCTTTCCATAGTGGCCGGTAAGGACGAAATGCCTTTCGGGCAGGACTATGATAAATTATTTTTTAACTCCATCACTCATGGTCTCGAAATCGACAAGGTCTGGGGACTTCATGGTATTTATAACATCAATGGTTTAGGTACTGTTGCCGCCGCCGTCTTTGAAAGAGACCGGGCAGCCGATACAAAGGTGCAGGACAGTTTTGCCGCAAGAGCCACCATGGATAAACTTGTAAAAAACCTTTCAGTGGAGGTTTCGGCTGCAAGGCTGGGAAAGGATAGTAGCGTTGCTACAGAGAAAGACGAGTCCCGCTTAAGCGGGGGCGCTGTTTTCAAATGGAGTGACTTTACCTTCTATGCCGAAAAGACCCTGGTTTTTGAATATGACAATACCAAGGATTACGACCTTGAAGTTACCCAGGTAGGCGCTGACTACAAGTTCAGGAAATTCCTCTTTCAGGTGAGGCAGGAACTTATAGATCATGACCCCCCCCTTACTATTGGAGACAATGAAGAGCTTAAGGTTGTCGGCGGAGCCACTTATTATCTGAGTGACAAGACCTTTGTAGCCGCGGAATTAGAGTTTACCAAATGGGATGTCGCCGACGATTCAGAGGAGGTTCTTCTCGGTGTTAAATTCCTCTTCTGATGTCAGCCGTTTTTTGCCGATAATTCCGAAGCCCCTTCGGGGGCTTTTTTCTTGAGAGATTTTAAGCTGGACTTGTTTAATGGCCCTCTTTGCCGGAGATGAAATCCAGGCCGGACCCTAGAGGGGTATATTATAAACAGCATAAGGAAAGAGGAATGCATCTCCCATTTAAAAGATTTTTCTTTACGACCCCCCTTCTGGCTTCACTGCTACTTTCTTCCTGCGCCTCAACTCCCAAGCTTCCTTCCTTTAGCGAGCTCAAGGCCTATCGGATTTCGGCCGACAAGTCTCTTTTTGCCAGCTACTCGCCTCTTTTCATCATAGAAAACCATGAGGAGAGGTTCAACCTGATCGGAACGGCCGTTGCAGAAATGAGTGAAGATGAAGGGGAGAAGATCTTTGTCGATCATTCAAGGCCCACGATCTACACGGAAAGAAGGGGGTTTAAGACTTCCAAAGGGTCATATACAAACCTCATCTACCGCATACACTTTAAGGAAGTTCCCTTCGGGCTCATCCCCTTCCATATAGGTCAGGGTGAGAACGTGGGGCTATTTACAATCGTTACTCTAAACAGCAACGAGGAGCCCCTTCTTTATACGACTGTACACACCTGTGGCTGCTACATCGCATTCGTTCCGACTTCATTCATGCCTGATGATGCCTTCCCTGATGGATGGGAAGAAGGGCGCCAGACCGTCTTCGGAGAGAGCCTCCCCGGGCTTCTTGACTACAGTGGCCTCGCCTTAAATGATACTAAAGCGATGCTGCTTATAAGGGAGGGCTCCCACAGGGTGAAAGACATGTGGCTCGCCCGCCGTGATTCCTTAAATGAATACGACACCGTTATAGTCGAGAGCCAGGCTTTAATGTCGCTTGAAAAGCTCCCTTTGAAAGAGGGGACGACCTCCTTCTACGAGACTTCCGGCCCAAGAAAAGGGTACGTCAAGGGAAGCCAGAAGATTTGGGAGCGGCTTCTTATGAGCTGGTGGGCCTTTGACTGGAGGATAGGAGAGGACAAGAAACTGGGGAAAGACAAGGATGACGGCCCCCTGTTCTATACAAGCCTCAAACCATGGGCGAGGGAAGATTCAGACCTCAGGGATTTTGCCAATTTTCTGAAATATTGGGGCTGGAAATTATAAAGGCTGCGCCAATTGTCTCCCATATTTACCATTCTTGGGGGCAGATAAAGTCAACCACTTGATATTAAAGAATAAAGCCCTTAAATCTCTTTAAACCCCTACAGAAACAGCCACCGCTCCTCTCATCGACATTCAGGAAAAGAGGGCAGGCGGGTTTATTGCAATTTCTGGCTTATCTGCTATATTTAACTTGACGCCCAAAACAGACAGTCCATTAATAAATGATAGAGTAAGGAGGATGTTTTTATGAAAACCAGGGGCCTATTTGAACCGCTCACCATAGGGAAGATGCACCTCAAAAACAGGATTGCTTTGGCGCCCATGACGAGGGGGCGGGCAGGGCAGGCGCGCATACCCAATGATCTCATGGCGGATTATTATTTCCAGCGTTCCGGTGCCGGCATGTTGATCACCGAGGCGACCGTTATTTCCGAGGAGGGAATAGGATGGATCGGTTCGCCGGGAATCTACACTGATGCAATGGTGGAGGGGTGGCGTAAGGTGACGGAAAAGGTGAGGCCTACAGGCGCGCCCTTAGTTCTCCAGCTATGGCATTGCGGAAGGGTTTCGCACAGCGATTTTCATGACGGTTCTCTCCCTGTTTCTGCCTCAGAGGTCAAACTTGAGGGCGATCATATCCACACACCGCTTGGGTCAAAGCCCTACGAAACGCCCCGCGCCTTGACGATAGATGAGATTAAGGCAACGGTAGATGATTTTCGGAAGGGGGCCGAAAATGCGAAGCTTGCAGGTTTTTCCGGGGTAGAGGTGCATGCCGCCAACGGGTATCTGATTAACCAGTTCCTCGATTCAAAAACCAATCTGCGAAACGATCAATACGGGGGAAGTATTGAAAATAAATTCCGCTTTTTAAAGGAATGTCTTGATGCGGTGATGGAGGTCTGGGAGCCCGATCAGGTGGGGGTCAGGATTGCGCCAAACGGTGTCTTTAATGATATGGGGAGCGAAGACTTCAGGGAGACCTATCTCTATGTGGCCGAAGAATTAAGCCGGTTTAAACTCGGCTACCTTCATGTCATGGACGGCCTCGCCTTCGGTTTTCACGAGAAGGGGGAACCGATGACGCTGGCAGAATTCAGGCCTATTTACAAAGGGGTCATTATGGGTAATTGCGGATATACGAAAGAGGCTGCCGAAGAAAGAATCACGGAGGGTGTTGCCGACATTATCGCCTTTGGCCGACCCTTTATCACCAACCCCGATCTCCCCGAACGGTTCAGGAATGATTGGTCATTGAATCCGGCTGAGGATATGTCGCTATGGTATACCCCGGGAGCGGCAGGCTATACCGATTATGAGGCTTTCAAATAATAGGACCATCCATAGTTCTTTCATTCTACGAGCCTTTATGCCCAACTTACCTTATTCAGGCATAACCGGGGGTATAATATAAAAAGTTGCCGCCCCAATTACCTTTAACTTAGATGGTCTTCGTGCAGGCAAGAGGGGCGTTTATATGAACTCTTCATCATAAACGGAAATCAGCAGTGAGCCAAGGGATATTGACCTGCAGCAGGAGGCGGAGCGAATCAGAACTTATGAATAAACAAAATGACGGCCTTTATATCATCTTGATCAGCATTCATGGCTTGATTCGAGGCAATAATCCGGAACTCGGCCGTGATGCCGATACGGGCGGGCAGACTTTGTATGTGTTGGAGCTGGCTCGGGCTCTGTCACATCAGCCTGGCGTGCAACAGGTGGATCTGGTCACGCGGCGTGTGGTGGACGCGTCGGTTGATCCCTGCTATGCCGAACCTTTCGAAGAGTTGGCCGGGAATCTGCGCATTGTGCGCATAGATGCCGGTCCGGAGGAATACATTCCGAAAGAACAGTTGTGGGACCACATGGACAGTTTCTCCGACAACGTCGTAAACTTTTTCGCAAAGAGCGGAAAGCTGCCCCATATCCTTCACAGCCATTATGCCGATGCCGGCTATGTAGGTTCAAAGCTGTCCAAGCAGTTGGGCGTGCCCTTAGTGCATACGGGGCACTCTCTGGGAAGGGTTAAAATACGCCGCTTGCTTGCCGACGGACTATCCACCAAAGAAGTGGAAAAGCGTTACAACATAGAGCGTCGCATAGAGGCTGAGGAGATGACTCTGGCAACGGCGGAACGCGTGATTACCAGCACTAAACAGGAGATAGAAGAGCAGTACGAGCTTTATGATTACTATCAACCTGAACAGATGTGTGTAGTGCCGCCAGGCACGAATCTCAAGTTTTTCATGCCTCCTTCCGGCGATGAGCTGCAGTCGCCGCTCTTCAAGGAGGTTCAAAGACATTTAAGAGAACCCCATAAACCGATTATCCTTGCATTATCGCGGCCCGACAGACGGAAAAACATTGCGGCGCTGGTGGAGGCATATGGTCAGTCCGCCAAGCTTCAGGAGCTGGCCAACCTTCTAATCGTTGCCGGTAATCGCGATGACATCGATGACCTGGAAGATGGGGCACAGGAGGTCTTTCATGAGTTGCTTGTAGCCATCGACCGTCATGATATCTATGGCAAGGTAGCCATGCCCAAACACCATTGTCGCGGTGATGTGCCCATATTTTATCGTATAGCAGCAGCCTCGGGCGGTGTCTTTGTGAATCCTGCACTGACTGAACCCTTCGGGCTGACGCTTATTGAAGCAGCGGCCTCGGGCTTACCCATAGTCGCTACCGAGGATGGCGGGCCGAGAGACATTATAGAAAATTGTCAAAACGGTCTTTTGATCGACCCGCTGGAGGTTGAAACAATTTCTGAGGCACTGCTCAAGTTGCTTGGTGATAAGTTGCTCTGGGAAAAGTGCGTAGAGCGTGGCCTTCAAGGGGTGCGCCGACATTATGGCTGGGAGGCTCATGCTCAAAGTTATCTGAAACTGATACGTTCTATTGTCGAACATTCCGAGCGGATGATCCGTAAACCTGTTCAGTGCCGCAGAAAGATTTTTCGCGACAGGGCGATCATCAGTGACCTCGATCAGAATTTAATAGGTGATGATCAGTCGTTAAGACTATTGGTAGACGAAATAAGAAGCCACAATAAGGTTGCCAAATTTGCTATCGCCACAGGGCGTCGTCTTGATTCTGCCCTGAAACTCATGAAGAAGCACAAGATTCCCGAACCTGACATTTTAATTACAAGCGGTGGAACGGAAATCTATTATGCCCCAAAACTTACTGCCGACATCGCCTGGTCCAGGCATATTGATTTCAACTGGGCCCCTCATAAGGCGAGAAAGATACTTAACGGCATTGAAGGGCTGACAAAACAGCCAAAATCAGAACAGAGCCGCTTTAAGATCAGCTACTACATTGATCTGGATCTTGTCGATGTTGAGGAAATCAAGCGCCTGTTTCACCAGGAAGAGTTGGCCCTTCATATGAACGTGGCTTTTGGTCAGTATCTGGATATCCTGCCGCAACGCGCTTCCAAAGGTTTGGCCTTACGATATGTAGCCAATAATTGGCAAATACCTCTGGAGCGTGTTTTTGTTGCAGGCGGTTCAGGCGCCGATGAAGATATGATGCGGGGCAACACCCTTGCTGCCGTTGTAGCCAACCGCCACAACGAGGAACTCTCTCAACTGGTTGATGCCGAGCGTATCTACTTTGCCGAAAGGCCCTTTGCCGAAGGAATACTCGAAGCGCTGGACTATTATGACTTTTTCAATTCTTGCCGTGATCCACGGGAGAAGAGCTGAGTCATGGGCGAATCAAGATTGCTACTCTGTACCGACATGGACAGAACGGTCATTCCAAATGGAGCGCAACCGGAACATCCTTCCGCTCGCGAAAGGTTTGCCGGGTTTTGCCGTCAGCCTCAAGTAACTCTCGTTTATGTTACCGGGCGTCATGATTCACTGGTTAAAGAGGCGATCAAAGAGTATGACCTGCCCATGCCGTCTTACGCAATTACCGATGTGGGCACCAAAATCTATCATATTGATGGACAGCAGTGGCGTGAAATCGAGGAATGGGAGGAGGAGATCAATAAAGAGTGGAACGGCAGATCCCATGAGCAGTTAAAAGCGCTTTTTAATGATGTCATGAATCTTCAGTTGCAGGAGACTGCTAAACAGAACAGACACAAACTGAGTTACTACGTCGCTCTTCATGACAAGGAGGAGTGCCTGCTAGCTCTCATGGAAGAGCGCCTCAATGCCGATGGCGTGCGGGCCAGCCTGGTGTGGAGTGTGGATGAGCCTAAAGGCATTGGGCTCCTTGATGTGCTTCCTCGTAATGCCACCAAGGTACATGCCATAGACTTTTTGCGCGGCCAACTCGGTTACTCGATGAAGGAGGTGCTGTTTGCCGGAGACAGTGGCAACGATCTGCCCGTGCTGGGCAGTTCCGTTCCGTCGGTACTGGTGGCCAATGCCTCAAAAGAGGTCAAAGAGGCCGCGCAGCAACTGGCGAAAACCAACGGCAATCTGCAATCATTCTACCTTGCCACAGGTAAAAATAGCGATATGAAGGGCAACTATTCGGCAGGAATATTGGAGGGGGTCTATCATTTCGCCCCGGCCTTTCGCGAGCAACTTAAAGAAATCGGGTTTTGTTATGAGCAGCAATAAAATCCGGCCCATTATCTTTGGCGAAGTACTTTTTGACTGCTTTCCTGGCGGTGAGCAGATACTGGGTGGCGCGCCTTTTAATGTTGCCTGGCACCTGCAGGCCTTCGGCGATGAGCCGTGCCTTGTTTCCAGGGTGGGGAAAGATGATCCAGGCAGGAAGATCATCAAGGCGATGAAATCATGGGGAATGAATACCTCGTCGGTGCAAAGGGACGCAGAACACCAGACAGGCCGCGTTGATGTGGCGCTCATCGAGAGGGAACCTCACTACACCATCATCCCTGACTGCGCTTATGACTATATAAATGGCGAGGCAATTAATCATGACGGAGAAAAGGGCATCCTCTATCACGGTACCCTGGGGTTGCGAAATGCAACGGCACGCCGCGCCTTTGAACGATTGGCAGGTATTTCAAGCTTGCCCATATTTATGGATGTTAATTTACGCTCGCCATGGTGGCAGGCGGATGAGGTGTCAAGCTTGCTGAAGAAGGCCAGATGGGTAAAGCTTAACCTGGAAGAGCTTAAACTGCTTGGTTTTGAAAGTGGTGATATTCACCGGGATATGGCTCTTTTTCAAGCCCGTTACGATCTCCATCTGCTCATAGTCACGCTCGGAGCCGAAGGGGCGACTGTTCTTTCCAGAGAGGACGGCCTACATAGCGTAGTTCCATCGGAGGACGGCCCCTTTGTGGATGCCGTCGGCGCCGGGGATGCCGTCGGCGCCGGGGATGCCTTTACGGCTGTCTTTATTCATGGATTGATGTCAGAGTGGTCTCTGGAGAAGACACTCAATAGAGCCGAGCGGTTTGCAAGCGCTGTGACGGGACTGCGCGGAGCAACATCAGATGACCCAGGGTTCTATCGGGATTTTAATCTTTAAACTGTTGCAAGAAGGAAGGGATTTCTGAAACTATTCTTCTGCATTGACTTCTCCCTTTTTCATAAGGCGAGAACTGAATAGTTACGAATAACTTTTAATAAATTAAAGGAATGCTATGTACGAACAGGTTTCTCATTCTCTACTCAACGACATTCTCAATAAATTAAAACCGGAGATCAGCAAAGAGGACCTGCGTTATTTTTATACCCGTCTTGGCGCCAATTTTTATGCAATTCACTCGCTCTTTAAGCGACTCTACGGCGACAGAGAAGACTTTGATCAGCAGGCTTTGCGTCTCGTGGAAACCATGGCGCGCCAGTATATCAAACGATCGGCAAAACTTAAGAATCTGAATCTGGAGAGGGAAAAAAACCACAACTGGTTTCTCAGCCAGAAATGGGTGGGCATGGCTTTATATTGTAATGGTTTTGCAGGCAATCTGGCCGGTCTGCGTGAACACCTGGGCTATTTCCAGGAACTAGGCGTAAACCTGGTGCATATCATGCCTATCATGCGCTGTCCCGAAGGGCGCAGTGACGGCGGATACGCCGTCAGTGATTTTCGGAAAATAAACCCGCGCGTCGGTACGCTGAAAGAGCTAAAAGGATTGGCCGAAGAAATGCGGGCCAGGGATATCCTGCTCGTGCTCGATGTAGTCGTCAATCACATCTCTAATGAACATGAATGGGCGCGTAAGGCGCGGGCGGGCGACCCCGTATACCAGGACTATTTCTACACCTTCGAATCACGCACTGTTCCAGATATGTTTGAACAGAGCATGCCCGAAGTCTTTCCTGAAACCTCCCCCGGCAACTTTACCTGGGATGAAGAGATGGGCCGCTGGGTAATGACCGTATTCAATGATTATCAGTGGGATCTAAACTACAGCAACCCTGCCGTATTTATTGAAATGCTCGATATTATTTTATTCTGGGCCAACCAGGGGGCTGACATCGTGCGTCTTGATGCAGTGGCCTTTTTATGGAAAAAGATCGGCAGTACATGTCAAAACGAGAGAGAGGCCCACTTAATCCTGCAACTTCTGAAAGATTGCTGTCAGGTGACGGCGCCTGCTGTGCTATTTATCGCCGAGGCGATTGTTGCGCCCGTGGAGGTTATTAAATATTTCGGTGAAGATGCCGTCATTGCCAAAGAGTGTGAGATTGCCTACAATGCGACCTTTATGGCCTTGCTCTGGGATGCATTGGCGACAAAAAATACAAAGCTCCTTAACCTGGGGATTAAAAGCCTGCCCGTTAAGCTGGAACGCGCCACCTGGCTTAACTATGTGCGCTGTCACGATGACATTGGACTTGGCTTTGATGATGGCGATATCTATCTGGCTGAATATGAACCTGCCGATCATCGTAAATTCCTCATCGACTATTACACTGGGAACTTCGGCGATTCATATGCCAGGGGTCTTCCTTTCGGGCACAATAAAAAGACGGGAGATGTGCGCATATCGGGGTCGTTGGCCTCGCTGGCTGGCTTAGAATACGCGCTGGAAAGTGGTGAGCTCGACGCCATAGAAGACTCAATTAAAGTCATACTGCTCATGCACAGCATGATTATGTCTTTCGGCGGGATCCCGCTTCTCTACTACGGCGACGAACTTGGGACATTAAATGACTCTTCCTACCTCAATGATCCCCTTAAGGCCGGTGATTCACGTTGGGTGCATCGACCTGTCATTGATTGGAAAAACGCAGAGAAAAGAAATGTTCCGGCAACGATAGAGTTCAGAATTTTCAGCGCCCTTAAAAGAATGATTGCCGTGCGAAAAGAGATCGAGGTCTTTGCCGACTTCAATAATCGCGAACTCATAGATGTGGGGAATCAGCACCTTTTTGTTTTCGGTCGTTATAACTTAACAAAACAGGGCGAAGAGGTGTTGGTGGTGGCGAACTTTGACGGCAAACCTCAGCATCTTAATCTGAGCGACGTAGGCAACTGGGGCAGCTTTCACTATGGCGAGCTTATAGACTTATACTCGGGGCAGTCCCCCGAAATTTTCAAAGATGCCCTTGTAGTGCCGGCATTAGGCTTTTACTGGTTATGTAAAAGGATGTAACCACAGTTTGAACGGTTCTTTTTCAATTAGTATTAAATACAGATCTATCAGTACAAAGCTCTTATGAAGACATTCTTCTCTAGCTTGAATCGCTTCTTTAGACTTCCCGCTTCTTCATAAAGAACATCTTCCTCCATATATCACGGTCGTAGATGGCATGGATAACCACCGCCCCGATATGGATCACCAGATAGGCAGGCACCAGCGTCTCACCCACCTCATGGATCTCTTTTATGAAATGCATCATCCCGCCTGTGCGCCTGCCTGGCTCTAGAAAGAAGAACATAATACTACCAGTCACCGCCATCCAGCTGAATATGAGAAGACCCAAGGCATTGATCGCTCCTGCAATCCCGTGATGGGCAGGGCGTGTTGGCCTCCTGTATATAAAGACAGATATGAGTCCTTCACGGGCCAGGAGGAGCCTCTCCTTCGTGTAAGGAACCCAGTTTGAAAAACGGGCGCCCTTCGACCCGACAAGACCGTAGATGACGCGGAGGAGGATAAATATGGAAATCCCCATTCCGAGCCACTGGTGAAGAGTATAAGCTGAATAGTCCAGTTTTTTATAGTCGCCTGCGCCGTCTCCCGTAAAATAAGCTGCCAGCGCAAAGACCATGATTCCCATATGAATCAACCTTGTTGGAACATCAATCTTATATTTTTTAAAAACCTTTCTGTTATTCATTATTCCATCCCCCATTTTTAAAACTAGTCCCTTTTCCTGCTGAGGATTTTACCGCTTTGCGGGTCTATGTAGATCTTGTAGCTTGCGCCATCTGTCTCAGACCATACCTTCACCCTGTAGTTCCCTTTTTTCTTTTTCACACCGATCATCTCACCGGGCGTGTTCTTCAGCGCTATGGCCACCGCCTCGTCTTCGGTGATGCCTTCCCGCGCCATGTCTTTTGCTTCCCTGTCCCGAGACTGAGGGTGCTCGACAGGGGGCCTATTCTGCCTCAGATCCGCCTTTTTTCCGCTGTAATCGTTCAACACCCTGATAACGTCGGGCTTCGCCTCCTCCCAGCTGCGGCCCCTTACCGCCTTCTTGATCGCCTCGTTCCTCGTCATCGCCTTTTCAGCGGCTGTCACCTGTCTTTCCGTCGCAGGTTCAGTAACTACAGTTTTCGACTCCACCACTTCAGCTACAGGCGCCATTTCAACCTTTGCTGTGGTTGCATCGGCCCCTGTCTGCCGATTTAACAGACTTCCGAAATCTACGTCGGCAGATATGGCATTTCCCTGTATGGCAAAGACAAACATGACAAGACAGATTCCACTCAGTGACAATCCAAAAATATATTTCATTTTTTCCTCCCATTTTTTTAATAGTTCGGCCGGCCCTTTTGCCAGCTTGTAGTCCAATTATATAAAATGGAACATTAAAGCAAGATTAATGCTTGAGAGTTTATTAAATGGATGTGGTTCTAAGGTAAACAGGGACAACAACGCCTCATTTACATCTCTTGTTGCAGGAAGCTATATTGATTTACAGGATTTTTAATTTCCAGATAAAGATTAAGGAGTGTTGGCATGGATAATTATCATCCCGGTATGGATCACCATACAAGCAGGCGCCGGCATTCCATAAATTTTTTTAAATTGTTCCTTATGAAAAATATTCAGCTGTGGCGGGTAGTTATGGCTCTTTTGTGCGCAAAACTAGGTAGTATTCCCGAATTGACAGGCATCTTTTCTTCTGATCTACTTAATATAGATACAGATAAATAAAAGGGAATATAGCTCATATGGAATATCTGTTGTTGAAATAATCCAGTAACAATGTGAGGTCTTATTTGTTATGAATCTCAATAATAAATTAATATTAATTGCCGATAGCGATTATTTGACATTGAAAATGCTGGATATGTTTTTTAAGTCAGCTGGAGCCAAGGTTTTGTTGGAGGAGGAATGTAAAAATGTATTCGGGTTACTTGATCAAATAAGACCAGATATAATAATTCTCAACATGAACGAGGTTCATATCGACGATTGTGAATACTGTAAACAAATGAAAGGGGAATTATCCAAGGCAGCAATACCTACCATTATTACGTCGACTATGCCTGTATCCAAATATGAAGAAAAAATTTCTTCTATGGGCGCCATTCGTTATTTTCAAAAGCCTTATTCATCATCACACTTAGTTGACTCAGTGCGTGAAATATTAGAAATTCCGATAATGCCAGGTCAGACACGAACTTTTTACTCGCAAGAACAATAATATTATGTACTTCAAGGTGACTATAGAATCAGGTTATATTGAAACTGAGCGAGCCTGTGAGACTCAGTACTATGTTGAAGCAGACAGCACGGTAGAGCTGTTCACGATAATTGAAAATTATATCGGCCTTAAATCAAGAGGAAGAGGTGAAACCATAACAATGGTAAAGCCTGTAAATGAGCAGGAGTATGAGATCGGAAAGGTAGTGGTGTGGAAGAGAGAGTATATCAAACACCTTCCTATCTGGTTATTGTTATACCGCATAAACTTTTGTCATACAATGCCTAAGCAAATCATGTAATCCGCCGGACCCTCCCTCAAATTACTATAGAGCTGTTCTTATAAAAATTTGACAATAAATATTTTCCTTGGTAACCTGTCTATCGTTAGATAATTTTACAGATATATAGTTTGTCAACCTAACCTTTGCTCAGAGCAAACTCCGGGAAACCGGGGGACGCAGAGCCACGAAGCTAAGTCCTGACAGGATATGCCAGTCGAGCCGCCAGGGGATTACATCCTTTGGCGGCTTTTTTTGTTTTTTTTGCCGGCGAAGGCGTATGGGAGAATAAGAAATCAGGTGAAACCATATTTACAAGAGATGGAGAGCAATGAATTCTAATCGCAACAGACCACTGCAGGAAGGGGAAACGGAAGAAAGGACACTCGGTTGTAGATACTCAAGGCCTGAGATCTGCGCAAGACACAGCTTACCTAAAGTATGTGCATTTGTAACCAGGGACGGCTTTTGCTATGTGCCGCCGAATTCCTGGAGCAGGTTGTATAAAGAACTCAGTGAGAAGGCCGAATGATTAAACTGTTGAGACGGTATGTCTCGACAAAAAAAGGGGGGGGATAAATGAAGAAAGTGGGCAACAGCTCTGATAAACAGAAAAGCAGGAGAAAGAAACTGGAAACACCTATCCTTGTTACCAGGATCAAAGGTGAGTCAAGGGGGAAGACCTTTTTCGGTTATGCCAGGAATATCAGCGAGGGGGGAATGTTTATCCAGACGCTAAATCCCAGGAAGGTAAATGAGCAGTTCTATATTGAGTTTATACTGCCTGGAGAAGCAGAACCGATACGCGGAACCATAGAAGTTGTCTGGCAAAGACAGTTGCTTTCACGTAAATCTTATGAGCCCGGCATGGGCGTAAGGTTTATCCATATCAAGGAAGATAGATCAGGGGAAATTAATAAGTGGGTTGAAAGCAGGCTGGAGGAAGAGCAGCTCTGCTTGGGAGGCGCAATTAGTTATGCTTGAAAATAACAGGCTCGTCATGATAGTCGACGATGATCTCAACTTTGCAAAGATGCTTCAGTTTCTTTTTACGACAAAAGGTTTTGCCGTGAAGTCTGCCATAAACGGGGTTGATGCTTTGGAAATGCTAAAGAAAAATAAGCCGGCTGCAATTATTCTGGACATCCTCATGCCCCAGATGGATGGTATTGAATTCATGAAAAAAATAAAAACAGACCCCCTTACTAAAGAGGTGCCTGTTGTAGTTCTTTCTGCCGCCGGATCTGGTGAAAGCAAAAAGGAACTTCTTTCACTGGGGGCCTGTGATTATTTTGATAAACCATTTAAATCAGAGGCGCTGGTGAGGCGGGTAGCTGAGGCTATTGAAGAGAGCAAGTTGTAAATAAAGACAGCCTTTCCCCTGCAATGGAGAGGTCAATCTTTCCGGGGGGCGCCATTATTTTGTCATTTAAGCCCCCTCTCTTCCCCCTTAATACTCGGGAATGAAATCTTCAATATCGGCCCCGCAATCAGGGCAGACTCAATCCTCGGGCAGGTCATCAAATGAAGTGCCTGCTTCAACGTCGTTATCAATATCACCTTCTTCAGGGTCATACAGGTAATTGCAGACTGTACATAGATATTTTTCCATTCCCCCCCTTTTTTTAACTCAGCTTTTTATGTAATATATCTTATGTTCTTATGATGTCAAGCAACTTAAAAGAGTTCAATTTTTGGTAGAAAAAGAGGGAGCATGAAAGGACGGTTCTCTTTACCGTTCAAGATAGTTGAGGTTAAAAAAGCGCTGTCTTTTTATTTCTTTATAAACTGCCCTAATTGACGGATAATGGATAGGATAAAGAAGCTGAGTCCAGTGAAATAAGCTTCTTTATGGCATCTCTTGAAGGAGCGATTCTCGGAAGCCTAAATCTGTGTATAAACATTTTTTCAGTATAAACAATAGAGGGATATGGCTGGAAACAACGATGGAAAGATTGAACTCCTCGCTCCGGCCAAAGATCTGGAGACAGGAGTTGCCGCTATTAACTGCGGTGCCGACGCCGTCTACATCGGAGCAGGCTCATTCGGCGCAAGGGAGTCGGCCGCCAACAGCGTAGCCGATATAGGGCGGCTGGCAGAATATGCACACCTTTACTATGCAAAGGTCTACGTTGCCACAAACACCCTCCTTTTTGACAGTGAACTGGCTGAGGCGGAAGAGCTTATCCGCAAGGTATGGGAGGCAGGGGTAGAT
>JAVVFD010000005.1:0-50525 GCA_032250935.1 bacterium
CTAAGAAAAATGTGCGGGTGGGATGATAATACTCTGGATTTAGTCATTAATAAAAATTATTCATGAGGTGGCCCTGCTTGCGCATATGGCAGTTTGGAATATAGGGCATGGCGGCATTAAGTCTTATTAAAAGAAAGAGATGAAAACCCGCTGAATTTACACGATTTATCTAAGATATCCACAGACATAGCTTTAAACTGTGGATATCTTTTTTGCCTGAATGCAGAGCTTTCCTGGAATCGCTTTTTTAGTCCGGCGAGCCTCTTTTTTGAATCTCTATCTGTCTGTAATTAAAGGCTTTATTCTTGCTTCTGTTGTTGCCTAAAAAACAGGCAATCAGCTCTTTTGCCTGTTTTTTCAAGGCCTTTAAGTCTGGTGGAAATCAAAATATTGTAGTTTATCCACAGTTATTGTGAACAAAAGTATAACTCCTTATCAGTAGTAGAGATTTTTGGGTTTTCAGATAATATTTATATCCTCGCCAGGTTTACATTTATTGCCATTTTTAAGCTTTGCAGTTATACTCTCAAGCTCATAAGAGGGAGAATAATATATCATGATTGATTTGAAGGATAAGAGCAACAAGTTCATTATTATGGGTGTGGTTATTCTCATAGGCGTAATAACGATCTATTATGCAGCTGTCGATCCAAATTTTAATTTTAGGCCGTTCAATTCCGAGGCATGGAAGGCCGGGGATGCCCATACGAGGGGTGAGATGGTCGATGACCTCCTTAAAAGCGGGATACTTAAGCTCAAATCAAGGGAGGAGGTCTTTTCCCTTCTTGGCGAAGGCGAACCTCTTGGCGATGCCATTACCTATCCCATTGAACTGGGCGTAAGGGTCGCCTATAAGGCCGCGCAGTTCAGGCTTACCCTTAAATTCGATCGCAAGGGACGCCTTAATAGCTATGATATTGTTGCACCGGAAGATTCCGTGCCGACGGCAGCACCGGATGCCGGGCCAGGAGCTGCACCGGCGCCGACAGGAGAGGGTAGTAGAGAATCCCTTCATTCTTTTTTTTGATTAAGTTCGGAGATGATATATCCGAACTTAATCTTTGTCTTGATCATTACGGGTATTCTGGCCTTATTAGCAGTAAGCCATATAAAGTATTCTTTCCGCTTCTTTGACTCGCCTGTCTCTTCTGTTTTGCTGTGGAGTTTAATGGTTTCGTAGGCGACACCCTTTACGCTTATTTTTTCTTTTTTGACGAAGCTGATGTCGCTGGTAAACAGTTTGCCTCCGTCAAATGTATGGAGTCTGGTTTTCTCCCCCGGCTTGAGGTTCAGGCTCCTTATGTAGTAGATGCTGGAGATCG
Source organism: bacterium (assembly GCA_032250935.1). Classification (GTDB taxonomy): domain Bacteria; phylum Desulfobacterota; class JADFVX01; order JADFVX01; family JADFVX01; genus JAVVFD01. The sequence goes on from JAVVFD010000005.1 coordinate 1,323, forward strand.
GATCATACATCAAGGAAGCGGTCTTCAGCAGCCTTGACTTGCCGCCTTTTTCGTACTTGACCTCTTTCTTTGACTGATTGAATATGGCAATCTCATGTTTTTCGCGCTTGTTTTCCCGGGTGCGCGACTCATATTTCAATGTGCTGAAGTTTTGAGTGTCAATGTAAGTGTCTATCCGGTTGTTGAGGCTGTAAAAATGCGCAATAGCCTCGGTGGAGTCTGTTACAGATGTTGCATGAAAGGCCTCCTTGCCGTTAATTCGGGTTTTTTCGACAAGCTCCATGACCGTCTTGCCCGCAGGCAGTATGCCCCATGTCAGGGAATATTCCAGTCTTTCGCCTGCATCAAAGGGGGCGGCAAGGGACGGCAGGCATGAAGAGATAAGGATGGAGAGGCTAGTGAAAAAAGTGTATGTAAATCTCAAATGAAGCACCTTTTTTTAATAAGGAGGATATCTTTATGCTGTATACTATACCCGCTTAAGAGCTGTTTGCAGTTAAAAATATTATCTACCTATGACAAAATCTGAAATTATAGAGATAGCGGGGGCAGGGCCTGTGCTTTTTGAGCGCAGCCATCGTGCTAAACGTTTGAATATTACAGTGAGACAGGCGAAAGGGGTGAGGGTTGCCGTCCCCCTGGGGATGTCCTTTGCCAGCGCCTCTTTGATCGTTCAGCCTAAGGTCGGGTGGATACGCCTTCATCAGGAGCGGCTTGAACGTGAACGGTCGGCTCATCTTGATCTCCTTGGAGATATACCCGTCCTTGACCTGAAGAAGGCGAGGGAGAAGCTTAAAAAACGGCTCGATGAGATGGCCGAGCTGCATCGGTTTTCATACAACAGGCTTTTTTTGCGGCAGCAGAAGACGAGATGGGGGAGCTGTTCGGCAAAGAACAACATCAACCTCAATCTCAAGCTGGCGCGCCTTCCCGATAAGCTGCTCGATTATGTCATCCTCCATGAGCTTTTGCATACGAGGATCAAGAACCACGGCAAAAAATTCTGGGCTGAACTCGAAAGATTAATGGACGGCGCGAGAAGGCTCGACAGGGAGCTTGGCCGCTACAGGCTGGATCTGCTCTAGCGGAGAGAGATCCCCTTTTTTTGTGATCATATCAAGTTTGCCTGCTATGCCCACACCGTCTGCAAATATGAGGCTGCTGCCAAGAGGCCCGGACAATGCTGACAGTCGGGTTATCACCTCTCCCCCCTTTTCCCCTTTAAATAGCTGCGGCTGGAAGTGGACCTCGAAGTTGTTCACGTTTATAGGGATAGCCTCTACCGATGAAATTCCGCCGTCTTCGAGCACGACCCTTGCCATGATGCTTTCCCTTGACGAAGGGGAGTATGACCCGAAGGCGAAGTTCCCGAGAGAGTAGAATATAACGCCATCCTTGTAATGCTCTATCCCCTGCAGGACGTGGGGATGGTGGCCGATGACTATGTCGGCGCCGCTGTCTATAGAGAGACGGGCCAGTTCCTTCTGGTAGTCTCTCGGATGCTCAAGCTTCTCTCCGCCCCAGTGGAAGGCGACTATCACTATGTCCGCCTCTGCGGCAGCTTTTTTCAGATCGCTGGCGATGAATTTCCTGTAGCCGGGCGCCGTTCCAGGCCCGTTCTTTGAGGCATAGAACTCGGTAGGGTAGGTCTTGGAGTATGAGAGGAAGGCGATTTTTTTCCCCTTGACCTCGCTCATGGAGATCTTTCTCGCACCGATGATGTTCTCTCCAGCGCCGGCATAATTAAGCCCGGCCCCGTCAAGGGTGCTAAGGGTGTATGCGAGTCCTTCGCTGCCGTAGTCCATCATATGGTTGTTGGCGAGGGACATATGGGTAAAGCCTGCATCTTTGAGGGCAGAGGCTGTCTCTAGGGGGGCTTTGAATGTGTATTTTTTATCCTCGAAACGTCTTCCCTCGCTGGCGAGAGGTGTTTCCAGGTTGCCGATCACAATATCCCCACCCTTTAGGATCTCCCTTGATGCTCTATAGGGGTAGCCAAAACCCTCCTTTTTTATGAAGGGAAGCGCCCTTGCTGTCGGCATGATGTCTCCCACTGCAATAATGGTGATCTCTTCAGCCTTGGCAGCAGCCGCAGTAAGGAGTGTTAATATCAGAATGTAGACCGTTTTTTTCATAGCGTCCTTGTGCAGATAATAGAACTCCTCACGGTTAATGTCAACTAAAGGCTTATCTCCCCTGCCTGATGTTGCTGTGCCTCTATTGTCCCAAAAAGTGATTGACTAATAAAGGCGGTTAATGGTATCTATATGGGCTTGCTAATTAAATTGTAAAGGCTGGTAAATGCTCGACCTTAAGTATCTCAGGCAGCACTGGGATGAAGTGACTAGCGCTCTGGAAAAGAGGGGCGGCAGCTATAACCTCGATGAGGTGAAGTCTCTTGATCTGTCGAGAAGGAACCTGCTGGCAGAGGTCGAGAGGCTAAAGAGCGAAAGAAATACCGCCTCCCAGGAGATCGGGAGGCTTCAAAAGGCGAAAGAGGATGCATCGTCACTGATAGCGGAGATGAAAGATGTCTCTGCCCGGATCAAGGAGATTGATCCGAGGCTCTCTAAAATAGACGAAAAACTGAATGGTCTTATGCTGACCATTCCTAATATTACGCACAGTTCTGTCCCTGTCGGCCGGGATGAGGCTGACAATGAGGAACTTCGCAGCTGGGGAGAAAAGCCGGTCATGGATTTTCTCCCGAGGCCTCACTGGGAGGTTGGTGAAGAGCTAGGGATTCTCGATTTCGAGAGGGGAGCGAAGATCGCCGGCGCAAGATTCACTCTCTACCGGGGTGACGGGGCGAGGCTTGAGCGTGCCTTGATCAACTTTATGCTTGATCTTCATACGGACGAGCATGGTTACGAGGAGGTGCTCCCTCCCTTTATTGCAAACAGGGAGTCGATGACCGGGACGGGCCAACTTCCCAAGTTCGAGGAAGACCTCTTCAGGCTTGAAGGGCTGGATTATTTCCTTATACCTACCGCCGAGGTTCCCGTGACTAATATATTCAGGGGGGAGATTCTTTCTTCTGCCGAGCTGCCGACCTGTTTTGTAGCTTATACGCCATGCTTTAGAAAGGAGGCCGGTTCCTACGGGAAGGACACAAGGGGTCTGGTCAGGCAGCACCAGTTTAACAAGGTGGAGATGGTTAAATTTTCAAAGCCTGAAGACTCTTATGACGAGCTGGAAAAACTTCTGCTTAATGCCGAGGAAGTTTTAAAAAGGTTGAAGCTTCCATACAGGGTTGTTATGCTCTGTACGGGAGATGTCGGTTTTTCCGCGGCCAAGACCTACGATATAGAGGTCTGGCTTCCGGGGCAGGACTGCTACCGCGAGATATCGTCATGCAGCAATTTTGAAGATTTTCAGGCGAGAAGGGCGGGGATCAGGTATAGGCCGGAAGGCGCAAAAAAGACCGATTTTGTCCATACCCTGAACGGTTCCGGTCTTGCCGTTGGAAGAACGCTTCTTGCCATACTTGAGAATTGCCAACAGGCCGATGGAACTGTTATGATACCGGAAGCGCTGAGACCCTATATGGGCGGGCAGGAAAAGATAGAAAAAAGAAAATAGTTTTTGTTTTGTTGCGGAGGAGTGGCCGAGTGGTCGAAGGCGGCGGTCTTGAAAACCGTTGAACGCAAGTTCCGTGGGTTCGAATCCTACCTCCTCCGCCAATTTTAAGGATATGCTCCCTTTTTACGGGGAGTTTGATATGGCGGGGACGATGACAGGATGAGGACCCACACAGCGGAAGCTGTAGCGTAGGGTTCGAAATCAAGTCTTCGCAGGGATTCTTCTTCGGGCGATTCTTGCGAAACAAAATCCTACCTCCTCCGCCAATTTTATTTTGGATTAGAGCTTGTTCATCTGGTGCTGATAATCCCGGAGAGGTGTCCGAGTGGCCGAAGGAGCACGCTTGGAAAGCGTGTGTACTCTCAAGGTACCGAGGGTTCGAATCCCTCCCTCTCCGCCATTTGGCGTCAGGGATTGGTCCGCTATATTTTTATTGCTTGCAACTATTTCTATACAAGAGTTGTTCTTTTAAATTATTTAGCTTGAATGCGGAGAGGTGTCCGAGAGGCCGAAGGAGCGCGCCTGCTAAGCGTGTGTTTGTCGTAAGATGGACCGAGGGTTCGAATCCCTCCCTCTCCGCCATTTGAAGTAGGCCGATCTTAAGCTTTGGAAGTTATGAAAGGGTTAGAGCTTGTGAAAAAAAGTGTTTTATTGTGCCTTTTTGTGGTTGTGCTGTCCGCCTTGTCTCTGGCCTGTAGTGAAAAAAAAGATGTCGCTCAAAGTCCTCATGGGGCCCTTGATGTGCCGCAAGGGCAGCCGCAAGTTGTGGCCGCTCCTGCCAGGGTAGAAGTGCCGAATGAGATTCTGTCTGCATGGAAGGCGATAAGGGTGGAAGTAATCGACTTTATGTCAGCTAAGGCGGCAAGGTATACAGTCAATATAGGTGGCGAAAAGGAGATCGGCGATTCCGGAATAAAGATAAAGGCTCTTAATTTTCTTCCCGCCTTTCAGATGAATGTGCCGATTATTACGTCAAGATCGAACGAGTTGGAGAATCCTGCGGCTCAGATTGAGGTTTATGAAGGTGGGGAGCAAATATTCAAGGGATGGCTTTTCACCCTTTATCCGACGACTCATGCCTTTATGCATCCAAAATATAGTATTACCCTCATAGAGGGGATAGCTGTAAATTAAATAAAGATTAATTTTGCGCCCTTAGCTCAGCTGGATAGAGTGACTGACTACGAATCAGTAGGCCGGGAGTTCGAATCTCTCAGGGCGCGCCATTTTTAATGATGCCAAGGCATGATGATGCAGCAGCTTTCCTTTGACAGTTACGCAACTTACAATAAATAAGGCAGACCAAAGAGATATTGACCATTATTTTATGGGGCTAGCCCTCGAGGAAGCCAAAAAGGCTTTTTCAAAGGATGAGGTTCCTGTCGGTGCGATTATAGTTCGTGATGCCGAGGTTGTCGGGCGGGGATGTAACGGGATTGAGGGAGATAAGGATCCCACTGCGCATGCCGAGATTGTTGCAATACGTGCGGCATCGGCAGCGATAGACAGTTGGCGTCTTAGCGGCCTGACGCTTTACGTTACTCTTGAGCCATGCACTATGTGTATCGGCGCTGCAATCCTTGCGAGGGTGGACCGCCTGGTTTTTGGAGCTGTTGACCCGAAGACCGGAGCGGTTGGTTCTCTTTATAATATAGCTTCCGAGGAAAGGCTGAATCACCGTATTGATGTTCTTTCGGGGGTTAGGGGCCCTGAATGTAGTGAACTCCTTAAGCGATTTTTCAAAGGTTTGAGGAAAAAGGGTAAAGAGACTGCTTTGTCTGATAATGCTTCCGTTTTGAAAGATAGTTCTTGAGTATTTAATTGTCGATTATTTGTCAATGCGCTTATTGTTGGTAGCTGGGCCCTGCGCGGCAGAGGGTCGTGAACCCCGTCAGGTCCGGAAGGAAGCAGCGGCAACGTCAATCTCTGGGTGACGCAGACCAGTCCAGCTACCAATAATAATCGTTTTTTATCTCGAATTTATTCCTAATTTCTAAGGTTAGGCTAAAGCGCAAATGTCATATCTAGTTCTTGCCAGGAAATGGAGGCCCCAAAGCTTTGAAGATATAGTGGGGCAGGAACATGTAACGCGGACGCTCAAGAACGCCATCAGCAGCGAACGGGTGGCCCATGCATATCTCTTTACCGGGGCAAGGGGGGTCGGCAAGACCTCTGCCGCCAGGATACTGGCAAAGGCGCTGAATTGTGAAAAAGGGCCAACGGTACAGCCCTGCAATGAGTGCACTCATTGCAGAGAGATCGCAAGTGGAGCGTCCGTCGATGTCCATGAGATAGACGGCGCTTCAAATACAAGTGTCGATGATGTTCGTGATCTTAAGGAAGGGATAAATTACCTCCCTTCTTCCTGCCGGAAAAAGATTTATATCATAGATGAAGTCCACATGCTTTCCACCAGCGCCTTTAACGCGCTTCTCAAGACCCTTGAAGAACCACCATCCCACGTAATTTTTATTTTCGCAACGACGGAACCTCATAAAATCCCCGGGACTATTCTCTCCAGGTGTCAGCGCTTTGATTTTAAAAGGATTCCCGTCAGGCTGATTTATGACAGATTGAAAGGTATTGCTTCGGAAGAGAAGCTCGAAATAAGTGAAAAGAGCCTTATGATTATTGCAAGAGAGGCAGATGGCGGAATGCGCGACGCCCAAAGCCTTCTTGACCAGGTAATATCTTTTTCGGGAAGCAGTATATCCGATGAAGATGTGATAGATGTTTTAGGCGTTATAGATCTTGCCCTCATTCAGGAGGCTGCCGTCGCTGTTTTAAATAATGATCCGGGAAAATGCCTTGAACTTGTAGAAAGACTCTTCACCTATGGCTGGGACGTGAAGGAGTTTGGCAGGGAGCTTCTTGAATACTTGAGGAATCTCGCCGTCTTGAAGGTGGCTCCCGATTCTGTCGGACTCATTGAGTCTACCATCGATGAAATCGATAGAATGAAGAGTGTTGTTGCCGACGTAAACCTCGAAAGCCTCCATCTTTATTTCGATGTAATGGCGCGCGGAATGGAAGATGTATTAAGGGCTCTTCACCCCAAGGTCTCTCTTGAAATGCTGCTTCTTAAGTTGGCAATGCTTGGTTCTTTAAGGGATATAGATAAGCTTTTAGACGCCGTCAAGACGCAGGCGGACGGCAGCATGACGCCCTCTTTACCTTCCAGGAAGGCGACTTTAACTCCTGCCGCACCCTTGAATGCTCCAGATGAGAAGCCCGAAAGCCCGCCCATCGCAAGGAGTGACCCTGAAGAGTATCAATTCGAACCGGCGCCTTTGGAAGATTTCGCGTCGCATGCAGATGCTCCGGTGCAGGAAGTTAATAAGAAGAAAGACTGGAATGGCTTCGTTGCTCTTGTGAAAACCGATAGGAAGCCTCTTGGCTCTATCCTGGAAAGCGCTCATCTTGAAAGTATGGATGCCGATATCATATCCATAGCCTTTGAGGAATCATTTTCTATAGACAGGGTAAGTGATGGGGAGACTCTTGACCTCTTGCAGGGATATGCCAAAGAATATTTCGGGAAGGAGAGAGTTTTTAAGGTCGGGTCGCTCCAAAAGGATGTCGAAAAGATCAACTCTATCCATGAAGAACGAAAAAAAAAAGAGTCTGACCTTAGTAGAAAATTAAAAAAAGAGGCTGAAGAGCATCCTTTAGTTATGGAATCTCTCGCCGTTTTTCAGGGTAATATAAAAGAAATCAAGACGGAATTAAATTTTAACGAATAAATTGTTCGGGAGGAAAGATGTCTAAAGGTATGGCGGGCATGCTTAAGCAGGCTCAAAAAATGCAGGAGCAGATGGCGAAGTTGCAGGAAGAGGCGGCAACCAAGATCGTGGAGGCTGCCTCCGGTGGTGGGATGGTTACTGCCGTGGTAAACGGGAAACAGCAGCTTGTTTCTATCAAGATTGAAAAAGATGTTGTCGATCCGACGGATATTGAGATGTTGCAGGACCTTATAGAGGCTGCGGTAAACGAGGGCTTGAGGAAATCTCAGGAGCTGTTGGCTTCTGAAATGGGCAAGCTTACCGGCGGCATGAATATTCCGGGTCTGTTCTGATTGCTGTTGACTTTAAACGCTTATTTTGTTATTTCATTAAGATTAAAAATAAATCGTGACGGATGGCTATTTTTGCGAAACCGATTGAAAGGCTTATAAGGGAACTTTCAAAGTTTCCAGGTGTTGGCGCAAAAACGGCTACGAGGCTTGCTTTTTATATATTGAGATCCTCGGGAGAGGATGCGTGCTCTTTGGCTGACGCTATTTTGGCGGTTAAGAAAAAGATCCGGCTCTGCTCGGAATGCTTTAATATTACGGATATCGATCCCTGCCTGCTTTGCAGGGATGAAAGGCGATCCAGGGATCTCATCTGTGTGGTACAAGAGCCACAGGATGTCGCTGCAATAGAGAAAACTGCAGAATATAAAGGGCTCTATCATGTTTTGCACGGCGTTCTCTCCCCGCTTGACGGTGTGGGGCCGGATGACCTCAATCTGAAACGCCTTGTGGAAAGGGTTTTGGGTAATGATGTCAGGGAGGTCATTGTAGCGACTAATCCTAAAGTGGAGGGGGAGACGACTGCACTATACATAGCAAGGTTGTTGAAGCCTTTTGATGTGAAGGTGACGCGGCTGGCTCAAGGGCTTCCGATGGGGGGGGAGCTGGAGTATTTTGACGAGGCTACCGTATCAAGAGCGATAGAAGGACGCAGGGAAATTTAATACCGCCCGTCGGGGCTTAATAAAAATTAGGAGAACTCAATGGGAAGTATATTGCCAAATAAAAATGAGCTCGGCTTTTACGAGATTCGCATGGAAAGTGTGGGCGGACTGGGCGCAAACGTTTCCGGCAAGATTATTGCTGAAGCCGGTATCCTGGAGATGGGGCTGAACGGAGCCAGTTTTTCAAGCTACGGTTCGGAGAAAAAAGGAAGCCCCGTAAAGGCCTTCGCCAGGTTCTGCGATGTCGATACCGTTGTGAGGGTGAACAGCCCAGTTGAAAGGCCGCACATGCTGGTAATATTTCATGAAACTCTTCTTAATGACCCTACCGTTACTATGGGCATAACCGATGAAACTACGGTTATCGTTAATACCAAGAAGACACCTGCCGAGATGAGGGAGATTTTAAAAATGCGAGCCGGAACTATCGGCTGCGTTGACGCGCTTCAGGCTGCCATAGATTCAAAGAGCAGGATCAACACGGTCCTTCTCGGCTCCATATCCAAGGCGAGCGGTTTCCTGACGCCGGACGCGATAAAGGCTGCCATGGAAAAGGCCTTCGGAAGGAAGTATGCTGCAGCCATGCCTGGAAACCTTAAAGCTTTTGACCTCGGCGCAGAAAATATCGTCTTTGAGACCTTCGAGACTGACGAGCGCTTTCCGATCAGACCCTTTGAGAGGGTTGTCCCCAAACTTGGCTATGAAAATGCCCCTAAGGGAGGCATGGTAACCAATCCGGGGAATACTGTGCTTAAAGATAACACCGCCTGCAGGCAGGGATACATACCTGTTTTTCACAAGGATAAGTGTGTAAATTGTGGAGAGTGCGACCTTACCTGTCCCGATTACTGTTTTGAGTGGGAAGAGGATACCTTGAAGTCGGGTAAAAAGACTGTGACTCTGCAGAGGATAAACTACCAGTACTGCAAGGGCTGTCTCAAGTGCGTAGTTATATGTAAGCATGATGCCCTTACCACAGGACTTGAATCAGAACATCTTAAAGAGGGAAAATAGATGAAAAAACAGGCTATAACACTAAAGAACGGTAATGAGATGGCTGCACTGGCGGCCAAGCATATAAACTTCCACGTTATGGGTTATTACCCCATAACCCCCTCTACAGAGGTGGCTGAAACACTCGATGCGATGAAGGCGGAAGGTGAGCATGATGTGATGATGGTGCCCGGTGACGGAGAGCATGGAGCGGCAGGCATCTGTTATGGCGCTACCACGGCCGGAGGAAGGGTTTTCAATGCAACAAGCGCAAACGGACTTCTCTACGCACTTGAGCAGCTTCCCGTTCAGGCCGGTACACGTCTCCCCATGGTCCTTGATATAGCGGCAAGGACTGTTTCCGGACCGCTTAATATACGCTGCGATCATAGCGATATCATGATGGCCCTGAATACGGGCTGGCTCGTTCTCCTTGCGAAGGACCCCCAGATGGTCTATGACATGAACATTATTGCCGTGAAGTGGGGCGAGCATAAGGACGTAAGGCTTCCGGTCATCGTCTGCTATGACGGATTCTTTACAAGTCACCAGAAGAGAAGGACCGAGTATTTCGAAGATTCCCAGGTCGTTCAGGATTTCATCGGCAAGTTCGAGGCGGAGCATACCTCTGTCGATCCCGAGAACCCCGTTTCCTTCGGCACATACATGAACGATGACCTTATCAACAACAAGGCGCAGCAATCTGAAGCTACGATAGCCGCCTACAGGGTACTTCCCGAAATACTCAAGGAGTACGGTGAGATTTCCGGCAGAAAATACGACATGCTTACTACCTACAAAATGGAGGATGCCGATACGGCGCTCTTTATCCTCAACTCGGCGGGAGATACTGCCATGGTTGCCGTAGACAAGCTTAGAGAGCAGGGTAAGAAGGTGGGACTCGTTATACCTAACGTAATAAGGCCTTTCCCGAAGGAAGAGATACAGAAGGTCTTTAAAAATGTTAAGGCGCTCTGCGTTGCCGACAGACAGGATACCTACGGAGGCTGGGGCGGTAATATGACTCTGGAGGTCAAGGCTGCCCTTAAGGATGACGCCGATAATAAAACTATCGTTCTCAGCCGTATCTACGGACTTGGCGGCAAGGAGTTCTTCCTTGAGGATGCAGAGGAACTGCTTAACCATGCCTGCGAGGCGGCAAAGTCAGGGAAGGTTGAGATCCCTTATGCCTATCATGGAGCAAATGCCGGCGAAAAAGGACTCAAGATGGAGAAGGTTAGTAATCCGCTTACTCTTGAGGAGCTTTCCTTTCCCGAGATCAAGAAGACGAGAAACGAAGACGGCACCGTTAAGGTGGGCGCCATCAACGCAAGGAATGTGGCGGGCCGTCCCAAGAGGATAGCTGCAGGGCACGGCGCCTGTCCCGGATGCGGAATATTCCCGAATGTCGATCAGTTCATGAAGGCGATAGACGGTTTTGTAGTTACCCTCTGGCATACAGGCTGCGGCATGGTTGTGACGACGGGCTATCCTTATTCTGCTCACAGGTCTACCTATATTCACAACCTTTTCCAGAACGGCGCTGCAACCATGAGCGGCGTCGTCGAGATGTTCGAAGAGAGAAAGAGGCGCGGCGAGATAGCCAAGGACCTTGAAATCACATTTGTTATGATCACCGGTGACGGTGGAAACGACATAGGTATGGGGCCGACTATCGGTGCTGCCGTGAGGAATCACAAATTTATAATTATCGAGTATGATAATCAGGGGTATATGAATACGGGCAGCCAGCTCTCTTTCTCAACGCCTAAAGGACACAGGACCTCTACTTCCAATGTGGGGCCATTCCAGGTCGGTAAGGGTACTCATCACAAGGATACGGCCCAGATCATGGCTGCGACACATATACCGTACGTATTTACCGCCAGTGAGGCCGATTACAAGGACTTGATGAAGAAGGCTGCCAAGGCGAGTGAATACGCAAAAGACGGACTCGTCTACGGAAAGATTTTGTCCGCCTGCCCCCTGAACTGGGCGAGTGCAGACGATATGGGCGCTGTAGTTTGCCAGAAGGCGATAGATTGTAACTTCTTCCCTCTCTATGAGGTTGAGTACGGAAAGACGACGCTTAACTATGACCCTGAAGCGAAGGGTAATAAGGTGTCGGCTTCCGAATGGCTTAAGATGATGGGTAAGACCAGGCATCTTATAAAACCTGAAAACAAGGACCTTCTGGAGTCAATAGAAAAAGAGATAGACAGAAGGTGGTGCCGGATAAAGGCGATGAGCGAACATCCGGGATTATAGAGGGATTTGCGGCAAAAAAAAGTTGCCATTTAGCAGTCCATCTGTTATATTTCCTTTCTGTTAGCGTTTTATTAATTCAAAGAGAGGTATGATATGGCTAATCCTCAGTTGGTAATGTATGAGGAGGAATCCAAGCAGGTCAGCGCCATAATAGACAAGCTCAACAAAGAGGCGAATGCCAAGGTTGTCTTTGTTGTCGACAAGAATGGTCAGCTCATATCGAGCAGTGGAGAGACGGAAGGTCTTGATGCTACCTCGCTTGCATCTTTAACTGCCGGCAATATCGCAGCTACAGGTGGTTTGGCTAAGCTGCTGGGTGAAAAAGAGTTCTCAATTCAGTTTCATGAGGGTGAAAGAGACAATATTCACATTTCAATAGTTGGTGGAAGAGTTATCTTGCTTGTTATCTTTGATCAGAGGTCTTCTCTTGGGCTTGTGCGGCTAAGGGTGAAAAAGGCTAGCGAGGAGCTTGGAAAGATCTTTGAGGCGCTTGCAAAGAAAGCGGAGAGCCAGGTTGCTTCAGGAGAGTCGCCTTTTGCCGAGATAACCGACGACGACATAGATAATCTATTTAGTTAAAGGGATCTAGTTATATGTCGTTTATAAATTATGCATCCAGAGAAATAAACTGCAAGATAGTCTACTATGGTCCCGGGCTTTGTGGCAAGACGACTAATCTGCAGCATGTTTATGGGAAAACCAATCCTGATGCAAAGGGGAAGATGATTTCCCTTGCAACAGAGACTGAGCGGACCTTGTTTTTTGACTTCCTGCCGCTTTCGCTGGGGGAAATCAGGGGGTTTCAGACCAGATTTCATCTATATACGGTTCCGGGACAGGTGTTTTATGATGCCAGCAGGAAACTGATTTTGAAAGGTGTTGACGGCGTCGTTTTTGTTGCAGATTCGCAGGTGGAGCGAATGGAGGCCAATATTGAGAGCCTTGACAACTTGCATGTCAACCTAAAGGAGCAGGGCTTTGATCTGGACAAGATTCCCTTTGTAATTCAGTATAACAAGAGGGATCTTCCTAATGCCGCTCCAGTTGAGGAGCTTAGGAAATTATTAAATCCTAATGGAACCGCTACCGACCTTGAGGCTTGTGCAGCAACGGGAGAGGGCGTTTTTGAGACTTTGAAGGCTATCTCAAAGCTTGTGCTTATAGAGCTTAAAAAGAGCCACTGACAATAAAAGAGTTTGTTCCCTGGTAGCTCAGTTTGGTAGAGCAGGTGACTGTTAATCACCTTGTCGCTGGTTCGAGTCCAGCCCAGGGAGCCAAGTTAAGAAAAAGGCCGCTTTCATTATTGAATGCGGCCTTTTTTATTTTCGGAGTGCCTTTGTTTCTTTTCTTTGATTTTGATGCTTTTTATGATAATAAGTAGGAATTAAGTTGTTGAGGTTTTAACATATTGAAGACCTTGTTTGTTCAAGAGAAAATTAAATATACCGGGAAGGAGCTAAGGTCTCATTTTGCCTATGATCGCTTTAGCCTTCAGGGCGATTCTCTTCTGTCATTTTGCGGGGAATGTGAAGTAACTGTCGATGATCTTGTCGATATTACGGATATAAAAAATAACGCTCCCATATATAGTGAAAATATGCTTCACTTTATAGCTGAGTTTTTTTGCGGCGACCTTGAAAGGGCTATTTTGAAGCAAAGATTGCTCATGGCTATAATAAAGGATGAGATTTCATCACTTTCAGGCGCAAAACTTGTAAGGGAAGGCGACGATATCTATGAAGGGAAGGCCAAGCTGTCTGTTTCAATAGCAACATCGAGCCCCGTGTCTTTCATGATTCATGCAGGGGTAAACATAAGCTCAAAAAATACCCCTGTAGAGACCAGGGGGCTTTATGATTATGGAATTGAAGAATCTCAATTTGCGGCAAGGATACTCGATATGTTTGCCTCAGAGATGGCCGGTGCAAGGTCTGCAAGGTGTAAGGTAAGGGGTGTAAAATAGTTTTGTCCGATGGCGCCAATATAGTTGAACTCTTTTCATCTATACAGGGAGAAGGCGCTTATGCAGGGTACAGGCAGATATTTGTCCGCTTTTTTTCATGCAATCTTGAGTGCGTCTATTGCGATACGCCAAGAAGCCTTAAGGACGTAAGGAGCTGTCTTATAGAGCGGACGCCTGGGAAGGGAGATTTTTATAAGCTGCCAAATCCTCTTGATGTAAAGACCTTAAACGATATAATCTCCTCTTTTGAAACCGTGACGGGCTTAAACCATTCTATCAGTTTGACAGGGGGGGAGCCGCTTTTGCAGAGCAGGTTTCTTGGAATATGGCTTCCACAGTTAAAGAGAGATTTTAAAATATATCTGGAGACGAACGGAACGCTTTATGAAGAGCTTAAGGATATAATCGATTACGTCGATATAATTTCCATGGATATAAAGCTGCCCGGCGCAGCATCCATCGAGCCTCAGTGGGAGCGGCATCGTAAGTTTTTAAGTGTAGCCAGGCAAAAGGAGCTTTTCATAAAGCTTGTTGTTGTGGCTCATACATCGGATGATGAATTCATGGAGGCGGTGGATTTTCTGGCAGAGGAGGATGCAGATGTTCCACTTGTAATCCAGCCGGTTACACCTTGTGCCGGAGTGAAGGACAAGGTTGGGGCCGGGCGGCTATTGGATCTGCATGCTATGGCTTCAAGCCGTTTAAATAATGTAAGGCTTATACCTCAGACCCACAAGATGATGGAACTGCTTTAGACTAAGGAGATTTAATTGGCTTTTAACGATCTTAGAGAATTTATAAAATTTCTTGAAAAAAATAATCAACTCCTGAGGATTAAGGCCGAGGTCGATCCTGAGCTTGAGATGACGGAGATCCAAAAACGGGTTTTGGAAGAAGGTGGGCCTGCGCTTCTTTTTGAAAAAGTAACCGGGAGTAATATTAAAGTATTGGCTAATCTCTTCGGCACAGTGGAAAGGGTCGAACTGGCGCTTGGGAAAAAGTCTGGCGAACTCAAAGAGGTTGGAGAGCTCCTGGCTTACCTGAAGCAACCCGAGCCTCCAAAGGGATTTCGTGACGCCCTCGGCAAACTCCCGGTCTTAAAGCAGATGCTGAATATGCCCCCTAAAATGCTGTCAAAGGGGAAGTGTCAGGAGGTAGTCCTTGAGGGGGCCGATATAGATCTTGGCAAATTCCCAATACAGTCCTGCTGGCCCGGTGAGCCTGCGCCATTAATTACCTGGCCTCTTGTCGTTACTAAAGACCCTGACACGGATATGCACAACGTGGGCATATACCGGATGCAGGTGCTTGGCAAAGATAAAACCATTATGCGATGGCTCCATCACAGGGGGGGCGCTATTCATCACGAAAAATGGAAGGCTCTCGGCAGAAATACGCCCTGTGCCGTTGCAATAGGTGCAGATCCCGGCACAATATTAGCCGCCGTCACTCCCGTTCCCGAAACACTGTCGGAGTATTCCTTCGGCGGTCTCCTTAGGGGCGAAAAAGTTGAGCTTGTTCAGTGCAAGACGGTCCCGCTTAAAGTGCCCGCCTCTGCCGAGATAATTCTCGAAGGGGAGGTAAGTATGGAGGAAACGGCGCCAGAGGGGCCATACGGCGACCATACCGGTTATTACAATGCCGCCGAGCCATTCCCGGTATTTAAAATCAAGTGCATAACCCACAGAAGAGATCCGATCTACCACAGCACATTTACCGGACGTCCACCCGATGAACCGGCAATATTGGCGCTGGCGCTCAATGAGATCTTCGTGCCTCTGCTCAAACAGGCATTTCCGGAAATTATAGACTTTCATCTCCCTATGGAGGCATGTTCTTACAGGATGGCCGTAGTCTCCATAAAGAAGGAATATCCCGGCCATGCAAAGCGGGTCATGATGGGAGTATGGAGCTTTCTTCGTCAGTTTATGTATACAAAATATGTCATTGTTGTTGATGATGATATAGATGTAAGGTCCTGGAAAGATGTAATCTGGGCGATATCTACGAGAGTCGATCCTGCAAGGGACATGACCATGATTGATAGAACCCCTATAGATTACCTAGATTTTGTAGCACCGCTTGATTCTCTTGGCTCCAAGCTGGGGATAGATGCCACAAACAAGATCGGTTCCGAAATTACGCGGGAATGGGGGAGACCGATAAAAATGAGCGATGAAATTGTGAAAAAGGTAAGTGAGCGTTGGGAGGAGTTTGGACTGTCTGAAAAATGAAAGATTTTGTCCAAAAATATTCACTGCTTTTAGTTTTCTTGATCATCGGCTGTACACCACTTAAGGCGGTAAAAAAAGAGTATTCCAATAGCGCGGCTTACAATAGCGCTAATGTGGGAGACAGCCCGGATCTATCAGCTTATCGTGCCAAGAAAGGAGCAAAAGAGGAGGTATCTCTGGCGGCTCTGGACATAAGCGTCGTTGCCGGCGCCTGGGATCTTTATGATCAGAAAGATGAATTTGACGATGAATTTATCGACGAATTCGGAGACGAGTTCGAGGATAAGGCTATTAAGGATGTTTTTGATCCTCTGGTTGGATATAATCGCCTTATGACAGGCGTTAACGACAAACTCTACTTTTGGCTTGTAAAGCCTGTTGCCAGAGGATATCGTTACATTGTGCCTGAACCTGCACGCCTTGCTGTCGGCAGGTTTTTTGAAAATATTCTTTTTCCGGTCCGCTTTGCCAACAATATACTGCAATTTAAATTCAAAGGCGCCGGCGTTGAACTAAGCCGTTTTTGCGTAAATTCAACGGTGGGCATACTGGGTTTAACAGATCCGGCAAAGGAGTGGTGGGGTCTTGAAGCTTATCCGGAAGATTTTGGTCAGACTCTTGGTTATTACGGTGTAGGAGGAGGATTTCCAGTAGTACTGCCATTTTTTGGACCTTCAAATGTCAGGGACCTTGTCGGTATGGTGCCAGATTATTATGCAAACCCTAACAAGCTTGTTGAAACCGATCTTGACGAACTGGCTATTCGGTCATATGATGTAATGAATAATACATCTCTTCATATAGGTGAGTATGAGACCTTGAGGTCGGATGCCTTGGACCTTTATACTTTTTTAAGAGACGTTTACGAACAAAATAGAAAAAAGAAAATTGAGGAGTGAATATGAAAGGCTTACTTTATGCTCTACTATTTATGATGGTTTTTTCTCCTCCTGCTGCGGCAGGCAGGACGGCTGAAGTTGAGACACTGCTGAAGACAAAGATAGACAAGGTGCTTCATATCCTTAACGATAAGAAGCTGGACAAGGCAGTGAAAGATGACTTGATACTGGAGCTGGTAAATCCTGTTTTTGACTTTCAGCTCATAGGCAAGCTGAGCCTGGGTAAAAAAAATTGGTCCCGCCTTCCTGCTGAAAGGAGGGAGGAATATTACGACCTCTTTACGAAAAAACTACAGCGTTCCTATTTGAGGAAACTTGATCTTTACAATGGCGAGGATATGATTTATGACAGTCCCGTTGAAAAGGGGAAAAAAGTCCATATCGCGACATACCTTGATCTGAAAGAAAACAAAATGGAGATCGTCTATAAGTTCTACGAGTCGCCTAAGGGCTGGCTGATATATGATTTAGAGATAGCGGGAGTTAGCACCGTAACGACTGAAAAATCACAATTCGACGGTCTATTGAGAGACGGAACCATTGATGACCTGATGGCGGAATTGAGGAAAAAGGGCGACTTCTCTGAGGATGAGGAAAAGAAGTAGCCATCTATAGCTTATGCTGAAAAACTTATATGACAGGTGGATACTGGTCTATCCGCGCACCGTTCTTACGCTCATAGTTCTCCTTATAGCCTTTCTCGGCTATGAGGCGAGAAAACTGGAAGTCGATGCCTCGGCCGAGACTCTCGTCCTTGAAGATGACAAGGACCTGCGCTTTACCCGTGAGGTCAATAGCCGCTACGGAAGCCCCGATTATCTCATAATTACTTACACGCCGAAAGAAGACCTTCTTTCAGACTTTACACTTAAAAACCTGAAACGGCTTAAGGATGAACTGACCGCCCTTAAGGGGGTGGAATCTGTAGTCTCCATCCTTGATATTCCGCTTCTCGAAAGCCCTCCCATGCCTGTCAAGGAAATGGTAAATAACGTCAGGACGCTTGAGTCCCCCGAGACCGATATGGAACTGGCCAAAAAGGAGTTGCTTACCAGCCCTATCTACCGCAACCTTATGGTTAGTCCCGACTTCAAGACGACGGCCATTCAGGTCAACCTTCCCGAAGATGAGCTGTTCCGCAGCCTTCTAAACCGTCGCAATGAACTAAAAGACAGGCTGAGGTCGGGCGGGATAAGCAAGGCTGAAAGATCGGAACTTGACGAAGTGCTTAAGAACTTCAAGATACACAGGGACAAGCTGCGTATAAAACAGCATGACAATATCGCCCTTGTGAGGAAGGTCATGGACGGTCACCGTGAGGAGGCCGACCTCTTTCTTGGCGGGGTCAGTATGATCTCGGACGATCTCATAACCTATGTGAAAAACGATCTCAAGATCTTCGGCACGGGGGTCATGCTCTTTCTTGTTGTTACGCTCTGGATTATATTCAGGCAGAAGCGATGGATACTTATCCCGCTGCTTTGCTGCCTTTTTTCTGTTGTTTCCACGTCGGGCCTGCTCGGCATGTTCGGATGGGAGGTGACGGTAATATCGTCAAACTTCATCTCCATCCAGATCATCATCACCATGGCCGTTACTATTCACCTCATAGTCCGCTACAGGGAGCTGCTGGCTGCCAATCCAGGCGAAGAACAGCGTCAGCTCATACTAGATACGGTCACATCAATGGCCAAACCCTGCTTCTTCGCAGTAATTACAACTATGGCCGGTTTTAGCTCCCTTATCCTCTGCAATATACTGCCCGTAATCAACTTCGGATGGATGATGAGTGCAGGGATAGGCGTATCGCTGGTGCTGACCTTTCTTCTATTTCCAACGGTACTTATGCTTATGGAAAAGAGACCGCCTAATACGGCCTTCGAGAGCCACTTTATACTCACCAAGCTGCTGGCCCGTTTCACCGAGTCTCATGGCAAGCTGATTCTGTGGCTTAGCGCCCTTTTATTGATGGGAGGTATTACGGGCGGCTCCATGCTGATAGTTGAGAACAGCTTTATAGACTATTTCAAGAAGACTACGGAGATATACCAGGGCATGTCCGTAATAGACAAACAACTGGGAGGGACCACCCCTCTTGACGTGGTTGTTGATTTCAGGGAGGACGAGGCCGCAGCCTTGCCTGAGAACTCAGGAAACAGTAAGTCAGATGAAGATTTTGATGAATTTGAGGAGGAGTTCGAGGCTGAAAGCGGGAAGGCTCAGTATTGGTTTACATCGCGCAAAATGGAAGAGGTGGAAAAGATTCATGACTATCTGGATTCCATCCCTGAAACGGGCAAGGTCATGTCTCTTGGAACGATGCTTAAGGTTGGCAGGACAATCAATGAAGGTGAGCCTCTTGATAATTTTAAACTTGCGCTTATCTATAACGAACTGCCTGAGAAGTTTCGTAAGATCATCCTTACCCCTTACGTTTCCGTTGATGACAACCAGGTCCGATTTTCAATCCGGGTGAGGGATTCAGATAAGAACCTGCGCCGTAACGAACTGCTGAAAAGAATCAGGCGAGATATGAGCGGAAAGCTCGGTCTTCCTAAGGAGGATGTGAAACTTGCCGGTCTGGTTGTTCTCTATAACAATATGCTGCAGAGCCTCTTTAATTCGCAGATCCTGACGCTTGGAGCCGTTGTTGTAGTGCTTATGCTTATGTTTATGGTCCTTTTCAGATCCTTTAAGATCTCTTTTATTGCAATAGCGCCGAACCTTCTATCGGTAGGGACGGTCCTCGGCTTCATGGGTTGGGCAGGCATCCCGCTCGATATGATGACAATTACCATCGCAGCGATAAGCGTGGGCATAGCCGTCGATGATACAATCCATTACATTCACAGATTCAGAAAGGAATTTGCCTACAGCTGCAACTATATGGAGACCATGCATCGCTGCCACCGCAGCATCGGCTATGCCATGTATTACACCTCAGTCACCATCGTAATAGGTTTTTCCATACTCGTATTTTCCAATTTCATACCCAGCATATACTTCGGTCTGCTGACTGTTCTGGCCATGGTGATAGCCCTCGTAGCCGCGCTCACCCTATTGCCCCAGCTCATCATTACCCTTAGGCCTTTCGGCCCCGAAAAGGGTTAAGCCGACCGTCAGCCAGAGACCATGCTCTTACGTCTTACCGCAATATCTCTCACACTCGACGAGGACGAATCGTTCCTCTCCCAAAAGTGTGCGCTCCGTCTCGCAGTGCCGCTGGAGCAGATACTCTCCTGCCGGATCGTCAGGAAGTCTCTCGATGCCAGGAAAAAGAGTTCCATACATTACGTCTATACCCTCGATGTGGATGTCGCAGGTGGCGCCTTAATAGATTTTGAGTCGGCAGGCGGCTCTGGCCATATCAGGCGCATCGAAAAAGTGTCCGCCATGAGCTTCCCACGGCTTAAGTCGAAGCTCAGGCCCGTTGTGGTAGGCGCCGGCCCGGCGGGGCTCTTTGCGGCTCTCCGCATGACGGAGTACGGCCTGGCCCCCCTTATTTTAGAAAGGGGACGGCCCCTTGCCGAGCGGGTGAAGGATGTGGACTCCTTCTGGAAGGAGCGGAGGCTCGACCCTGAAAGCAACGTCCAGTTCGGAGAAGGGGGGGCGGGGACATTTTCCGACGGCAAGCTGACGACCAGGGTGGACGACCCGAGGATCGACTACATCCTGCAGGCTCTGGTCGATGCCGGGGCCGACGAGGAGATAAAATACCTCGCCAAACCTCACATAGGGACGGACAGGCTCAGATCGGTAATCGTCAGCCTGAGAAGGCTCCTCATAGAACGGGGCTGCGAGATCCGTTTCAGTACCAAACTTAGCGGCGTCGAAACGGGAGGCGGCGCCCTTGGTTCATTAGTCATTAACGACGAGGAAGAGATGCGGGCGGACCGTCTTGTCCTCGCCATAGGGCACAGCGCCAGGGACACCTACGGCATGCTTGAATCGGCAGGCGTGGAAATGCAGGCAAAGCCCTTCGCAATAGGACTCAGGGTGGAGCACCCGCAACGGCTCGTTGACAAGATACAGTACGGCCCGAGCTGCGGGCATGACAGGCTCCCCCCTTCAGAATATGTGCTCAAGCACACAATGAAGGAGATGGGGCGCTCGGTCTACTCCTTCTGCATGTGTCCCGGGGGGATGGTTGTAAACGCCTCGTCCGAGCCGGGAAGGCTCGTCGTAAACGGCATGAGCCTGTCAAAGAGGGATTCCCTCTATGCAAACAGCGCCCTGGTTGTCACCGTAAGGCCGGAAGACTTTGCCCCTGGTGAGCCTGGAGGACCACTTGGCGGCATAGCGTTCCAGCGAAGATGGGAAGAGGCTGCCTTCAGGGCGGGCGGCGGCAACTACAGCGCTCCGGCACAGAACCTCGCCGCTTTTATGGAGGGTGGAAAGGGGTATGACCTTAATAAATCGAGCTTTCTCCCTTCTATTGAGCCCGTCGATCTCAAAGGGTGTCTCCCCTCTTTTGTCACAGATGCCCTCATGGAGGCGTTGCCCGTCTTCGGAAGGAAGATGAAGGGCTTTGTGAGCCGCGAGGCGACCCTCATAGGTGTGGAGACGAGGACATCGGCCCCGGTAAGGATTATGAGGGGGGAAAATTTTCAATCCGTCAGCACGATGGGGGTCTACCCCTGCGGCGAGGGGGCGGGCTACGCAGGAGGGATCGTAAGCTCCGCCCTGGACGGAATAAAGGTGGCAGACGCCATAGCTCAGGAGCTGGCATAAGCTACATAGGGCACCTTCTCCCTCAATGGGAGAGGGTTGAGGTGAGGGAGAATAGCATCACATCCCGGAAAACTGTTTGCCCCATAAAGAATTATGAGGTAGTGTTTATTTTGCACTGTCTGCAATTTGGATGGCGTGATTTAAACGGCGCAGAGATGATATACTTTAACTATATAGGCAGGCCACCTGCCCCTGCATCCCAACAGGGGGTAATATGAAGATCTTAAAGATGCGCCTTGCAGTCATGATAGTCTTGGCGCTCGCCTGTCTCCGGCTCCCCCTTGCAGCCCCTTCCGCGGCGGAGGAGCCGGAAAAGGGGAAAACGGTAACGGTCGTCTTCTTCCGAGGGAGCGGCTGCCCGCACTGCGAGGAGGAGAAAATCTTCCTCGACGCCCTGAAGAAGAAATACCCGGCCCTGATCATAGCCGACTACGAGGTCTGGGGGGACCGCGAAAATGCGGCACGCTACAGGCGGGTACTGGACTCGGCGGGGATCGCCCAGACGGCGGTTCCGGGAACGCTTGTGGGCTCCTCCTTCTTCCTCGGCTTCGACGATCAGACCGGCGCCGCCATCGAGGCGGCCGTGGCGCGTTGTCTGAAGGAAGGATGTCCCGATCCGGTCATCTCCGATGTTTCGCCCGGCCCGCAGGAGGAGGACCTTCTCAAACCGCTTACGCTGCCGCTGCTTGGCGAGATAGACCCGAAATCGGTTTCGCTCCCCTTCTTCACCATCGTCATCGCCGCCCTCGACAGCTTCAACCCCTGCGCCTTCTTCGTACTCCTCTTCCTGCTCAGCCTCCTCGTCCATGCGCGATCGCGCCGAAGGATGATCTTCATCGGCTCCGTCTTCATTCTCTTTTCCGGGATCATCTATTTTCTCTTCATGGCCGCCTGGCTGAATATCTTCATGGCTATCGGCTCGGTCTCGACCGTTACGACGGCCGGAGGAATTGCCGCACTCCTTATCGGCATCATCAACATAAAGGATTTTTTTCTCTTCCGGCAGGGTGTGTCGCTTTCGATCCCCGAATCGGCCAAACCTAAACTTTTTGCGCGGATGCGGGGACTCCTGATGGCCGACAGTCTCTCCGTCCTGGTGAGCGGAACGGTCATGCTGGCCATTGCGGCAAACGCCTACGAGGCGCTCTGCACCGCCGGGTTTCCCATGGTCTATACGCGCGTCCTCACCCTTCAGGAGATGCCGCCGTCAAGCTATTACCGTTATCTGGTATTCTACAACATCGTCTACGTGACCCCACTCGCTCTTATCGTTGCCGTCATGACCACCGCCCTCGGCGCCCGTAAGATGACGGAATGGCAGGGAAGAAAGCTGAAACTCATCTCGGGGCTGATGATGGCCTCACTCGGCGTGATCCTCATGTTAGCCCCGGCGCTCCTCGGCAATCTTCTCGCATCCTTCCTGTTGCTTGCGGGCATAGCAGCTGTAGCCGGGCTCATAATCTCCGTAACGCGGCGGCTCAGACCGGAGGTAACCAAGGAGATCCATGATAAGTAAAGTCAAGAGGCCTGCGACCTTTTAAAATTAGGGAGGAGGGGAGGCAATTCTCTATAGTTGACGATTTCAATGTTTACAATGATAGTGCTAGTGGCGCTTCACATGCCCTAAAAAGGTATTGACAATGATACGATTATAGTCATTGCTGTTGCCCACCTTCACCGAGAACCCAATTACTGGCATGATAGCAGGGTAAGCTTTGTTGAAGAATAAAACCAATAGCATTTAAGATGGGGGCGGACCGTACGCCGTTAAGTAGTTGAAAGAAAAGTATTGCTCTTTAATATGGTCTGTTTTAGGCCCTATAACGCCCATTTTGGGTTTAAAAACGCAACTGTAGAAATTCTGTGTATAAATGAGCGCTGGCCTTCTTTCCCGCCTCCCCTGGCACCATCCTTAAAATCTCATCTTATTCCATTTTTTTTCACCCTCCTCCTTTAATATCATAAGCAGCCCCGCCATTTATCCCCCGACCTCCTAAATAATTGATTATAAAGGGTGGCTTTGTTAAACTGTCTACCACTATGGGATGGATTGAAGAAGAATTGGCGGAAATAAGGGACAAGGGGCTCTTCAGGCTCCTCAGGACCGTTGAGACCGCCCAGGGGTCGAGGGTAAGGATTGATGGCAGGGAGATGATACTCCTTTGCTCCAATGACTACCTCGGCCTTGCAAACCACCCGAAGGTAAAAGAGGCGGCCCATGATGCCATAGAAAAATACGGCTTCGGCTCGGGCGCATCGAGGCTTATTTCAGGCTCGATGACTCCCCACCGCGAATTTGAAGATAGGTTCGCAAAGTTCAAAGGGACCGAGGCGGCCCTCCTTTTTAATTCCGGCTATGCCGCAAATACGGGGGTGATCCCGGCCATCACGGGCTTTGATGACACCATATTCTCAGACAGGTTAAACCATGCAAGCATAGTCGATGGATGCCGCCTCAGCCGCGCTGATTTCAGGCGATACAGGCACCTCGATATGAAGGCCCTTGAGCGCTACCTTATATATCACTCGGAAAATAATGAGGAAGGCGGAAGAAAAATTATCGTCACGGACGGCGTCTTCAGTATGGACGGCGATATCGCCCCCCTCGATAAGATCGTTGCACTGTCAAAGGAGTATGACTGCATGCTCATGGTCGATGATGCCCATGGAACGGGCGTCCTTGGAGCGTCGGGGAAGGGCAGCGCCGAGCATTTCGGCATAGCTACAGAAGATATCTATATTTATATGGGGACGCTGGGGAAGGCGCTCGGCTCCTATGGGGCCTATGTCGCCGGAAGCAGGGAACTTATAGATTATCTGGTCAATAAGGCGCGCTCTTTTATTTACAGTACATCTCTTCCCCCTGCCATGGCCGCCGCTGCAATTGCCTCCATAGAGATAATGGAAGATGAGCCCGAAAGAAGAAGACGACTGCTTGAAAATGCAGCCCTGATGAGACATGGCCTTAGAGATATAGGCTTTGAAATCATGGATAGTCACACTCAGATAATTCCCATATTGACCGGAGATTCCGGCATTGCATGCAAGATGATGGACCTCCTTATGGACGAAGGGGTCTATGTCCTGGCGATCAGGCCTCCTTCCGTTCCTGAAGGCACTTCAAGGCTGAGGGTGACGGTGACGTCAGAACACTCACAGGATGACCTGAACAAGGCGATTGCCGCCTTTAAAAAGTGCGGCAAAAAGGCTGGTATTGTTTGAAAAATGAGTTTACTGGGAGAGGCATAGCCTACCTGCATGAAGGGAGCGGACGGCCCCTTGTTTTTATTCACGGCTGGTCTATGGCTGCGCCCCTATGGCAGAGGCAGATCGAGCATTTTGCCAAAAGCGGCTATGAGGCGACTGCCATAGATCTGAGAGGGCACGGCAAGTCCTTTAAGGACGGGCCTTATACCATATCTCAATTTGCATATGATCTTAAGGACTTTATTCATGACAGGGGGCTTGAGAAGCCTGTTTTGGTAGGCTGGTCCATGGGGGCAATGGTCGCCCTTGAGTTTATTATAAAACACCCCAGTAAGGCCGCAGGGATATGTCTCGTCGGGGGGATGCCGAGGTTTACCGAGGCAGATGATTATCCCCATGGGCTTCCCTTGAAAGATGTTAAGGGGATGAAGGTAAAACTCAAGCGGGATTTTGAAAGAACTATGGGTGAGTTTAGAGAGTCCATCAGTGAGGGATTGTCGGAATCTGATAAGGAGATACTGATGAATGCTGCTTTTCCCGACTTAAAGGCATCAAAGGCATCTCTTGTTGAACTGATGGAGGACGATCTAAGGGAGGGGCTGGAAAAAATAAAGCTCCCCACTCTGCTTATCCATGGCGATAAAGACCGCGTCTCCTTAAGGGCCGCCTCTGAATATATGTTGGAAAGAATATCAGGCTCAAGGCTTGCCTTGATTAAAGGTGCTGGCCATGTCCCCTTTCTTTCCCATAAGGATGAATTTAATGAAACCCTTGAGGAATTCCTAAGGAGAATCTGAATAAATTGCCGCCAAAAACAATAGACAAACAAATAGATAATAAAATCGAAAAAAACAACAAGGCCAAGGAAAGGATAAAAAAATCCTTTTCAAAGAAGGCGACCGCCTACCATCAGACAGCCCTTGTTCAGAGGGAATCTGCCGAGAGGCTTGATTTCAACCTTTCTCTAAGCGAGAAAAGCCCCGACAGGGTGCTTGATCTGGGCTCAGGGACAGGAATGCTGACCGGTCTCGTTGCAGACCGCTGGAAGGATGCCTCTATATTTTGCTGCGATATTGCCCACGGCATGAATTTAGAGGCGAGGAGTAACCTCGGCAATGCAAGTGTCAGGCTCCTGACTGGAGATGCAGAGGAGCTACCTTATAAAGACGCCTCCTTCGATATGGTTGTATCAAATCTCGCCTTCCAGTGGGCGACTTCCCTTCCTGGCTTGTTTAAAGAGGTTAAAAGGGTGCTAAGGGATGGCGGAGAGTTTATATTTACGACCTTCGGCAGGAGAACGCTCCAGGAATTAAGAGAGGCATACGCCGAGGCATATGAGTCGGAAAAAGGCTGGCCTCCGCAGCACCTTAAACTCTTCCCCGCCATTCATCAACTGGGAGACGGGCTCGCAAAAAACGGTTTTGAAGACGCCATGGTAAACGCCGATAGATTGAAGGAGGTCTATCCCGATTCATTCGCCCTCCTTAAGAGTTTGCAGGATATAGGCGCAGGGGGCGCCTTTCGCTCCGAAAATATGGGGCTTGGCGGCAGAACCATACTTAAAAAGATGGACCTTATTTATGCCGACAGGTTTCCCGAGGGTGACGACGCTGTCTATGCAACCTTCGAAATACTCTTTGCGCGTGGCGTAAAACGGGAATGAGCGGTCTCTTCATTACCGGTACCGATACGGGAGTTGGTAAAACGACTATAGCTGCCGCTATAGCGATGGCCATGAAGAAAAGGGGGTTCAATGTGGGGGTCATGAAGCCGCTTCAGAGCGGCCCTGACTCGGATGCAGACATCCTTATGTCGGCGGCCGGAGCCTGCGACGACAAGTCGCTTGTCCTTCCCTATTCATTCAAAGAGCCTGTTGCCCCGACCTTCGCTGCACGCCTTGAGGGTGTCGGTATAGATCTTGACCTTATAAAGAGGGCTTACGCAAAGCTGGCCTCGCGTCACGAACCTATGATAGTTGAAGGGGCGGGGGGGATAATGGTTCCCCTTATAGAGAATAATAAAGAAAGTTATCTCTTCTCCGACCTTGCCGCAGAGCTTGAACTAAAGACGGTCATCGTTGCCAGGCCGGGGCTTGGCACCGTAAACCACACCATGCTCACTATAGAGCATGCCAGAAAAAAGGGGCTCCATATAGCCTGCATCATCATAAACGGCTACCCCGAACCCCCGGGTCTTTCAGAGGAGAATAATCCGGCTATGATAGAGGCTCTGTCCGGTCTACCTGTCATCGTGGTTCGCCACCTTCCCGGTCCAGATGCCCCCGCAATAATAGAAGAAATAGCCGATGAAATCGATATTGAGAAGCTGATGAAGCTAGCAGATATTTTGGGAGGTAAAATATGAATAAGATCGTTCTTAATTTCAATGGCCGCCTTGTCAGTGAAACCCCCTTCAGCGGGGATGCGGTGACTATCGGGCGAGGCCCCGGCAACGACATTGTGATCGACAACCCTGCCATATCAAGCAGGCATGCCAGGGTTTTTAAAGAGAAGAACTTTATCATTCTGGAGGACCTTGGCAGCACTAACGGAACCTTTGTAAATGGCGAGAAAATCAGGAAGGCCGTAATAAACAGCAGGGATGATATTACCGTGGGAAAGCACCAGCTCAAGCTCTCCTGGGAGGAGGGGACGGGAGATTTTGAAGCAGGGAGCGAATCGAACCCTGCCGCAGTGATTCAGTCCCTGGATAAAACGATGGTATTTGCGAAAGACCCGGGCAAGGCCGGGGCAGGCAAGGCGGCCGTTGGTGGTTTTGCTGTAATGGAAGGGGGGGTGGCAAAAGAGCGCATCCCAATGACCGACAGGGTAACCACTATAGGCAAATCTTCCGACGCGCTCATTAAGCTTAAAGGGCTTTTGGCCCCCAAGGTTGCGGCCCTTGTGAACCGGAGCGACAGGGGCTATGTGCTTTCATCGCCAGATGCTAAAAAGCCCGCCATAATAAACGGGAATAAGGTAGATAAGCCTTATGTCCTGAAGAACGGGGATGTTGTCGAGATAGCTGGAATTACGCTTCGTTTTTATCTGAAGAAGTGATTAAAAGAAGGGTGCTTCTTAATTCGTCCTCTTCCTCGCCTTTACGCAGAGCCTTATAGGCGCGGGATATCCTTCTACCGTCCTGGAAGGGTCATCAGGGTCGAGAAAATCGGAGAGGCTCTCCCATGGTGCATATTCGGTAGCCCTCTGTTCGCTTGTTGTCGTCTCATCTATTGAAAAGCATTCCACGTCCCTGAAGCCGGCCCGCCTTGTCCAGTTGATGAGGCACTCCCTCGTCGGGACGAACCATACGTTTCTCGCCTTGGCGTAGCGCTCTTCCGGGAAGAGGGCGTGGGAGCCTTCGCCCGGTATGGCCTGGGATTCCAGGATGAGCTGCCCTCCCGGCTTCATGGATTCCCATATGCCGCACAGGACCTGTATGGGGTTCCTGTTGTGATAGAGTACTCCCATGCAGAAGACTACATGGAAGAGGGATTTGAAGTGATGCATATGCTCGGCCCCGAGCAGCTCGAATTTCAGGTTGTTCAGCCCGGCAAACCTGTTGACCATATGGAATATATATTTAAATCTCGGCATGGGATCAAAGCCGATGACAAGCTCAGGGTTTTTTGCCGCCATGCGGAACATATAGTAACCGTTGTTGCAGCCTATGTCGGCTACGACCTTTCCGCCCAGATCGTCCAGATGGTCCGCTATCCTGTCCCACTTCAGGTTGCTTTGCCATTCAGAGTCTATGAACTGGTCAAAAAGGCGAAATGGCCCTTTTCGCCAGGGGAGGAGCGCCTTTGCCGACTTGAGCAGAGTTTCAAACTCCTCGTCGCCAAGCTCCTCTCTTTTCCCCACGCTGACCGTATCACCGGAGAGATCGACATATTCGCTTTTGAACTCGGGCAGCCTGTCCAGAGCCTCCCTGAAGGGGAGCGCTCCCTTACGGGTAAGCCATGGCTCCCTTTCTTCCCTTAATCTGTTTATAGCATCAAGCTCTATTGAATCCTTAAACCTGTCCAGGTAGTTGTCCATTTTACCCCTTTACCGCTATGAAGGAGGCGAAGTTGAACCACTTGAAGAAGGTAGATACATTGTCGAATCCACCTTCTTTGAGCAGTTTCAGCTCCTTATCGGTAGTCATCGGGATAAGAACCTTGTCGAGGGCCTCCCGTTTTTTTGCTATCTCCAGATCGCTGTAACCCATCTCTCTTTTGAAATCGTAGTATTTATCTATAAACAGATCGCTCATAGCCGCGTTCCCTTCCAGCACCTTTTCTGATAGAAGCAGTATGCCGCCCTTGTTCAGGCCCTTATAGATCCGCCTTATGAGGGCCTTTCTTGATTCGGGCTTGATAAATTGGAGGGTGTAGTTCATTATTACGACGCTGGCATCCTTGATCTCTATATCCCTGATGTCATTGCAGAGCAGTTCGATATCGGCAGCAGGATTCGCCTTGCTTATCTTCTCCCTCGCCCTGGCAATCACCGGCTCCGATGAATCGACGCCGATAATGTCAAGCCTGGCTCCTGCCGCTGCATTACAGATATTTATGATCGTGGTCCCCGTAGAACAGCCTAGATCAAAGATCTTGGAAGCATTACGGTAATGCGCTGTCGCCAGGCCTGCGATGATCCGCTGCACCTCCCCGTAAAAGGGGACGGAGCGAGACAGCATATCATCGAACACCTCGGCTACCCTGGCGTCGAATCTGAACTCCCCCTTAACATCGTCCGATTTGAAAAGCGTATCTTTCATCAACCTCTTCAGTCTCTCATTATTTTGGGCTATGATAACGTTTTTCCGGGAATAAATAAAGATCGTTGGACAGTTGGGATGGTTTTATTGAGGCGGTGTTCGGGGCATGGATGATTTGACATCAGGAGATCAAGTTAAAGAAAAAAACAGGGGGCCTGCGATTATGCATTTAGAGCCGTGCCCCCTTGTTTATTTTCGTAAGTCACATATGTTACTCCTGAAAAGAGAGAAAAACGACTCTTCCTCTTATCGTGACCTTATGCTTTTTTCAACGAGCTTTCGATTTGCCCGCATATTTCTCAATAAAGGGGTTAACTTGATCAGGGTGGTAGCATTGGACCTTCCAATATCTTTCTTCAAGGCCAAGCACCCACTTTCTTAAAGTCTTTCCCCATTTTGAACTTATAGATTTCTCTCCACGAAGAAGCTCAATTACGCCGTTTTTTTGTACCTTCAGGTTAACAGGTATGCAGTTGTTGCGGCGGCATACCTCTGCTGAAACAAGAGCCTCTTTAGAATCAACGGATCTAACATACCATCCTCGCCTGGACTCTATAGTTTTAATAATAGCCCCAAGAGCGCGTCTTTGGGGGTCAGGTGTAACTGATCCACAGGGATCAAAAGTTACGGGCTTAACTTTCATGTAATCTGATGAACAACCGGAAAGAACAAGCAGTGTTAATATGCATAGAATTTTTTTCATCAGGTTTCCTCTCTTTATGTTTAATTTAAGTCATTATCTGGTTGGGTAAGGTGACAAGTCCTTATCCAGAATCCAGCATATTCCTGTTGATTCATGTTTGTATCCTCCTGAAGATGCAACGAGTCTCTAGAATAACTCAATTAACGGAAATACTTCCGTCTTTAAATTGTCTGATTACTGTGTACGGAAGAAACACTGTGTCCAGGCAAAAAGACAGTAATCCGTCGAGTATCAAGAAGGCAAAGGCTGTTTCTGTTGAGCTTCCACCATCTTTATAATTTGGTTCTCCATAAAGCAAACAGGCGTCGTTGACAGTTCCGCTATATATCCTGGGGATGGTTTTACAATAGCTCTTATGCCCCTTGTAATGTATTTCCACATGATCGTTTTCAGGGTTCAATGTACGTATTGTGCCGCATCCCAGGATCATCATAAAAAATATTACTGGTAGAACTGTTTTTTTCATATCTTCGTGTTTTTTGCACATAGCTATTACGTCTAAAGTTAATTTCTGGTTATATTTACCAGTAATAAGTCAGGGCAATATCAGAAATTGGAAGGCTAATTCTTGTAGATTCCGGACCCGTTCAAATCAAAGGCCGTGTCAGCAAGTCCCATTGCAGCTTGAGTCACAACTCCAGGGAGAAATCCTCCTCTTAAAAAGGCCTGACAAAAGTCTAAATCAACATTCCTCATACAGAACGCTACTTATAGCACA
This sequence comes from bacterium, assembly GCA_032250935.1. Taxonomy (GTDB): domain Bacteria; phylum Desulfobacterota; class JADFVX01; order JADFVX01; family JADFVX01; genus JAVVFD01. The sequence continues at coordinate 32,122 of JAVVFD010000005.1, forward strand.
ATATAAATAATTGTACGCGACATATATTGCTAAATATGCGACATATATTGCTCTTTTGTATTTTTCTGCATTGAAATACTTAAGGGTATCTCTAAAAATATGTCATGCTAGACTTGAAAGTTTATCCCGTGCTACGGGAGGCATCCAGATGCTTGATATGACTGGATTCCCGTTTTCACAGGAATGACAAAAACTGAATTATTAGAGGCCCCCTTAGGGTAGTCGGGCCAGACCTGAAAGCGTGCGTTTAAGAAATTCCAGATCCTTCACTTAAACCCCTGACTTTACTGGAAAAAGCTCTGTCAGATCCCTTTTTCATACTGGGTCTTGGTTGAGGGGTGAATAAGCTGCTGGAGTTTCTTCTTTGACTCGGGGGCTCCCTTTAGAAGATCTTCAAAGAGCCTTATCATTCCCGGTTTATCCATCTCCACTTCAGTTGAACTTTCTATATCCCTTAAATCAATGAAAAAACCGGAAAACATATCGGGCAGATCGGTAATAATATCCGTATTTAGGAAATTATGATTGTTGTAGATACAGTTGTAGTTTCCATTGCTCTTTTCAATGATAAAAGAGTTGTCTTTTAAATTCGTAATGGATGCAGATTTGTTACAGAATTTAATGCACTCATCATCAATGCCCTCTTTTTCACATCCTGTAACCTGATGAAAGAAACATTGCCTGCTCGTCATTAATAGAATCGGGTGGTAGATGCTGTAGTAAAGTTTAAAATTTTCAGGGCTTTTTATCCTTTCGATCTGGATTTTTTTAAGTTCATTTGAAATAAATGAGCCAGTGCAGTTAAAGCTTTCCTTCAGGGACAGGAGGCTATAGGAGTTGACAATATTAAGATAAGGGCCTGCTATCCAGTCGACTCCGATTTTATAGGCTTCATAAGCTATTCCCGTGTTATTTGTCACTATAAGTTTAGGCTTGAGCTGCTTAAGAAGCCCTACGGCAGCAAGGTAATCTTCTCCTATTAAAATAGACGGGAACCATGGGATTAATCTTTTGTTTTTCAGGAAAAGATCTTGAAACTTAAGGGATTCATCCTTAAAAGAATCGGGGAGTTGAAAGTAGATATCTGCGGAGCTTTCATCCAAAAGGTACAGGTCCTTTTGAGAAGAGATCAATACGGAAAGCGCGGGTCCGGTTTTTGATCCGCCCTGCTTTTTTAAGGGAGGAAGGGTAATCGGCTCGGCAGTTTCCCTTGAACCGTTCAGGATGAAAAGGATTCTTTTCTTGATTAAAGTGAGCTCTTTAAAAGGAATGAAAAGGCCGGTTTCAAGACCTTCCAGGTCCAGATGCGCTATCTGATATTCCGTTTCGTTTATGCCCTTGAACCTTTCCAGTAAACTCTCGCGGTCCAGGCCATCGGCAGTGCTTTTCCTGTTTGTCGGGTCAATGCTTTGCCCCTTTGCGGCGTTCTGGGCGGCATATGCGAGCTTGATTTCTGAAAGGACAACAAAGGAAGAGTCTGCCTTTTTTACCTCCGCCTTAAGGGACGTCCCGGCTTTCCCTGAAATGCTTATTGCTAAAGATTCCTTTTCTATACTTAACTGGTCAATCTTGTTTCTAACAGCAGTTATGATATCTTCTTTTTCTGCATAATACTCTGCCTTCTCTTTCAGCGCCTTATCAGTCGAGTCATTATTGACTTCAGAATGCCGTCTTATCGAAAAATCCCGGGGATAATCGATGAACATATCCCTCTTAATATCTCCCTTAAGGAAGGCGTTTGAAAAATCCCGGTTAAATACCTTATAGAGGGCACTGTTGTCATTGCTTAATCTGTCTTCATTATAATAAGTGCGGAGCTGCTTCCTCCAGCTGTTTACCACCGTATATACGTAACCAAAGCCCTTTATTCTTCCTTCAATTTTTATCGAGTCAACACCTGCATGATCTATTTCCCTTAGATCAAAATATGCCGAATTGTCTTTAAGATTGAGGGGGAAATCTTTGCCTGCAGGAGTAGTTAAATATTTGTCTCTGCATGGCTGGCTGCATCTGCCGCGGTTTCCCGACGCCCCTCCATGAAGGGAACTCATGTAGCAAAGGCCTGAAAAAGAGATGCAGTAGGAGCCGTGGACAAATACCTCAGTCAGGATATTATTTTCATGTCCCCTTGCAGTTAAGGCCTTTATCTCATCAATATTTAACTCTCTTGAGAGATTGACCCGGCTGGCACCAAGCTTGCTCAGAAATTTTATCTGACCTTCATTGTGGGTGGTGAGCTGGGTCGATGCATGAATCTTAAGGCCCTTAAAATATTTGGACAGGAGGTAGAAAAGCCCTAAATCCTGAATGATCACTCCGTCAATGCTTGTATTGATCAGTTTATTCAAAAGGCGGATAAGGGCCGGGATCTCGTTTTCCACTATGATGATATTAAGGGTAAGAAAGATCTCGCAGTTATTTCTATGGGCAAGCCTTAAAACCCCCTTTAAATCTTCAAAGGATATATTTTCCGCCCGGTTTCTAGCGTTGAATTTTTCGAGACCGCAGTATATTGCATCCGCCCCTGCCGCAATTGCAGCCTTTATAGAATCAACATCTCCACCTGGCGCCAGTAATTCAATCTTTCTTTTCATAGGGATCATTGTAACTTAATGGTCGGTCTGTCCGGGGGCGTTTTTTTAAAGTGGGAGTTAAAATAAATGAAATGATTAAGCTTTGACAAGAAGATTAAGTATGGAGAAAAATTAAAAAAGATTTATAGTTTTAAACCTTAAAGTTTAATCTATCGTTAACATCTTTTTGTGAATCAACGATAGGCACCTTCGGTAACCGCTGCCTCATCTCAGTAGTCGGCATCTTCCTTTTTTTACTGCCGCCGCTGGTTCGTCTCGAAACTGGAGGTAACCTGCATCAGCTCCTTCTCCCCCCACCTCGGCAAGGCAGTTTCCATCGTCTATGCCGTTATCTTTCCGGGCGAGAGCATATCCCTAACAAGCCTTCTATGCTTTACCCTCATCCTGTCAGCTACGGTCGCGGCAACTAAAGAGGCGGGTCGCTCAAGCCTGCGGAAGTTTTAGTTTCATTACAGTTGCCAGCTATTCCAGCTTCAGACGAAAGTGAATTAATGTCCCGGCTGGTCGCAACATTGAAACCTTGCGGAGTATATATATAATGTAAAGTGAAAGAAGGCCCGCGAAAAAACACCATACAGATATAAAGGCGTGGTAGAAAGAAAAGCTGGCAACCATGCCGGAAACAAGGACTGTCAGCCCGAATAATCTTATATGCCTGTTGTCGGCTATAAGCATAGGACCGACAATTATCGCTGCGTAAATAAGACCCATGAATACTTTGGAGATATAAGGATCGTATATAAACCTTGTATTGTAGAATATGGAGTAATTTATAATACTTACATCAAGCCATCCGGCATAGAGAAGAAGTGGCAGGTAGATGGAGCAGCCGAAGATAAGGCCGAGAAAGGTATATAGAGCAAGCGATCTTCTTTTTAAATAAGAGGGCTCTATTAACGTTAAGGCAAGGGGAGATAAAACTGGCCATATGAGATAAGAAAAGGAAAGAAATATCTTTGAAAAAAACTGTATATCTTCAGGGCCGCCCCTTCTGAAGCTGAGCCAGACAAGACCTTCAACGGCCTGCTGAAGGGCAAATATAAAAATGAAGGAAGCTATGAGCAGGTATTCTTTTTTAATATGCAAGGCCTTCCTTATGCTATAAATACCGGCAGGAATGAGGAGGGCGCTTGATGCAAAGCTGGCTGATGCTGAAAAACAGATAGATCCTCCCGGCTTACTCTATTTATTGCTCTTTAAGGCGGTGTTCCAGAAGTCCTTTGTTATACGCCGATATTATGTCCCTTCTTGAGAGCATGCCTACGATCTTTTTAGGATTATCCCCGGAGACAACGGGAAGTTGTTCTATGTTTTTGGAGCCGATTTTCTTGAATGCGTCGTCCAGGTTCTCCTGGGAGGTAATGGTAATCACCTTCTCCGTGGCAAGCTCCTTGACGACTATCAGATCTTCAAGACCCGCTTCAAACATAACGCTTTTAAAGTCTTGAAACGAGATGATTCCTGTCATCTCATTATCATTGTTTACGATCGGAAAGTTTGAATGTTTGCTGTTGGCCAGAAAATCGTTGAACTGCCTAACCGTCATGCTTTCGTGGATGGTCTTGGCCCCTTTGGCCATGGCATCCTTTACCATGATGCTCTTCAATATATTGACCTCCTTGCCTGCCTGAAGGTTTATCCCCTGTCTTGCAAGCTTCATCGTGTATATGGATTCCTTTGAGAGATAGGATGCAAATACGGTGCTTGTGATGCAGGTAAGCATTAAGGGGAGAATAATATGATAGTCGGAGGTCATCTCGAATATGATCATTATCGCAGTAATCGGCGCATATGTCGTGCCTGCAACGACGGCCCCCATCCCTACCAGCGCATAGGCGCCGGAGGTGGAAGAAATAGCGGGAAATATGGAATGGGCAACCGTACCGAATGCGCCTCCCGTTGCGGCGCCTATGAAAAGGGATGGGGCGAAGACGCCTCCCGAGCTGCCGCTGCCGAGGCTTAGGGATGTGGCAATTATTTTCAGGAATACGAGGGAGGCAAGAAGGTAAAAAGGCATATCCCCCAGTAGTGACATATCTATCACCTGATAACCTACGCCGAATATATGGGGCGAGAATATCCCTATGATGCCGATACAAAGACCGCCTAGGGCTGTCTTCATGTAGGGAGGCATATTAATCTTCTCATCAAAAAAATCTTCCGTCATATAGAGGGTTTTGCTGAACAGGACCGCCACTGCGGCTGCCGCCAGGCCCAGCAGCAGATAGGCCGGTATCTCAAGGGGGCTGACGAGTTCATATTGAGGAACCTCGAATGTGGGAACATCTCCCCACCAGGCCCTTGATACTATGGTTGCTGTTACCGCAGATATGACGATGGGGCTGAATGTGGAAAAGGCGATATTGCCGAGTATGATCTCAAGGGAAAACATGACCCCCGCTATGGGCGCATTAAATATGGCGGCTATGCCGGCGGCGGCGCCGCATGCGACCATAGACTTCATCTTTACTCCTGAGAAATTGAGCGCCTGTCCGAGGGCCGACCCTATGGCTGAACCGATCTGCACGATAGGCCCTTCGCTTCCGACCGATGATCCCGTTCCTATGGAAATGGCCGAGGCTATGGCCTTTATCCCTACAACCCTTTTCCTTATTATGCCGCCTCTCAGGGCGACTGCGCTCATGACTTCCGGCACTCCATGGCCTTTTGCCTCACGGGCAAAGTGATATATAATCAACCCGACTGTGATGCCGCCCAGCGACGGCGCCAGCAGCTTCATGTATAGGGGGGCGTCCTTGATAATGTAAAACAGCTCTCCCCTTCCGCCGAATACGATCCACTGCACCCCTTCTATCATATACTTGAAAATGATTGATCCCATGCCCGCAAGCAGACCTATTATGACGGCTAGTATGGTAACATAGGTATACTCGTTCTCCACTATCTGCTTGAAGAGTCTGTTGGAAAAAAGTGCCCCTGGTTTACTCATTCTACAGTCACGCTTTTTGCGAGATTCCTGGGCTGATCCACGTCAGTTCCCAGATGGACGGCGATGTGATAAGCAAGAAATTGCAGGGGGACTGATAAAAGGAAGGGCGCCAGTATATCCGGCCCTTTTGGAATATTTATGAATCGGTCCGCCCTTCTGGATATCTCTTCGTCTCCTTCGGCGACGATGGCGATAATCTTCCCATCCCTTGCCTTGACCTCTTCCATTCCGGCCAGGACCTTTTCGTAGAGCCTGTCCGGCGGGGCAAGTACGACTACGGGCATATTCTCATCTATAAGGGCTATGGGTCCGTGCTTCATCTCTCCTGCGGGATATCCTTCGGCATGAACGTATGATATCTCTTTGAGCTTGAGGGCGCCCTCCAGTGCTATCGGGTAGGCCGTCCCCCGTCCCAGGTAGAGGAAGTCCCTATACTTTGCAAAATCCTTCGCAATCTCCTCAACGACCGATTCAGATTTGAGGGCCTCTTCCATTAGCGCAGGCAGGTGCTTAAGCCCCGCTATATGCTCTCTGAACTCAGAATCCTTCATCGTTTTTTTTGTCTGGGCGATGTAGAGGGCGAAGAGGTAGAGGGCGGCCATCTGGGTTGTAAAGGCCTTTGTCGATGCAACTCCGATCTCGGGCCCTGCATGGGTGTAGATTACGCCGTCCGTTTCCCGCGATATGCTGCTTCCAACTACATTGCATATTGAAACGGTAAGCGCGCCTTTGAGCCTTGCCTCTTTTATCGCCGCCATCGTGTCGGCCGTCTCGCCGGACTGTGTAACGGCCATTACAAGGTCGCCCTTTTCGATAATCGGGTCTCTGTATCTGAATTCTGACGCTATATCCACTTCAACGGGGGTTCTTGAGATCGATTCGATAAAGAATTTACCAACAAGCGCTGCATGCCATGACGTTCCGCATGCAACGATGGTTATCTTTTTGATCCCTTTAAGCTTTTCCTCGTCTATCTTGAGGTCTTCCAGGTATATGTTGCCGCTATCCTCGTTTATCCTGGGGGAGATGGTGTCGGCAAGGGCCCTTGGCTGCTCGTATATCTCCTTTAACATGAAGTGACGATATCCCGCTTTCTCGGCCATTACGGGGTCCCATGTTATCCTGCTCGTATCCCTTGTGACGGTCTTGCCGCTCTCGTCAAAAATGTCTATATCCCCGTTTTCAAGCGAAGCGATATCTCCATCTTCCATATACTTAACTTCTCTCGTCTTCCATAGGATGGCAGGTATGTCCGATGCGATATAACTTTCGCCATCGCCTATGCCAAGTATGAGGGGACTGCCTTTTCTTGCAGCTATAACTCTGCCGGGCTGGCTACCCTTCATGAGGGCTATGCCGTAACTTCCCTTGACCTTATGCAGCGCTTTTCTTACGGCAAGAATAATATCGGGCTCCGATCTATGTATTTCAGATATGAGGTGGGCTATTACCTCTGTATCCGTTTCTGAACTAAGGTTGTGTCCTGATGCCTCAAGCTCTCTTTTCAGTTCAAGGTAGTTCTCTATTATGCCGTTATGGACGAGCGTTATCTCGCCTGCCCTGTGAGGATGGGCGTTGATCTCGGATGGTCTTCCGTGGGTTGCCCATCTGGTGTGGGCGATGCCTGTCGTTCCCCTGGTAGGGTCCTTTCTTAGCTCCTCTTCAAGGGCTGAAACCTTCCCTTCTTTCCTTCTGATCTCGATTTCGCCATTGCAGCTCACGGCAATACCAGCAGAATCATAGCCGCGATATTCGAGTCTCTTCAGTCCCTCCAGGAGTATGGGCTGAACGTCACTTGAACCACTATATCCGATAATGCCGCACATATTATCAATCCTTCTCCATAGCTTTTTCTCTCTTTTTCTTCGCCCAATCCTTAACAGCCCTCTGGTCTGCACGTGTGAGGGCAAGTGAGTCTTGGGCTACTGTCTTTGTTATGGTAGATCCTGCCCCTATAATAGCGCCCTTCCCTACGGTGACGGGGGCAACGAGGTTGCTCCCGCTTCCTATGAATGCGCCGTCTTCTATTGTCGTTTTAAATTTATTATATCCATCGTAGTTGCAGGTGATGGTCCCGGCCCCGATGTTTACATCTCTTCCGATCTCCGAGTCGCCGATATAGCTGAGATGATTGACCTTGCTCCCCTCGTCAATGACCGACTTCTTGATCTCAACGAAATTACCCACCTTTGCCTTCCGCTTGATATGGCTATGGGGTCTGATATGGGCAAAGGGTCCTACCGTTGTCTGCCCTTCGAGCACGGATTCGCTAATGACGCAGTATGGTTTGATGTGTGAATCATCACCAATCTTCGAATCCTTTATTTGAGTTCCCGTCTCGATGATGCAGCCATTGCCGATGAAAGTGCTCCCTTCAAGTCTTGCCTGTGGGTATATGATGGCGTCACTTCCTATCTCGACCCCGGAATCTATATAGGTGTTGTCTGGATCAAGGATGCTGACGCCGCCTTCCATAAGTCGATCTGTTATTCTTTCTCTCATAAGCCTGTTTGCCTCGGCCAGATCCTTCCTGCTGTTGATCCCCAGTATCTCGCCGGAGTCAACCAGCCTTGATGAGCTAACCTTAAGCTTAGAGTCCCCGCATATGGCGATAATGTCCGTCAGGTAATATTCTCCCTGCGCATTATTGCTGCCCACTTTTTTCAGCGCCTCAAAGAGGAAGCGGCCATCGACGCAATAGACCCCGCTGTTAACCTCGGATATGCATTTTTCCTCATAAGTTGCATCTTTTTCCTCTACTATCTTTCTTATTTCACTTCCGTCTTTTATTATGCGTCCGTACCCGGCCGGTCTGTCCATATCGGCAGTCAGCACTGTAACGACGTTCCGGTTTTCTATGTGGGACGACACCAGCCGAGATATGGTGGAGCTTCTGATAAGCGGGGCGTCTCCGCATAATATGACTATGGGAAGATCTTTGTCTTTAATCGCATTTTCGGTGATCTTAACGGCATGGCCCGTTCCCAGTTGTTCCTCCTGGATAATGAAGCTTAGCTGCCCTTCTTCTTTCAGGCTTGCCTTAACCGCTTCTGCGCCATGGCCTATGACCACGATGATCTCCTTTGTCCCCGCCTTTTTTGCCTCTATCAGGGGATAGTCGATCATGGGCCTGCCGCACACAGCGTGAAGCACCTTGGGAAGGCTGGACTTCATCCTTGTCCCTTTTCCTGCGGCCAATATTATAGTTGAAAAACTCATGGCATATCCTTTCTAAATCTCTTCAAGGACGATGTTGCTGTTTGTGTATATACAGATCTCCGCTGCCGTGAGCAGTGACTCTTTAGCAATCTCATTTGCGCTGAGATTAGAGTGTTTAAGCAGGCCCTTGGCAGCAGCAAGGGCAAAGGCGCCGCCGGATCCGATTGCAGCTATGCCGTCGTCCGGCTCGATGACGTCACCGTTACCCGATATGATAAATGAGTGGGAGGCATCGGCCACAATCATGAGCGCCTCAAGTCTTCTAAGCGCCTTATCTGTGCGCCAGTCTTTGGCGAGCTCAACGGCTGACCGCGTTATGTTTCCGCCATGTTGTTCAAGTTTGGCCTCAAATCTTTCAAAGAGGGTGAATGCGTCTGCAGTTGCCCCGGCAAACCCTGCAAGGATGGAATCTTTGTAGAGCCTTCTCACCTTTCTTGCGCTCTGTTTCATAATGGTGCTGCCCGTTGTCACCTGTCCGTCGCCGGCTACGGCCACCTTGCCATCTTTCCTGACGGCTATTATAGTTGTTCCTCTAATCATTTTGTTCTTCCCTGTCGTTAAGACTTTTTTGCCCTCGGATGGGCCTTGTCGTATACCTCCATAAGCTTGTCTGTCGTTATGTGGGTATATTTTTGCGTTGTTGAAAGGCTGGCATGCCCCAATAGCTCCTGAATCCCCCTTAAGTCTGCTCCTGAATCAAGAAGGTGAGTTGCAAAGGAGTGTCTTAGCGTATGCGGGCTTCCTCTTCCAGGAACACCCGCCTTGCGCAGGTATTTTTCAACTATTCTGGCAACGCTCCTTGATGTGAGTCTGTCTCCCCTGTAATTTAGAAAGACAGCCTCGCTTGCCCTGCCCTTGTTCTCGCCTTTTGAAGGCTTAGGGGGCTCTTTTTTTGCTTCCATGTAGGCCTTAAGGGCCTCAATAGCCTTGCCGCCTATGGGAATCATCCGCTCTTTACTTCCCTTACCCAGCACCTTTATCATCTCGGCCTTCATGTTGATATCTGAAATATCAAGGCCCGTAAGTTCGCTTACCCTTAGACCCGATGAGTATAAAAGTTCCAGTATTGCCCTGTCCCTTATTACCAGTTTATTGTCTTTTTTAGGGGCTTCCATGAGCCTGAAGACGTCGTCTACAGAGAAAAACTTGGGCAGCTTCTTTTCGGCCTTGGGGATGGAGACCTCCTCCATCGGGTTTAATCTTATATGTCCCTCTCTAAGCAGGTAGCGATAAAACCCTCTTACGGAGGCAACCTTTCTTCCTGCCGAGTTTTTACCGATTTTTCTTTGCAAGTCGGCAAGCCAGCTTCGAATCGTCAGTCTGTCGATTTCAAGGGTTTTAATTTCCCTCCCGGTCAGAAATGCCAGATATTGCCTCAAGTCGCTGATATAGTTCCTGATCGTATGGGGCGAGCAGTTCTTTTCGAACTCAAGGTAATTTCTAAAATTTTCCAGATATTCTTCCACGGATGGGTTTCCTCTTTTGCTGCCACAAAAAGACCGCTTTACAGTATAAGACATAATACAGAATATAGATAAATAATCAATATAAAATGTTTATTTAACAGCCTTTGTCCCCCCCCTGTTTTGCAATGCTATTGCTGCTTTCATTTTAGATGCGGGGCTTCAATTTCATGGGAGCGTTTTTGGCGCCCCCTTTTGTTGACAGCCCTTCTGTTTTGGGATAATATAGGCGCACAAATCTATCGGTTAAGGAGTGGTTAATGGCTGTGATAAAGCGGGCGCTGGTAAGCGTCTCTGATAAAAACGGTATAGTTGAATTTGCAAAAAAACTGGAGGGCTTCGGCATTGAGGTCCTTTCTACGGGAGGGACGGCAAAGCTTCTGGCTGAAAAGGGCGTGAAGGTTATTGAAGTCTCTGACTTTACGGGTTATCCAGAAATGCTCGACGGCAGAGTGAAAACTCTTCATCCGAAGGTTCATGGTGGAATTCTTGGTATGAGAGGCAATTCTGCTCACGTTGAAAAGATGCAGGAGCACTCCATAGAGCCTATTGATATGGTGCTTGTAAACCTCTATCCCTTTGAGGCAACCATTGCCAGAGGCGACTGTTCTTTTGAAGATGCCATAGAGAATATAGATATAGGCGGCCCGACTATGCTGCGCTCCGCCGCTAAAAATCATAAGGATGTTACGGTCATAGTGGACGCAGGGGACTATGACAGGGTTCTTGCAGAGATGGAAAAGAATAAGGGCAGCGTTTCTTATGAGACAAACCTTTATCTGGCGAAAAAGGTATTTCAGCACACGGCGCGTTATGACGGCGCTATTACCAATTATCTTACTTCTCTCGATGGCGATAAAAGGAATGAATACCCCGAGGTGCTCAATCTCCAATACAGCAAGATGCAGGATATGCGTTATGGCGAGAATCCTCATCAGACGGCGGCCTTTTACAAAGAAGAAAATATTGAGGAGCCTTGTATTGCAAATGCGGCGCAGCTGCAGGGTAAGGAGCTGTCCTTTAACAATATCGCAGACCTTAATTCCGCAATAGAGATTGCAAAGGAATTTACAGATCCCGTAGCTGTAATTATTAAGCACAACAATCCTTGCGGAGTTGCTCTGGCCGACGGCCATCTCGTTGATGCATACAGGAAGGCGAGAGATTGTGATCCCGTCTCGGCCTTTGGCGGGGTGCTCGGTTTTAACAGGATAGTAGATGTCGATACGGCAAAGGAGATAGCCTCTACCTTTGTGGAAGCTGTAATAGCTTCGGGGTTTGATAGTGGCGCTATTGACCTTCTAAAAGAAAAGCAGAATCTTCGCCTTCTGCAGGTGCCTATCTTGTCCCACTGCGAGCAGACCGGTTACGATATAAGAAAGGTGACGGGAGGCGTGCTTATTCAGAGTCGCGATCTTGCTACTATCAAGATAAAGGAACTGAAGGTCGTTTCAAAGAGGCAGCCCACCGAGGAAGAGCTGAAGGCGTTGGACTTTGCCTGGAAGGTGGGCAAACATGTAAAATCAAACGCCATTGTATATGCGCATGGAGACAGGACGGTAGGCGTTGGCGCAGGGCAGATGAGCCGCGTCGATTCTTCAAAGATAGCCATCTTAAAGGCTCAGTCTCCAGTTAAGGGGACGGTCATGTCTTCGGACGCATTCTTCCCCTTCAGGGATGGCATAGATGCGGCAGCCGAGGCAGGCGCTACCGCAATTATCCAGCCCGGAGGTTCAATCAGGGACGAAGAGATCATTGCCGCAGCCGACGAGCACGATATGGCTATGGTATTTACGGGGATCAGGCATTTTAAGCATTGATAATAAAAGATCAGATCTTATCATAAAAAATCCGTGCAGATACGTGTTGAATCAGGTCTGTTTCTCAGATACGTGTTGAATCAGGTCTGTTTCTCTTTGTGAGCTAAGTGTCTTTGTGGTGAAATCGATATCAGGTTTATAATAAGGGGGCGATATGAAATATATAGTGCTGCTTGGCGACGGGATGAGTGACTACCCGATAGAGAAGCTCGGAGGGAAGACCCCTTTAGAATATGCCCATACCCCCAACATGGACTTCATTGCCGATAATGGTCTTCTTGGTCTGGTAAAGACCGTGCCCGAAGGTTTCCCCCCGGGGAGTGATGTTGCCAACCTTAGTGTCTTCGGTTACGATATTGTAAAATACTATACCGGCAGATCGCCCCTTGAGGCTGCAAGCATGGGGGTCGATCTCGGGCCGGACGATGTCGCCTTTCGCTGTAATCTGGTGACGCTTACAGAGGGTATGGGCGGCCTCATTATGGATGATTTTAGCGGCGGACATATATCAACTGAAGAGGCGGCTAAGCTTGTTTCGGAGCTGCAAGGCCAATTAGGAAATGAAGAGTTCACCTTCCATCCCGGAGTCAGCTATCGTCACCTGCTTGTATGGCATGGCGGAAAAAGCCGCCTAAAGACGACCCCTCCACACGACATATCAGATAGGCTGGCCCTCCCTCACTACCCTCAAGGGGATGGCGCAGATAAGATAGCCGACCTTATGATCCGCTCCAGAGATATCCTTGAATCGAGCGATGTAAATAAAAAGCGGCTGCATGACGGCAAAAAGCCGGCCAACTCCATATGGTTGTGGGGGCAGGGGAAGGCCCCCGCCATGCCGGATTATAAGGAGAAGTACGGCCTTAGCGGTTCTGTCATATCTGCGGTTGATCTTCTAAAAGGGATCGGGGTCTATGCCGGACTCGATATAGTGGACGTGCCGGGGGCTACCGGATATATAGATACCGATTATGATGCCAAGGCGGCCTATGCCCTCAAGGAGCTTGAGACGAAAGATTTCGTCTACCTCCATGTGGAGGCCCCCGATGAGGCGGCCCATAGCGGAAGCCTTGAAAATAAGATTAAGGCTATCGAGGATTTTGATGAAAAGGTGGTTGGCGCTGTCCTTGAAGGAATAAAGCGGCTTGGCGATTTCAGGATTTTGCTCATGCCCGATCATGCGACACCTGTTGCCCTGAGGACACATACCTCCGAACCTGTCCCTTTTGCCATCTATCCGGCGCTTGAACGCGAAGGGAGCCTTTCAGGTTATGGATATAATGAAAAAGCAGCTGAGAAGGCAAATCTCCTGATAGAAAAAGGGAGCGATATAATGGCCCGCTTCCTAAACCTGGATAATTAGGGGTCGCTTATGGACAGGAATCTGGCTTTGGAGGCGGTAAGCGTAACTGAGGCGGCGGCTCTCGCAGCTGCAAGGTTTATGGGGATGGGCGACGAAAAGGCGGCCGATGAGGCGGCCGTGAGCGCGATGCGGCGCGCCTTCGACGCCATTTCTTTTGCAGGCAGGGTGCACATCGGTGAAGGTGCGGAAGGCTGTGCGCCTATGCTTTATGTCGGTGAAAGGGTGGGGGCGGCCGATTCTCCCAGGATTGATATTGCACTGGATGCGCTTGAGGGCACGACAATATGTGCAACAGGCGGCAGTAATGCGCTTTCCGTCATCGCCTTTGCAAATGAAGGGAACTTCCTTAATGTGCCTGATATATATATGGAAAAAATAGTTGTCGGCCCGAAAGCGAAAGGGGCTATAGATATAGATGCAAGCGTGACTACAAACCTTAAGTCCCTATCTGAGGCGCTCGATGTTGCGGTAGGGGAGCTTACGGTTATAGTGCTTGACAGGCCAAGGCATGCCGGGATAGTAGAAGAGATTCGTGAAAATGGAGCCAGGGTAAAGCTTATAGCTGATGGCGACGTTTCTGCCGCTATTGCAACCTGCAAGGATGATTCCGGCATTGATATGCTGATAGGGACGGGAGGTGCGCCTGAAGGTGTCATCGCTGCTGCGGCGCTGAGCTGCCTTGGTGGAGATATGCAGGGAAGGCTTAAGCCAAGAAATAACGAGGAAATTGCAAAGACTTTAAAGATGGGAATCGATGATGTGGGCAAGGTTTACAAGATCGAAGAGCTTGCAGCCGGCGAAGTGATGTTTGCCGCAACGGGAGTGACGGACGGCGATTTTCTCAAAGGGGTCAGATTCTTTAAGGGGGGCGCTCAGACACATTCGGTAGTTATGCGCTCCAGGACGGGAACCATCAGGTTTATTGAGTCGATTCATCGACTTTAAGCTGGAGGGGACCTCCTTTGTAAAGATCTTTTTTTGCAATAATTGCGGGACTAGTTCTTTGTGTGTAGTTCTTTTTGATTACTCGTAAAGCTATAAGGGGGTTGGTTTTACGGGTTTTTGGCACGGCTTTATTTTTCTGTTGACAATAAGTATTAAGAATAATATTGTTCTATTCAATAATATTATTTTAGTGGGTTGTAGCGACCCGCGACAATAATATGAATATGAAACTTTTAAAGGGCCGTCAATTCGGGAATATTGTCTGGTTTTTCAGGAACCTGTTGACTAAGTTATCGATTGTAAAGAAGTTTTAATTTATTCTAAGAGTATAAACATAATAATTAAATCAAAAAGGAGGCGATTATAGTCAGGTAGTAATCAAATATTAAAATTTTAAGTATCTTTATGTAGTAACGGGCAACACAAGGCAGTATAAGTTATTTATTTTATTTTATTTTATTAACCAAAGAAAGAAGGAGGGAAAGATGCTAAAAAGATTCATCAGTGTACTGGCGCCTGCTCTGGCCGTAGTTCTTACCGCTGGCGTGGCTATTTCTGCACCAGAATTATCAAAGGCCGATTTTGAAAAGGCGAAAGTTCTCTATTTTGACAGATGTTCCGGTTGTCACGGCGCTCTAAGGCAGGGAGCTACAGGGCCAAACATTACTCCCGAAAAAACTCTCAAAAAGACACTCGATAAGCTTGAAGATATTCTTTACAACGGTACGGAAGGCGGAATGCCCGGCTGGGGTAGAGACGGCTTTATGACCAAGGCTGAAACAGAGCTTATGGCCAAATACATCCAGCTTGACCCGCCACAGCCACCCGAGTGGGGCATGAAGGAGATCAAGGCATCCTGGAAGGTATATATCCCCGTAAAAGACAGGCCGACAAAGGCCCCTGATGCAAACTGGCAGAACTACTTCGGTGTTATCCAGAGAGACGCAGGTAAGGTTTCCATCGTAGATGGAGATACAAAGAAAATACTCGTTACTCTTAACTCCGGATTTGCCGTTCATATCCTTAGAACCTCAGCTTCCGGCCGCTACATGTATTCAGTTGGACGTGACGGTAAGGCGACCATGATGGACCTCTGGTCTACTCCTCCGACCCTCGTTGCCGAGATCAAGACCGGTATCGATGCAAGGTCTATGGATACCAGTAAATATAAAGGCAAGAAAGGTAACTTCATTGACAAGTACGCTGTTGTTGGTGACTACTGGCCACCTCACTACGTAATCTTGAGAGGCGATACTCTTGAGCCCATGAAGATCGTCAGCTCTCGCAGCTATACTTACGACACCAACGAGTACAAGGAAGAGACAAGAGTTGCTTCCATCGTTGCTTCTCATCACGAGCCTGAGTGGGTTCTTACCTACAAAGAGGCGGGTATTGTAAACCTCGTTGATTACAGCAAGATCGAAGATGGTACCGTAATAGAGACCAAGATCAATTCAGAAAGATTCCTCCATGACGGTGGTTGGGACTCTACAAAGAGGTACTTCCTCGTTGCCGCAAACATGAGGGACACCATCTCTGTAATCGATACTGTCGACAGAAAGCTTGTTGCCAATATCGAGGTAGGAACCAAGCCCCATCCCGGTAGAGGCGCTAACTGGGTTGATCCTGAGTTCGGTCCGGTATGGGCAACTGTACATCTTGGCGAAGGTCTTGTTTCCATCATCGGAACAGATCCTCACTCCAGAAAGTACAAGAAAAATGCCTGGAAGGTCGTAAGGGAGTGGAAGCTTGACGGTAACTCTCTCTTTGTTAAAACACATCCAAAGTCCAAGCATGTTTACTGTGACAACACCATTAACAAGAACAAGTCTAATGTAATCACAGTATTCAACAAGAACAAGCCTGACCAGGCTCCTGTTGAATTGACCTTTGATAAGAAGGTCGTTCATCTCGAGTACAACAAGGCTGGTGACGAGATGTGGATCGGCGTGTGGGATAAAGAGGGAGCGCTTATCGTTATTGACGACAAGACCCTGAAAGTTAAGGCCACTATTCCCGGACTTGTTGCGCCTACCGGCAAGTTCAACGTTTACAATACTATGATGGATATCTACTAGGATATTTAATGTTAAGGGGGGCGGGGATAACTCCTCCCCCCCCTTTTTTTTATACCCCTGAGAGAATTGATCTGGCTTCCCGAGACATGATTAAATTGTAAAAAAGTTCTTAAGCCAATGCTGTTTAAGCGCCTTTTTACAGGTTTATCAACAGATCTATAAAGTAAATACAGGATTATTATCACATGTCAGAAAAACATCAACGTTCCTACGGTCTGCAAGCGCCGCCCAGTCTCGGAGTAGAAGGGAAAAAGAGATATGGCATGGTTATGGACCTCAGGAAATGTACCGGCGGCGGCGCCTGTATGATGGCCTGCAAGGAGGAGTTCGGTGTCCCTCTGGGTGTCACAAGGATGTGGCTGAAAGAGGAGAACAGGGGCAAATATCCGGATACAACGAAAGTTACAATGCCGGCCCTTTGTAACCACTGCGACTACCCTATCTGTGTGAGGAACTGCCCCACCAATGCCACCTACAAGCATCCCGACGGCTTTGTTCTTCAGAGGTATAACAGGTGTATAGGTTGCAGGACTTGCGCTATCGCATGTCCATACAATGCGAGACATCTTCTCCCTTATAAAAGGACGGATCAGGAGCTTCCAACGAGGATAGTTGATAAGTGCAGCTTCTGTATACACAGGGTTTCGAGGGGACTACAGCCCGCCTGTGTTGAGGCCTGTACGGCGCGGGCTATTATTTTCGGAGATCTCAACGATCCGGAAAGTGAAATAAGCAAGCTCTTGCACAAGGAGCGGGTCTCTACTTTGAGGCCGGATATGGGAACGAAGCCTATGGTTTTCTATATCGGTCTTGACGGTGGAGGGGTAGCGGACCCTGGAGATTCATACTATGACAGATCCGCCCAGCTTCGAGGCGAGTTCGATGATTTCAAGCGCAATCACAAAGGTGAGCAGCACGGAGACATCATTGAGTCTGAAATCTCGCCCGCAGGTATGGGAAAGCAGGTTATGAGGAATATGTTTAATTTCGTTGTGGAAATTTTTGAAAAGGCCGGCATAATCAGGCATTAAGGAGAACTGACTTGGAACGCGAAATCGTTGCAAACGCTTTTCATCACGCCTACTGGGGTGTGCCGATAGCGGCTTACTACTGGATGGCCGGAATCAGCGAGGGGATATTTCTCTTTGCCAGCCTGGGCTGGGGCTTCGGCATCAAACAGTTTAAGCCCGTATCCTTTTTTCTCTCCGTCGTCTCCTTCCTGCTTATCTCTGTAGTGCAGGTACTCCTTGTTTTTGATCTCGGTAAGGTGGAAAAGGCGGTAAACATGTTCCCCCTTATAACAGGATACTGGCATGAGACCTCGCCCCTTGCCTGGGGCGTCATCCTTGTCGCGTTCTATTCGGTCGGGATCCTGCTGTATGCCATTGCCGTCTATGCGGAGAAAGATAAACTGGCAAGGATTTTCGGACCCATTACCTTTGTGCTGGCGGGAGGGCTTTGCTGGTATACGGGCGTGACCATGGAGCTCAATCCATCAAGGCATCCCAATCATTCCAGCATGGCGCCTCTCCTCTTTTTTGTAGGGGCCAACCTGTCGGGCATAGGGGGTGTTATCGTCATCATCTGGATCAGGGACCTCTTCCTCAAGAGCGTGACCAATATAGATCGCGAAAGAATTACGATAATGGGGCAGGTCCTGCTCATAGGGATTGTATTTGACCTGTTTCTGATCTTTTCCGAGATGATGCAAATGACCTATGGAACTGAAGAGGAATATCACACCCTTCAGATTGTCAAGTCCGTCTTTAGCGGCCCCCTTCTGATGTATTATATGGGCATGGGGCTTGTGCTTCCACTTATAATATTAGTTTCTCCCTTAGGTAAGAAAAGGGGGGGGCTTGTTTTATCGGCAGCCTTGGTTGTGGCCGGTATGTTCGGAATGAGGCTCGGCTGGGTATTGGTAGCTCAATTCAGCCAGTCTTTCTTTTAGTAATGTAGGAATGATTTCTGC
>JAVVFD010000060.1:0-14417 GCA_032250935.1 bacterium
CTTTCCGTATGCCTCTTTATGCATCGGAAGCGGGAAGGGCTTTACATAGAAGGCGATATCCTTCCTTTTTTTAACAACCTTCTTTATCTCCCCATGGAGCTTTCTGCAATAAGGGCAGTCCGGGTCAGAAAAGACGATCACCTTGTGCCTCGCCTTCTTGCTGCCTACAAGGACGGTTCCGGTCAAAGGGATATCATTAAGATCAAGTTTCCTCACCTCAGGAGGTTTCCCTATAGTATCAACAGATATAAAACGACTGATCAGCATAACATGTTCCTTGGCAAAATCGAGATAGACCCTCACCCTGTTTTCACCTTGCGTCCCTTCCACCTGCCATATACCCTTGGCAGGAGAGTCGGATATCTTTACATCCTTAAGCTTCAATAGTTCTCCCGCCTCCTTTTCTGTCAGGGAATGACAGGTGGAGCAATCGGATGAACAACCTTCTGCTCCGGCCTGAAAGGCAAAGGCGTTCGGTGGAGAAGCAACTATAAGTACTGTGGCAACTGTCATCAATAAATTTTTCATGTATTATAAATCCTCTCGTCAAAGTTTAGTTGCGATCAATTATATGTTAATGATTTGACAATATTCAAGGGTAAAACCAGGATTAAAGCTATTTGATTTGACAATCCCGTCTTAATCTCCTAAATTATCATCCATATTATGAATAATAAAAAAGCTATAGGAATATTTGACTCAGGGATTGGCGGACTTACCGTACTCCACAGCATTATAAAGGCGCTGCCGGCTGAAGACACCATATATGTGGGCGATACGGCAAGGGTTCCCTACGGCACAAAGTCCGTAACAGCCGTAACAAACTACTCCCTTGAGATAGGCAGATTCCTTGAAAAAATGGATATAAAGGCCCTCGTTGTTGCCTGCAATACGGCATCCGCCGTGGCACTTCCAAAACTTAAGGAAGCGTTCAATATTCCTGTTATAGACATGATCGACCCGGCTGCAGGCAATGCGGTTGAAACGACACAAAACGGGCATATCGGTGTCATAGGAACGGAAGGCACTATCAAAAGCGGAGCCTATGAAAATAAAATAAAAACATTTGGGCAGAAGATCGAGGTGACAAGCATAGCCTGCCCTCTCTTTGTGCCGCTTGCCGAAGAAGGATGGATTGACAACGACGTTGCCCTGGCGGCTACAAGGATATACCTGGAACCGTTCAAAAGAAGCAAGATAGATACGCTCATACTCGGCTGCACTCATTATCCGCTGCTGAAGGATACAATCAGGGAAGTTATTGGAGATAAAATAGCACTTATAGACTCGGGAGAGACGGCATCTCTCTGCCTTAAAGAGATACTTAAGAGCGAAAAAAAGAAAGAACAAGAGACCGTTCCAAGAAGAAGCTATTTTGTTACCGACACGCCGGACAGATTTTTAAGGCTTGGCAAAAGGTTTCTTGGAGATGAGATAGACGATGTAAGACATATTGACATACCCTAGACTCAGGACGAATCTATTGACAAAACAGAGCCTCATCAAATAAAATATCTTAATCAAAAGCGGGCGTAATTCAGTGGTAGAATGTCAGCTTCCCAAGCTGGACGTCGTCGGTTCGAACCCGATCGCCCGCTCCATTTTTAAACTGCAAAATTTAAATTTCAGACCTGCCGGGCGGGTTTTTTATTTGGAGGGATCTATGCCGAAGAAAATCAAGTGCCCTGAATGCGGCAAAGAAACAAGGCTGGAGGATAACGAATTCAGACCATTTTGCAGTGCAAGATGTCAGACATCGGATCTGGCCGCATGGGCCGACGGGAGTTACTTTATCGCCGGTGATAAGCAGGACATGACTGATGAAGCAGGTAATGACGGCGAAATAACTTACCACTAAATACCACTTCAAAAGTTTGATTTACCATATGCAATGGCACTAATCTAGTAATTAAAAGAACCGGATAGAAATACCGTAAGCGTATTAATTGTGGCGTCATAAATATCAGTATTGGCTACAGGCTGAGCCTCTCCGGCGCCATAGGCATAGTTCAAGCCGAAGGTCATGGCCGAAGAACGGGTAAAACGCGAGATACTTGCGGTGAAGCCGTATATATCAACATTATCATTCTGATCTGACACACCGGATTTAACCTCAGGCGTGTTCGCCATATTGGTATAAAAACCACCTCTCAAGGCATATTCCTCTGAAAGATAATACTCTGTGCCCAGGGAGAAGTTTAAAACAGACTCCCTGTCCTCAGAGGAAACTGCGCCATAGTAATCAAGGTCGCATGAAACCATTAGAGACTCCGATTTAAACCATGCTCCCCCGAGAGAAACAGCGAGTGGATAATCTCTCTTGTCGCTGGAGCTAGCAATGCCCGGCTCCTTGCTATTGGTAAACAATGGTGGAGTTAAATCGGTCTTTCCGGTCCACTGGCTTCTTGCTTCGCTGTCTATGATACTATTCTGGGAGAGGGTAAGACCGAGAGATATCTTATCCTGTGGGGACCACATGAGCCCTATCTTGGGCTCTACGCCATATTCAGTCAGCCTGTAATTATCGTTCTGCCATTCATAGTCGCCTGTCTTAAACAGGTAGTACTGGCTAAAAATCTGCTTGACCTGTCTGTAGTGGAAGTACAGCGTTACGCCGATAGCAAGATCATCGTTAATTTTTTGCGCGTAGGATGGTCCGATCTTATAGGTCTTGTCTATATTGCTCAGGTTGATAGTTAAAGAAGAGACGTTTCCAAATTTCCTGTAGAGCTGATTCTGGTCTTCCTCTATTATATCAGGGACTGCGTAAGACAAGGCTATCTTCCCTTTCCCCCAGGGCTGGACCATTCCGAAAAAATTTGGTACCAGACTTGACGACTCCCTGGTCCAGTCGCCTCCTCCAAGAACCCCTTCATAATTGAGCGATGAATTATGATATGCATTGACGCTGACTGAAAGGCTCTTTCCTACGGCATAGGCAATCCCCGCCGGGTTGTAAAAAGCGCCTTCGGGGGTATCCGATACGGCGGTATAGGCGCCGGCCATACCGGCAGGTCGCTCGCCTATAAGGAGGTTTTTATAATGAAACTGGTCTGCCAATGAGACCTCGGGAGAAGATATAATCAGCAGCGATATACAACAGAGTAAACTTAAATAGAAACGGTAACGCATAACAATAATCTCCTTTACAAAGGGCTAAAATTTAACATACTCCTTATACCTCTCACGTACTGCCGCATAATTTAACTTATCAAGTCCCTCTTCCGCAATATTTTTCTCAATAGCGGCAACCCTGTCTTTCAGTGCGGGATGGGTTTCATTAAGAATTTCAGTGCTATACTTTTTCTTCTTCTTTTTACTTTTCTTGATTTCATCAATTCTAACTAGCAGCTTCTGGTATTCCAGCGGATCATACCCTGCGTTGCTGACAAGCATAACCGAAAGAAGGTCCGATTCCATCTCATTTTCACGTTTCAGCCCACTTTCAAAAAGTATCTCGGAGGCCTTATCCACAAGTTGCGTAAAGGCTGCTCTAAGCGTATCCGAGGTTCCAGCGCCCATAATAGAGGCCAGGCTGGCGCCTGCAGAAACATCCTGTCCCTTAATACCCAGTTCTTTTACTATATGCCTCTCCGTAACATGGGCTATCTCATGAGCCAATACTCCGGCAAGCTGAGCCTCGCTCTCGATCATTTCAAGGGTCCCTTTCGTAATGAATATATAGCCTCCAGGCGCCGCAAAGGCATTCACCATATCTGTATTTAGAATAGCAAATTTAAAATCTATCTCTGGCCTGGGGGAATAAGTGGCCAGTCCTTTACCTATGAGATTTATGTATCTTGTTAACTTTTCATCTTCAAGCATCCTGTATTTGCCAAGAATTTTTGCCGAAAGCTCCTGGCCAAACTGAATCTCTGCCTCCACATCGCTTTTGGAGACCTCAGTCGCCTTATGGGAAAGTCGCTTTCTCGCCTCAGTCACCGTGTCATCGGCTTTATCCCTGGAAGTAGATGCACAAGATAAAGCAAAAAAGAGGCAGCAAATAGTTATAAAGAGTTTAAAAAGCTTCATCTCGACACCCCCTGCTCGATAAATTTCAGAGCTTCATCCTCGCTTATATTTATCTTATCCATACGGTCCAGGGCGGCAAAATCGACGTCATACCCCTTTCTGCCACGCCTTGCTCTGTCATAATCAGTGAGGCCCCTTGCAGCTGCAACACTTGTGAAGGCGGAGGCCCTTCTCCTTGATGTTTTTTGAAGATTTTCGCCCCTTGCAAGCAAGGAAACCCTCTTCATTGGAGGCCTGGTGGAAAGCAGATATTTAGAGACCCAACCTTTTTTCCAGCCTTTAGTCGTTTTATATTTTACCTCTATCCACTTTCCCTGTTTTTTTACTTCTTCAACAATAGCCCCTCTCTTTGCTATACCGACAATTTTAGATTTCAAGGAAGGCTTGGAGAGAACCTTTGCCCTCATACTCTTTACATACAGCTGCGCGGCAAAGGTATTTGTTGCGCAAAAGATCAATATAAGCAATAGCACCACAACTTTCTTCATAACACTCCCCCCCTCAATCAGTTTTTTATGCATTCAATATAAAGTTTTGCAAAATAGTTTCCACATTTCATCTTAGCGAACAAAAAAGATCAGCCTTATCACCTTACTTCGTCGCCATCGTAAAGACGCCGTCCCAATCATCGGGCGGTGGTTGTTCTATACAATTCCGACACCTCTGGATAAATAGTTCCGACACCTTGTCAGACTTCAGGAAACCGCTCGCCTTTGTATACATTTCCATGGCGGCAACAAAATCTCTATTTATATAATGATTAAAGGCTGTATTGAAAAATCTGGCCATCTTCCTTTTTCGTTCCAATTCTTCTTTCGGATCACTGTCAAGAGCGAGAACTGAGTAAACTTTAATAGGCTCCTCCTTCCCCTTAACCCTGACATTGTCAACTACCCTGCATGGAAATTCCCCGTTAAGCTCCATATATGTACTTTCAGAAATAAGCATATCGCAGCCATAGGGCTTTGTGAGACCCTCCAGACGAGAAGTAAGGTTTACATGATCCCCAATTATTGTATAGTCGAGCTTCTTTTCTGACCCTATATTTCCAAGGATAACTTCGCCCGTGTGAACACCTATTCCTACCCTCAGTTCTGGAAACCCTTTTTCGACAAACTCCCTGTTTAAACCCTGCATGCTCCTTGCCATTTCCAGCCCCGCCTTAACACACCGTTTAGCATGGTCATCAACCCTTATCGGAGCGCCCCAAAAGGCCATGACTGCGTCACCTATAAATTTATCAAGCGTCCCACGGTTAGCAAATATAATATCAACCATCTTGGACAGGTATATGTTCAGCAATTCAACAACCTGCTCCGCTTTCAGATGCTCGGACAGACTTGTAAAACCTCTTATATCCGAGAAGAGAATG
Organism: bacterium; assembly: GCA_032250935.1. Classification (GTDB taxonomy): domain Bacteria; phylum Desulfobacterota; class JADFVX01; order JADFVX01; family JADFVX01; genus JAVVFD01. The sequence goes on from JAVVFD010000060.1 coordinate 5,405, forward strand.
GTAAGCCTTTCTTTGGCCCCCACCTCTGCCTTAATAAAAGCGCCCTCCTGCTCAATCAAGTCATTCAGGACAGCGGGAGAAACATACTGGCCGAGCATCTTCCTCGCTTTTCTTTTGTCCTTCCCTTCGGAGAAGTATAGATAGGTAAAAGAGCCTATCCAGACTCCAAGAATCGACACCATTGGCGGGATGAGATCAAGGACAAGATTCCCCCTGAATCCCCAGAAAGAAACAGCTATGTAGCCAATAGCAGCGCCGATAGGAAAGGCTATCTGAAACAGGATGCGCCTGAATGTGAGGATCAGCAGGCCGAGAAAAAGCGTTCCTGAATAAATAATTAAGCGCGTCTGTGTTTGATGTATAACCCGAAGAAAATCTCTTTTAAGTACATTGCTCACAAGAGAGGCATGAAGCATAACTCCAGGCATTCTTTTCCCCATTGCCGTTGGCTTCAAGTCTTCAACACCCGTGGCACTTGCCCCTATTATTACGATCTTGTTTTCAAACTCGGCAGGATCAACCATGAGGTTTTCAAGTTCACCCTGCTGAATCTTCTGAATGGAGGACAATATGCCGCTTATAGAATAGGTATTGAAGTTTTTATACATGTTTATCAAGTACTGGCCGTCATCAAGAAGAGGTATCTCAAGATCAGACATAACAAGCTTCCCCTTTTCCTTGCTAATCTTCTCTGGCTTAAGTTCATCCATCAGTATCGCCATGGAAAGAACGGGGAAAAAATCCCCCTGATATTGCCTGAAAAGCTTCGTCTTTCTATATATGCCGTCACTATCATCGGCAAACTCTACAACACCTACGCCGCGTGAAACCTCATAAAGTTCCCTGAAAGGGAGGTAGAAATTATTGTATGGACTTATCTTGAGTGACTTTTTTTCAAAGGTTTTAACAGAAAATGCCTCAATAAAGTCCTGCGGCAGAGGTTTATTAAGAAGGCTCTTGTTAAGCTCATCTTCTACGTCTACTATAATCTGCGCGGCATGAAAAACATTGCCCGCCATGGCAGTCCCTTCTACAAGCAGCTCATCATTAGCCCCTATCGTATCCCCGCTTTTCATCGCATCTTCGTATTCAGGAAAAATTATATCGAAGGCGATTGTTTTTGCGCCTCCCATGGCGAAATATTCGAGGAGGTCGCCATATATCCACCTGGGCCATGGCCATCGACCCAAGGTCGAGTTAGTTGACTTAAGAGAGGCCTCGTCTATAAGCACAAGGGCAATATCATCATGGGCCTTCATATCTTTTCTTATTATCCTGGTACGAAGATCGAAGGTCTTTAGTTCCAGCGTTTCAAAAGCGCCGCTCATGTAAAGGGCGTCAACAGCCAGAGCTATGACAAGGCCGATAGTTAATCCCCGCAGGATATTCTTTTTTTTGATCTGTAATTTCATGGCCATCAATACTTTATGAGTTTTATAGTAAAAGTTAATTTCTATGCTAGTTGCCCAGTTTATCTTGCTTGAATACAAGAATCAACAATCTTCATAAAATATACATACCTTCTATCATAAATAAATGTGGCAAGGAAAGGCTAAAAAGGGCCGCTCCAACTCAGGGCGAAGTGACCACCAGGCTATAACTACCATACCTCCCGGCAGAATCGGGTCTTAAATTTGATGTAGTCACCTCTGCGTGAAAGGCTCCCGTCGTATAAGCGGTAAAGCTTATCTTCGACGCAAGCGCAGTCCCGTTATTGTCAGGACACGAACTGTCACAAGCGCTGTAGTCAGCGCCACTTCCATTGTCATTTGTCGCAAAGGGAAAGCTGTCAGGATCAAAGAGACGGAGTGTTGTGTCTTCGCCGTTTTTCAGGTTTGTCGTACGGACCGTATATGCCGTCCCTTTAACAGCATCAAAGGCAGCATAATCAAAATCTCTTGATGCCGTGCTGTAGTTGAGATATAAGGTGTGAATCTCTCCCGAATTTATCGTACGGGCAGGATTAATTGTACCGTCTTCTTCAAGACCGTCTCTGTAATAGTCGATCTCCATGGAGGTAAAGTTGGCAAGCAGGATTGGAAAGTCAGCTGAGGCTTCAGTCTCTAAGGTAAGCCATCCATCCCACAGCGCCTCGATATTAACGGGCAGGGATGGATCATAGTTATACGGGATATAATCGGCAAAGGCATACCAGATCGCATTCATACCAGCCTCTGTGTTTGACATGGTTTTATAAAGAACATTGGCTACGGCAAGCTCGCTGCTGGCATATTTTATATTCCAGGAAGGCTCCGGATCGGCTATATCGAATGTGAGCCCTGATGAAGAGCCGTCAGTATCTACGTATTGTGACAGCAAAGTGCCGCTTTCGGAAGATAGAAGCTCTGCCTTATTTGCATCAATCCAGGTTTTTACGCCACCGACGAAAAAAGCACTCCACCCTTCCGACCAGGAGAGCCTCATATCCTGGTCATTCTTGTTCAGGTAATGTGTCCCCCCTGGCGAATCATCCCTTGAATATTCAAAGGCTGCAAAATGTCCATATTCGTGGATCATCACATCATCGTCATATTCGTCGGTATCGCCACTGCCGGGCGCGTACCCTCCAAGGACGTATATTCCAGCTCCCTTGGGGCACTGAGCCCCGCCTGCATCGCAAAACCATGTACCGTAAGAGCTGTTCCCGGCTTGCCAATAGGCGTTCAACAGGGGAGGCGCTGCACCTTCATAGGCCTTGATAAATTCCCCGCTGAAGGTCATAACGTCGAGGATATTAAAGGCGCCAGCAACATAACTGTCTACCGGAATATCAAGCAAGATGGAGGACACCTCGCCGCCTCCCGGCGAAAAATCTGCGCCACCCACAGCGTATAGATTAGCAGTACTTGTATGTTTAACGGCAACCTCCGGGATGTCGGCAACAGAGGTTTCAGACAGCACCCTTACATATATTGCCGTTGCCACCGGCACGACATCAATGAAGGAAAAAGCGCCTGAATCGTCGGTAACGCCGGAAGCTATCACTCCAGCGCTGGCTGAATCGACGACTTCAACGGAGGCATGCCGCACAGCCTTTAGATATGTCACCCCTGTGAAGCCTGAAACTCCGTATTCCCTGTCCTCGTACTTAATTGATCCGGCAAGGGAAAACCCGGTCCCCGAAGGGATAGCAGGTATTGCGCTAATTTCCCTCGAATCGGCACTCTCGCTGCCATCAATTGTTGCGGTCACAACATAGTAATAGGTATTACCGTTTTCAAGGCCGGTATGATTGTAAAAAGGGACACTCAGATTCCGGAATGCGCCTAGATGATCAGCGCTGCTGACGCCCGTAGTATCTAACCAGTATAGGTTATATGTGGCGTCCGCTTCCTCATTCCAGCTGAGCACTATTTCGCCATCTTTTGCGGTGGCGTTAAGCGAATTGGTACTCACCCTGTCAAGTTTGGAAGCGCCGCCCGTTGAGCCCCCAGAACTGCCGCTACAGCCGGAAAGCTGAAGCTGAAAGATTAAAATAAGTGACGCGGAAAGGAACTGTTTTAAAGGAGTATCCATTTTAAAGGCGGTGCTCAATAATATTGCGTCCCTTGCCATCCTCTTTGATCGGAAGCCGGGAGGGCTTTTTATCTTCATCCCGGCCTATCTTAAAGGTGTCCGATGCCGAAAATGAGACTGTCTCGGAGATCCGCGAAAAGGCCCTTACCTTGATCTTTCCGATCCCCTTTTTCAGTATCTTTACGCTGATCGGAAGGAGAAGCTCTCCACCCGATTTAAGGGGTCCGCTCCAGTCGACCTCTCCCTGAAGAAGTTCAATATGACCGGACAACTTGACAGTAAGGGAAACTTTTTCAAGGTCCGCATGAGAAAGCAGGGTCACTTCAAGTTCCAGCACATCGCCGGCGCTGACATTGTCGAGCGAAAGACTCTCGTCAACGGGAGCGACAGCAACAGAGAGGAGCGACGCAGGCTTCCCCTTGGGCCTGCTGCCGTTTGCATAGAGACAAAGCGGGGCAAATAAAATAGCTATAACAGTGATTATGACTGCTCTCTTCATGAAACCTCTCTCATACCGATTATAATAAAGTTCATAGCAAGTATTTAAAAAAAAAAGGGGCGGCATTTAACCGTCCCTTTAAAAAGCCTTAATAAGTCAATCAGTTTTCAACACAATGAGTTTGGCGCCCCTACCTCTGCTCCCTGCCGAGGGCCATGGTTCTCTCGCGTTTTAATCTCTCCACAGTCCTGACCTGTTCCTCTATACCCGGCTTGGACGGGCTGACAGAAGGCTTGTAATAGTTCTCTCCATAGCCATATGTATTATTCACATAGATGCCGTGATAATGCCATATCCCCTGGAGGTTATCGGCCCCATCTACCTCGATATAGGTATTATTCCCCCCGTTCAGGTAGATATCGCAGGAGAAGGTCTTTGCCCAGGAAATGTAGACCATTGGGAGATAACCGTAATTGGCCTGTTCATTCGGATCGGTGGAACAGTAGGTGGTGGTATATGTTGAATAATCATATACGTATATCATCATGTAGTCGGGATTGAAGGAGGGATCAACCGTTCCCGAAATCGTATAGGTGCCGGATGTTACTATAGCGTCATTATGAGCAGGACTTGTCAGCTCGACGAACTTCGGTTTGTCCTGGCCGTTATAGCCATCGATATAGACGTAATAGTTGTTCATATTGGAGTCGTATATCTGTATCCAGTTGCCACCGTTAAATACATCGACGGCAACGGAGAAGTAGCCCGCACCGTCTGATGTAAAGGATGTGGTTGTTCCGACTGCATCCCTGACAGATCCTGAATCACCGGCAGCAGCCAGATATCCCTCGATAGTCACCGGTGAAGCGCCTAATAGATCGACTTCGTAGAAATCGATCTCGTTGCAGTATTCATTATTCGGTGTCCCTAGGGAAGTAACGACAACACCATAAATGGCATTGACCGGCTCAAGTGCGTTCGTCGATATGACGCTGACGCTGTTGTAGTTGTAGCCATCGGAAATATCAACGTAGTTGTAGCCGTCGTATACATTAATGCCGCTAATGGTCCAGGCATAGTTCCCCAGACCATCGGGGACAGTCGATGCCGTCGTCGTATAGATCTTCGATGAACCGCAGAGCCACATGCTGGCGGTGATAGTTCTCCCAGGATCGGAACTCGTTCCCTTGACGGTAATAGTATCATTACCGCCTGCATCATACTCGTATGAGGGCTTGGGCAAAAGGGTGCCGAATGGGTCCTCAACGCCTGTGATCGACATGACCGGAGGCGTATAGGTACATGAGCCTGATGTCGTAACGTTCAGAGAGCGGTAATTCCCCTTACTGTCCGATAAATCGAAATAGTTATAGCTCCCTGTATATCCCGGGTAGTTTCCAACGACAGGCATGGTGACGCTGAAATTGCCATCGGGGTCCACTACGGCCGTCCTGCTCTCATAGTACCAGTTCATTCCATTATAACCGTTCCAGTAAAAATAAACGTTCCCGGGAGGCGCGCCACCCTCTATGGTTAGCTGACACTGGTCAGTACTGAAGGAGCCCGACTTGTCATAAAGCTGGCCGTTTATAATCTTTATTCCCAGGATCTTTAGGCCGTTTTCGGTAAGGATATTCACACCGTAGAAGTTTCCTTCCGCATCGCGTAAGGTTATATAATTCCAGCCGTTATAGAGTGTAACATCAAGAGTAAAGATGCCGCCGGAGCCGTCTATGGAACCACTCTTATAGCCGCCCCTGCTCGATATTTCGTAAGTTCCCGAGGCCGTCTTTATGTTGCCTGTTATAGTTACGATATCATCGTCATCAACAGACGTGTCCACCTCCCATTCCGTGCTGCTCATATAGGTGGCTGTCTGGATAGACTCTCCCACAGCGACATTGCTGAATGGCGCAACCCATGCCGATCCCGAATCGGCATGCACGCCGAGCGCAATACGGTGATTGGCGCCGCTGTTATCGCTGCCTTCAACATTAATCCAGTTGTCTCCCCCGTAAGTGGTGACATTATCAACCAGGAATGACCCGTTAGATAAGACCGTCGCAGAATAGTTTCCAAAGGCCATAAGATCATCATTCCAGAGATTGAGGTGAACCTTATCTATAGTGGTAGCGTTGATAAAGCCGCTGACTTTAACCGAGTTTACCGTTTGTCCCGGACCGGCACTGAAAAAGTTCCACTCATCTCCATTTATACCGGCAGTAACAGGATCAACTATGCTTACAGAAATATCTCCGATGAGCGGCGCAATGCCGTCGTCGGACCACATACGGAAATTCTTGAAGAGGCCTGTATTGTCATAGACTCCCATCAGGTTCCATCCGCTGAGAAGCGGTATTTCAGGTAATTCTCCGCTAGCATCTATGCCCATACCACAGGCCCGGCTTAATTTAAAATCAACGCAGCCAAAGCCAATATTGTAGGAATTATCGGTATGACCGGAGGTGTAGATCAAACCGTTCGTTGAATTCGCATTAGGTGCGGTTATCTCCAGCACCACCGAACTTGCATTATAGGCATTATACCCCCAAAGATACTCGCTGTATGCAAGCGGCACCTTTGAGTCATTCGTATCGAGAGGGTTTGTATCAGCCCTGACAACAACATTAAGCTCTTTATAAAAACCATCGATGCTGAAGCGCTTAATACTGCTCACCGCAACAATATCCCTCATAACTTCAGTCTTTACAGCATTCTCAAAGCCAGAGGCCGGAATAGTACCGAATCCCAGAACCTCCCACTTATACTTGCCTCCTTCGTCGAACCTGAACTCATTTACTCTCTTAAGGCCGAATAGCTTACCTACATCTTTGGCATCTTCCAGGAACTGCCTCGTCGTTACCTCATAGGTCATCTGGCTTTCCTTGACCGGTATGGCCAGGGCGAAACCATTATTTGGATTTCTTTCATCCATGACTATAAGCACATAACTGCTCGGCCCGGACATGGTCCACTGAAACTTTGCAATCGTATGCTGGTTCGGTATAGCGCTTAACTCGCCGCCGCTTGGAATGACCGTATCATTCTCCAGCATTCTTGATGTAAAGAGTTCGTGGAAGCTCCCCTCCTTGGCAGATGTATCAATCCCTATAGAGGCCCTGAAGATCATCCATACGTCGTTTATCTTCCTGGCAGTCACATAGAGCGTATCTTTAGGAGCGCTGTCAACACACTCCTGATCCGTCTTGGCAGAACTTCCGCCGATTGTAAAAGCGAAGTTTGCCACCAGGTCTTCCTCGTTAACACCGTCGAGGCTGCTGATAGATTTAAAAACTACCACTCCGGATGCATCAGACTGGTAGATACCTACATTGACATACTTACCGGGAAGTATATCCCCTGTAATAGTTGTGTCACAGCCATCCCAGAAGAGAAAGGCGTTATCCATCATACTGGCAAATTCCCGTGAACTGAGTCTTCCGTCTCTGTTGATATCATCAGGGTCGTAATCCTGACTTACGTCATACTCCATGAAGAAATCGCCTGCCGTAACGCTCTGCAACTGAGCCATATCTCTATCATCCATAGCCCTGATCCATCTTCCGAAGGTAGCAAGAACCTCTGCCTGAACGGTCTGGATAAAAGTGGAAGCAGAGGCATTAATGCCGGAAGACGTTGCTGCGTTCCTTGTTTTGAATGAGTGATATTCCTCGTTCATTAATCTGCCGGCCAGATCCTTTCCACCGGAAACATTAATGGTGTATGAAGTGTCAAGCTTGAGCGGACTGCCGAGAACAAACTCATAAACATATTTGAACTGACTCGATGCGGTATCATCCTTCCCCACGTATATAACACCTGGCTGGGTTCCCATGCTAGGTTCCGAGGCAAGGAGAAGGCCGTTTATATCAAGCGGTTTGTTTGACTCAATCCGAATCGGTGACGTTACTTCAACATCTATCGGATTGATAGGGTCCTTGATCCTGACTGTAGGTGCAAAATCAGCTGTTACAACATCAGGCGATGTGGTAAACGACCCTATAGAAGTATTTGGAAGGGGATTCCCATAAACATTCTTGATCGGTGTATCGCTCGTGTCTTCACCATATACAGTTACGGTGTATGTCGTATTGGGCTTAAGTTTTTCACTCCCGTAGTAATATGTAGCTGAAAGCCAGTCTGCCGATATCGCCCAGTGTCCCCCCGATACTGCAGGATCGATAGTTATGGCGTTCTCAATAGAACTCCTGGATATGGCCATATTAAAGGTAATCTGGATCGCAACATTCGTATCTACACCAGTGACGTTACTGCCTCCCCATGTCTGAGTCCCGTCACGGTTTTTTGAAATACCGAACATAGCCCTTACCGCAGGAGTTGCATCACTTTCCTGAGCAACAAGGTCGACACCTGACACGTCCCCCGCATAACGTTTAATGACCGACTGTATGGCAATGAGATCATCCGTCATGATTGTATTTACAGGATCATAGCCGGCAGGTTTATAGGCCAGGAGAGTATAGTTGCTGGCGGGGATTAAGTTCCCGTCAACATAGGCATCGCCATTACAACTTGCGTTCTTCAATACTGAAAGGGTATAGCTCCCTGTGCTGTCCGTCTCTGCCGAGGCGACGGGGCATAACCACTCCGGGTGTTTTGCATCATAAAGATAAACCATACCATCAGCAATACCGCCTTTTGTTTTAATCCCTGTCTCATAAAGGACTTTCCAGAGCGGTGAAATCTCTTCTACCGATTTATTGTAGCTTGTGCTCCCTGGTTTTCCCTTCGGCGCCATTAATAAGCCATCGGCCTTATAGAATACCGGCTTTGACAGCACGCCTCCAGTTGCTGCACTTGAAAGCGACACCTTACCAGATATTTTAGTTGTAGGCCCCGAAGCGCCGCCAATTCCTCCGGTCACCCCACCACTACTGCCTCCACTGCAAGCGCCCAAAAACAACATTATAAAAGCAAACTTCGACGCTGTAGAGATTATATTCATCTGTCTTTTAAAGTCCATCTTCATTTTCCCCTCCCCGTATCATATAAACAATTAAACTCACTTATTAGCCTAAAATAAACTAAACCACTATG
>JAVVFD010000061.1:0-14323 GCA_032250935.1 bacterium
TTCCTCTTTAAGGGAGAAATGCCTGAATTTATCGGGTGAATCAAAATTACGCTGAATAGTTACGAGATTTTTTCTATTCTCAGCACATTATCAAAGAGGCTGTATTGCGCGGGGCCCGGTGATATGAGGCCGGAAAGGACAACCGTTGTTGAGCGGTAGGGCATGCCTTCTTCAAATATATGGCTAAAGCCGCTTCTTAGCGACTCGAAGAGTTCGGCTGGAAAGGCGCTGGGGCGGCTTATCTTCAGCTCCGTTCCTATGTCGCTGAAATCCTGCCTCCTGAGCAGTAGTGTCAGGCGTGTTGTTGCAAGACCGTATCTTCTTGCCTTTATGCAGGCGTTTTCAAGGTTTTTAGAGAATTGTGCAAAGATAAATTCCTTATTTGTCGAGGGTGGGGTGAATGTCTTCCCCTTGCTTATTGATTTATAGTCTCTCTTTGCCCCGCTCCTTACAGGGAGGATGCTTGTGCCTCTAAGCTCGTTCCATATTTCAATGTATGGTTTTGAAAACTGCCTTTTGATAAAGCTGCTCTCCTTTCGGACAAGCTCAAGGGCAGTAAAAACGCCCAGTTTGTTCAGGCGAGCGGTAGTGCCTGGACCTATTCCCCATATCTTTTCTACCGGCAGCCCATCTAGATAGTGATGAATTTCTCTTCCGGATATTGCAGTCAGACCTGCCGGTTTTTTATGTTTTGAGGCAAGCTTTGCAAGGACCTTTGTTGTGGCTATGCCGATAGAGACACTTATATCGAGCTCCTTCCTGATGGCCTCCTGTATCTTTCCCGCTATCTCCATATAGGAGCAGTGATATAGGGCTCTAAGACCGGTAATATCTACGAATGTCTCATCTATGGAATATTCCTCTATATCCGGTGAAAAGCGCCTTATAATCTCGAACATGCGCACAGAAAAGAGCGAGTATGATTCATAATCCGAGGGTAGTGTAACAAGATCGGGGCATATCTTCTTCGCCTCAAAGAGTCTCATGGCCCTGGTTACGCCCAGCGCCTTTGCCTCATAGCTCATGGCAGAGACTATTCCTCTTTCCTTGCCCGTAATTACGGGCCTTCCTTTAAGTGAGGGATTAAGCGCCTGTTCGCATGATACGAAGAAGGCGTCGGCATCTATATGCAGGATGGCCCTGGGCCATAAGGAGGTAGTTAGCGGCTGTTCCATGTATTAAGGGTATTGCCTTACAACGGCCGTTACTACGCCTGCTATCTTTAGCTCGTTTTTAGGTGTGATCGCTTTGTAAAGCTGGTTTGCAGCAACAAGAGAGACTCTGTCACCCTTCTTTTTAAGGAATTTCATGGTCCACTCGTCGTCCACCTCTGCTATTACGATGTCCCCGCTTTTCGGCATCCTGCCCTTGTCCACTATAACCATATCGCCGGGCTTTATCCCTTCATCTATCATGGAATCTCCCGACACCTTGAGAAGGAATGTGGCCGCCTTATTGTCTATAAGCAGATCATCGAGCGATATGTTGTCGGCAAGCTCCTCTTCGGCAGGGCTGGGGAAGCCAGCCGCTACCGTGCCCAGTATTCTTAAAGGAGAGCTAAGTGAAAGGGGAATAAGCCTCCCTTTATCGTCCCGCCTCACCACACCTGCCGCTTCAAGCTTGTTGATAGTCTTGAATACGGCGTTTTTGGAGCTAAGCCCCCATAGCTCAGCAATCTCGGAATATGAAGGCATTCTGCCCCTTTTTTTATGGAAATCTGCAAGGTCGTCAATCCGTTTCTTTATCATTCTGAAAGGATAGGTGAACGATCGTTTACTGTCAAGAAGAATTCCGTTGCATTATTTTTTGTCTCTCACTGAGCAAGGCGGAAAAAAATCTTCTATACATATATAGTCCCGGTATATAGCCTCGGGCAAAAAGACCAAGGTGACGGATTGATTTTATGAATATTAAAGTTGAAACGAAAATAGTTGCGGGCTTTACCATCTCCCTGATAGTCGTTATTGCAGCAACAATCCTTTCATTTAAACTTTTTTCAGACCTTCTTGAAAACAGCGAGCGAGTAGACCATACCCACAAGGTTCGGGGGGAACTCGAACATCTAAACTCCCACCTGGCAGACGCAGAGGCAGGGCAAAGGGGCTGCCTTATTACCGGTGAAGAGTCCTACCTGAAAACCTATTACTCCTCTCTTGAAAATATAGAAAAAAGTCTTCTGGATTTGAAGAATCTAATCTCAGATAACCGTCGGCAGCAGGAGAAGGTCCCCCTCTTTGAGGAACTTATACTTATGAAGAAGAAGGGGGCGCAAAAGACGATTGACCTGCATAGGCAGTGGGGCTTTGCCGCCGCCAGGCAGGCCTTTATCTTGGAGAGCGGAAAGGGGAGTTTCGACAAGGTCCGTAAAGTATTAAAGGAGATGTACGATCACGAGGGGGAGCTCCTGAAGGTAAGAAGAGAGTTGCAAAGGGAAAGTCTCCAGATTAATAAGGGGTCGCTGTCTCTGCTTGTACTGTTTCTTTTCCTGCCTTTACTCTTTATATATTACCTTATAAGGAGGGACATTGAGGAGAGAAAGACAACCCATCTGCTGCTTAAGGCGGCCAAGGAAACTGCTGAAGAGGCCAGCTGCGCCAAGGGGGGAGTGCCTTCTATTTTACGGCTCTATTTGATCCCCCTTGCGGAGAAAAAAATCGGCTCTGCCGGAAGAAGAGGCGCAACTTTTTGAAAGGGATGCCGATGAAAGGCCGCTGAATATCCTGATTGCCGAAGATATGGAGGACAACAGGCTCCTTATCCAGTGCTACTTCAAAAAGACGCCCCACAGGCTTGCCATTGCCGAAAACGGCTAGGAGGCGATCAAAATGTTCAAGGCGAACCGCTACGATATGGTGCTTATGGATATGGAGATGCCTGTAAGGGACGGTTACTCGGCTACCTGCGAGATCAGAAAGTGGGAGGTGGAAACCGGACGGAAAGAGGTGCCGATAATCGCCCTGACGGCCCACGCCATGAAAGAATATGTGCAAAAAAGCATGGATGCCGGCTGCTCGGGACATGTCAATAAACCGATTAAGAAGCAGCCGCTTCTCGATCTTGCAAGGGAGTATGCCGGCAATCCCAAAAATGGGAAGCTTAAGGGCTCCGCACAATCTATTTAAGTAATGATCATGCCTGTCGTCTTGAAACTATTCATTACAGCTACAGGTTGAAATTTTGCAAATAACTGATTGTTTGATGCTGTTTCTGCCTCGACTTCGATTTTTTAAAATCCCTTAGCTACTCAGCCAGAATCCCTATATGCATATACATCTTAAAATCAAGGCCACATCCCCTTTGATGAACGTCATGGCATGCGTTATGGAGAAGGCAAGATCCTGGATGGCATTGACATCCGATTTATGAAGTGTTTTAATTGCTCAAATTTTATAATTAATAAGGCCCCTTTGATGGTGGTATATATCAGGGGGAAAAGGATATGGTGATATGATGTTTGACGATATTGGTCAGGGGAGGGCGCTTAAACCCGACCGGGACGCTATGCTGAAGCTGGCTGCGGCCAGGATGCCCTTTGGAAAACATGCGGGTATGCGCCTCGTCGACCTCCCGGAGCCCTATGTGATATGGATGTCTCAGCAGGGTTTCCCCAAAGGCGAGCTTGGAGATATGCTAAGGACCGTCTATGAGATCAAGGTGAACGGCCTTGAATATCTCTTTAAGAAGATAAAATAAATTATTGGGCAAAGGAGAAACTGAACATGATAGACCACATTATGATACATACAACTTTTGTTGAGGAGGCAAAGGAGTTTTATTCCACGGCTCTGGCTCCTCTGGAATATGACCTTATATGGGAAATGCAGAGTTGGCTCGGTTTCGGTCGCGACGGCAGGCCCGACTTTCTGCTCAAGGGAGGCGCAAAAAATACGCCCCCTGTCCATGTGGCCTTCCGCGCAGAAAGCAGACTCATGGTGAGAAACTTCTATAATGCAGCCATTGCGGCCGGAGCAAAAGACAACGGCCCTCCCGGTGTACGCCAGGATTATCACCCTAACTACTATGCCGCCTACATACTCGATCCCGATGGAAATAACATAGAAGCGGTATGCCACGAGCCGGAATAACAGCTGCTGATATTTTTTTGACCTGTTGATCCCTTTGAAGAAATTTTTACCACGGAATGTTAGGGAAATTTTAAAGGCGGTGTCTAATGGCGATAAAGAAAGGCAGATACAGACATTATAAGGGCAATGAGTATGAAGTTGTCGATGTTGCCAGATAATTCGGAAACAGAGGATGAATTCGTCGTTTACAGGGCGCTCTGAGGCCTGTTCAACGCATAAAGGATCTTTTATCGTTACTTATTATGATTAATAAAGAGCATAACCTCCTTTTATATAAAGCCTGGATGAAGTTGATAATGGCCTTTGTGGCGTCATTTACAATAAGCCTCCTTGCAGGCGCCTTATTAATAAATCTGCTGAGCGTAGATCCTGGAAAAATTTTCGAAATATCTACAAAAAGAATTTCTATTGCAGCCTCCCTCTTTGATAAGGGTTTAAACCTCGGAATTGATAAGGGCATATTGATATTTGCCTGGAATTCAGTAGGGTCGCTAATAACCATATCCTTTGTCTATACGGCCTCACTATTAAATCCAGATGAGGTCTCTATATTCCCCCGGGGGCTGAGAAAATTATTGTGCGGTAAAAAAAGGATGAAGCTATTATGTTACCTGCCCGGATGTTTGGCGATCAAAGAAGAGTCTCTTCGCAGGTTGTATGTATGGCTTACAATCCCTCTACTTGCCATAATACTGCTGGGGGCGGAATGCGGTCTCATAGTCTCCACATCGGCCCGGATTAACGGATCCTATTTGATAGGGGTAGTAGCTCTGCTTCCCCACGGGATAATCGAGATACCGTCAATTGCCCTGGCCGGGGCGGTCGCTTTTTCGGCCCATATGCTGGTGAAGGAAGATGCCTTAAGTGAAAGGACAAGCGCTGTCTTTGAAAAAGTCAGTATATACAGGAGTGGAATGCCTGTAAGAAGGATCGCATTGTCCGTCGTGTTTTGCCTGTTTGTTGCAGGCTTGATCGAGGCTCATCTTACACAGCGCATGGTGGAAAGTATGCTGGGTTGACTTAACGGATATGGCCGGAACAGGGTCATGGTTTATAAAGTAAAGAAGAGCAGAGAGCCAAAGAGCATAAGATAATAAGGGCCTTTCTTTATATGATGATCAAATTGCAATCTGGAATAAAAATCCTATCTTAACAAAAGGGCGCCGGGGAAAAGGCTTGCTTGTTGTATAGCAGATCTATTTGTTTCTTTCTGACAGTGACCTCACTTCCTGTAAAAGCGCCTCCTGTCTTGCCAGCAGTTTCTTGCCTATAGAGGTGTCCCGTATGCAGCGGGGGGGGGTAAAATCTTCAATCAGTTCAATCGCAAGCGGGTTGGATATAGACTGCATGGGAGATGATTCCAGATCCTGGGTTGTGGGCAGGATAATACCGTATAACTGGTAGGCGGTTTGAACCAGTGCATGACCCCGGTTGAAATAGGCTGCCGCAAAACCTCCATCAATGTTGATGGCAATACCGTCATCACTGGCCATTTTTTTCCCCTTTGTTACATCTATAGGGGTGTGACCGTAGATCACTCGTTTGGCATCAAACTCGGCAAGGATTTTTTGTTTGAATGCATCGGTCTGCAGGTTGCTTTGCCAATAAAGGCTGGGTTCTTTGTGGGTAGATTCATCGGTCAGGTAGTATCTTTCAAAGGTTTTCATCGCCTCCTTCCCGAAAAAAGGAGACTTGGGGCCGCACCAGAGGTAAAAGAATAGCGCCTGTTTTGACTCGTCCTGCCTTTCTCCATTAAGGTACGCCCGTCCCGCACTTTCTATGCTCTCCTGGATAAAATCAAGAAGGGCCTTCCCCTTTTTCCCTAGAAACTCTTCAAATTCACCCTCTGCTGTCGAAGGGATGAGGGCATGAATATTCAAAAGCCTGTCGTGGACATAATAGGTCTTTCCCTTGTTAAAGAAAAAGGCGAGCAGCCTTTTTAAAGTCTTGTTTTCCCGGAACTGTCTTTCCAGATCATCAATAACTTGAGCCTCTTCATCGCTTAGTTTTGCCGGTTCTTCCAGGTCAATAGTTGGGAAAAATGTATCATTAAGTTCTTCAGTGTGTCCGGATTTAAGTATCCTGGCGATATGACGAATCGATCTGCGCCCTTCCATTTCAAATTCAGGGTGGGCGGCAATGAGTTTATCTTCAAGCTTAAACTGGATAACTGAAAGGGCCTTCTCCATGCCTCTGCCGGCAGCTGTTTTTGCCTTGAACCTGGCGGTACATTTTTCGACAGGGTATGTTTTGGCGGCAAAGCTTTCGAGCATTGAAATATTAAAGCCAAGCCTTTTAAGCAGATCAAAAAGGTCATAGCGGCAGGTAATCCTTATGGCCTCGGCAATCAGGGAACGGTTGCAGCAGGCGGCCCCCATCCACAGGACTTCATGGTTTCCAAGCACCAGGTCCACAAAAGGCTCATAATACCTGGAAGAGAGGATACGAATGATTTGATCCGGTTGAGGTCCCCGGTCCCAGATGTCTCCCAGTACCACAATCTTGTCCAGCAAGACCTGTTTAAGGGTATGACAAAGGTGAAAGATAAAGCGCCTGGCAACCCTTTCTTCTTTAAATAAGTGGTCAGGGACTTTCTCCCCGGCGATAAGCTTGAGAATATAGTGACGGAACTCCGGCAAAATGACTTTTTTCGTCTCGTATTCCACATGATCCATTTTGAATTTAATGACCTGTGTCAATAATTCAACAATTACAGGGATGCTGAATTCGCTCTGATCTGACTCCGTATAGGACTGGTTGCGTATAATCTGCACCAGGTGCCGGATTCTCCGGTCCGGTATGCTGTCGGGCAAGGCTTCTTTGCAGGTCTGGTAGACGAGGCCGAAACGTCCCCGCAGGATAGACTTGAAACGCTCACCTTCCCCATGGAGGTCGGAAATCCAAAGAGTGGAAGGGATGTGAGAATCGAGGCGACGGTCAATCCTTAAGATCTGCTCCCCAAGTCTGTCTATCTGCCTGTTTACGGAGGAATCAGTTTTAGTGAGATTGTTCATCGTTGCTATTATTTGTGCTAACTAACTAATCTGTCAAGTCTTTCCTGCATCTGTGCCGTGAAAAAAACAAGCAGCCCGGATTTTCAGCCCATAAATTATCAGATCAATAAAAATTCTGTCAATCCTGTGGGTTTGCCTTCTCATCCCTTCCGTTTTTTTCCATATGCTGCTAATATAATCAGGTAAAAAGATTCCTAAAGGAGTTGCCCGTGAAAAAAGTATCTTTATCTTTCCCCTGGAGGAATGAGTTCAACCTGAATATAAAAGATATGGACATGCAGCACAGGGAGCTGGTCCGCATAATCAGCGACCTGCAGCAGGCGGTAAGGGATGGAGAGGGGAAGGAGAGATTGGGCGACATACTGGGAAGGCTGCTTGCCTATACGGACAAGCACTTTTCAGCTGAAGAAAAACTGATGAAAAAGCATGGATATCCCGGTTATAATGAGCACAAAAGCAAGCATGTAAAGATGAGGGCGAAGGTTCAATCACTGATATGGGATTACAATGGCGGCAGGGTGACTATGTCCTTTTTTGTGCTGACCTTCCTTCAGGACTGGCTGAGTAAACATATCCTGGGAACGGATATGAAATATGCGACCTATCTCAATGAAAAAGGCGTCAGCTAAAAAAAGATAGCTTTAATAACTTAAATTGGAGACTCAAATGAAACATCTGAAATATTTTTTTCTTATCCAGGCAAGTCTTTTCATTCTTGTCGCATCGGCTTTTGCAGGTGATTTCGATTGGCTAAAGGAGCTTGATATGGAGGTGAAAGCCGATGCCTCGGGGTTTAGGACAAGACTTGAGACGAGGTTCGAAGCAGGTGATGTCAAGGTTAATGCCGTGCTTGGCAATGTTGCCAGACCGGCAGACGCCTATATGGTGCTGAGGCTGGGGGAGCTGTCCGGCTTGACGATAAAAACTGTGCTTAAGGAATATAAAAAGTCCCGTGGGAAGGGTTGGGGAGTTATGGCGAAAAATCTGGGAATAAAGCCTGGCTCCGGCGCCTTCCATGCTCTTAAGGCGGGTCACGACCTTGATGGTGGCGGCGGTAAAGGTAAGGTCAAAGGGAATGACAATCGGGGAAAAGGTAAAAATAAAGAGGGTAAAGGCAGGAAGTGAAAAGGTCCGGGAGATGAATGGAAATAGATCAAGTGACCCTCTCCACGGCATCACCCTGGAGATGATCCTTACCCGCCTGGTTGAGTATTACGGATGGGAAAGAATGGGCAGGCTCGTCAATATAAGGTGCTTTAATCATGATCCAAGCATTAAATCAAGTTTGCAGTTTCTGAGAAGAACGCCATGGGCCAGAAAAAAGGTTGAACAGCTCTATCTGAATATCTAAATTATAAAACCTGTTTTAGCAGTGAAAAAAGCCCCGATTCCATAACTTAGGAGAATGTAAGATGAAGATATTAGTACGCAACCTGTCGCGGAAAACGACGGAAGAGGAGCTGAAGGCGCTCTTTGAACCCTATGGTGAGGTGACGAGCCTTAACCTGGTTTACGATGCGGGCACCAAAAAGTCCAAGGGGTTTGGCTTTCTCGAAATGCCTGTTGCAGCGGAGGCTAGCCTGGCTATAAAAGAGATAAACGGACAGAATATTGGCGGCAACAGGGTAAGGGTGAAAGAGGCTGAAGATAAGCGATAATGGAGAACGAGGAATTGATAGTTGATTATTACAAGGGCCCTTTGAAGGCCCTTTTTACTGATGACATACCTTTAATTGACGTAAGGGCCCCTGTCGAATTTGAGCAGGGGGCATACCCCAATGCCGTCAATATCCCTATCCTTGATAACGAACAAAGACATGAAGTCGGAATCTGCTATAAAGAGAGGGGGCGTGATGAGGCGATGGAACTGGGGTATCGCCTGGTATCGGGCGCCGACAAGTCGGCCAAGCTTGCAAAGTGGTTAAAGGCTATAGAAGCCAGGCCAGGTGCGGTCATATATTGCTTCAGGGGAGGGCTGCGCTCTCAAATTACCCAGAACTGGCTTCGCGAAGAGGGCCTTAATATACCCATCATCAAAGGCGGGTATAAAAGGCTTAGAAACTACCTTATTGAATACCTTGAGGCCGAGGTTAAGCGCAACTCATTTCTCGTGATTTCCGGCAATACCGGTTCTGGAAAGACAGATGTTTTAAACAGGATATCGTCAGCCGGTAACAAGGCGATCGATCTGGAGGGACTGGCCAACCATCGCGGCTCCGCATTCGGGCAATATTCGACGCCCCAGCCGAGCCAGATAAACTTTGAAAATGCGCTTTCCATACAATTTATAAAGGAAGAGCCTAAGGTCTCATCATATATGCTCCTTGAGGATGAAAGCCCTGCCATCGGCAGGATAAGAGTTCCCCCTATGCTCTTTGAAAAAAAGAAACAGTCCGATATATTCGTGCTTCGAATTCCGCGTGAAGAAAGGGTGGCCCTCATCCTAAGAGATTACGTTGTGGCGATGTGGTCGAATTTTAAGGACCTCGATAATCCCTGCGAGCGCTTCTTTGAGTATTACAAATCCCCCTTCGACAGGATTGAAAAAAGGCTGGGCGGCCTTATGTATAAGGAATGCCTCATAGATCTTAAAAACGCCGTTCATCTCTTTGAAAGAGAAGGCTCCTTCGAGGGGCACAAGGCCTGGATAGAAAAGCTTTTAATCCATTATTATGACCCTCTATATGAAAAGGGGCTCGCTAAAAAGAAGGAGTTTATTGTAGGCGAGGGGAGTGAAGCTGAGCTTGTGAAATTTTTAAACGGTTGACAGCCCAATGACGGGAAGGCCGCTTGCTCCATATCCTGTCCTTAAGGTAATGAATACTTATCAATAGAATCTTTGTCAGGCGACAGAGATAATAAGGCAGCTGCGTTTGACTCCCCCTATAGTCAGATTAAACTCATCATCAGCCCGGCTCCCTACGAGCTTTTTTCCCAGCGGCGCCTTCGGCGTGATAACCGTTATATTCTCTCCTTCCTGGACAAGCTTTGTGCCGCCAATCTCGGGGCCGATAAAATAGAGCGATTCTATTCCATCCACCTCAAGCTGCACCAGGGCCGTAAGCGCAATCGGGTCGTCATCTTCAAAGATACGCGCCTTCAGATTGCGGTAGCGTGCGATCGCATCTTCAAGCTCCCCGGTCCTTTTTGCCTGTGCTCCGGCAAGGTAGGAAGCCTCAAGGCCGCGGGTATCGTATTTGTCCTCGGCCCTGCTCTCCTCGTGGGTTGCCCCTTCATATGCTGCTCGGGCCGACTGGTATAAGGCTGCCAGCCTCCCCTTAAGATCTTCAAGCATCTGCGCAATGAGAGCTTCTTTGTCTATATTCAGTAAATAGTTCACAGGCAGTCCACCATTCCTTTTATAATGCCTTTATGATAACGTATTTCCGGAGTTGGGAGCTAGTCTTCTTTGTCCTTTTTAGTTGAAAAAATTAATAAGTGTTTAAGCTATGAAAAGCATAAAAAATCGGCTTTTATATCTCTATAGCCCAAGTCACCTCCTTGATGCGGCTAAGGGGGCAGGCTCATGCTGAAAATCTCAAACAGCGTTGTAATAAACGAATCAGAGGTCGTCATAACGGCGGTCAGGTCTCAAGGGGCAGGGGGGCAAAACGTCAACAAGGTGTCAACGGCGGTCCATCTGCGTTTTGATATAATGTGGTCATCCCTGCCCGATATCTACAAGACGCGTCTTTTAAACCTCAGCGACCGGCGTATAAATAAAGACGGGGTGATAGTCATCAAGGTGCAGGAATCCCGCAGTCAGGAAAAAAACAGGGAGCTGGCCCTTGAAAGGTTAAAGGCACTTATAAAGAGCGTTGCCATTTCGGTCAAACGCCGCAGGTCTACAAAGCCGACCCTGGGCTCTAAAAAAAGGCGTCTTGATGGAAAGGCCAGGCGCGGAAAGGTGAAGGCGATGCGCGGAAAGGTGGCGCCAGATTAAGTGTTAAATCGTTTGTGATTGCAATGCTGATCCTGAGCGCCTTTATCCCTGTTGACAGTAGGATTTGACGATAGTTTTTTTGTCTTTCCCCGTGAAGCCGCTATAATATAATTTGAGATTTCAAACCTTATCGGTATGATCATATGAATCACTTCCTTACCAAACATCCCCATCTATTCATAAGGCAAGTTCTGAGCGATTTTCGTTCCAACCAGGGGATAGTCCTTTCGGGGGCCGTCGCCTACTATATGCTCCTCTCCATCATACCTCTCTTTACACTGGCCGTTGTGGTGAGCTCACACTTCTTCCCCGATGAGGAGCTGCTGGAGCTGCTGCGCGAAAATATGAATCTCGTCCTCGTCGTGCCTGGCCTGACTGAGGCGCTGCTGGCCCAGATGGAGAAGTTCCTGGAACATCGCGAAATCATAGGATGGGTAGGCATAGTTGTCATGCTGTTTTTCAGTACCATAGCCTTTACGGTCCTTGAAAACACAATGGCCATAATTTTTTATCACCGCCTGGCCATCAGGCGCCGCCACCTCCTTGTCTCGGCCATTCTCCCCTATATCTTCGTCCTCTTTCTCGGAATGGGCATCCTGGCCATTACCTTTACGGCAGGCGCACTGCAGGCCATGGAGGGGAGCTCAATTACCCTCTTTGCCTGGAATCTCAAGCTGGAGGGGATAACGGCCCTCATTATATACCTGCTTGGCGTTACGGGCCTTGTCATGCTCCTCACAACCATATATATGGTCATGCCCATAGGCAGGATTGAGGTCAGCCATGCCCTCATCGGAGGCGTTGCGGCGGCCATCCTCTGGGAGATAGCAAGACATGTGCTTATCTGGTATTTCTCCACCCTGTCGTTTGTGAACCTGGTCTACGGCTCGCTGGCCACCTCCATCGTCACACTCCTGACACTGGAGGTGGCGGCCATGATCCTCCTCCTTGGCGCCCAGGTGATAGCCACCTACGAGCGCCTTACAAAAGAACCCTAGTTCATGGCTCCAGAGGGTGGGAAAGCTTATCTTTCGGCTATAAATATTTTGATTGATTTGTGTATGGATATTCCTCATTCCCTATTGCAGGTCCTATGATATGATCTCTGGAAGAGGATTGCCGAAGGATAAAGCGTCCCTTTTATCGGCGCATATAACAAACTTGAATTCCAGGAGGCTGGCATGGCTGAAGAAGCGACTATAGACAAAATACTCGAAAGGGCCAGGGGCTTCATGGAGGCCGAACTCATCCTGACCGCCCACAAGATGGATATATTCAGTATCATCGGGGAGAAGGGTCTGACAGCTGCCGAAGTGGCAGAGGAAACCGCCTCAAGTGAAAGAGGAATGATGATTCTTCTCGACGCTCTTTGTGCCCTCACGCTTTTGAATAAATCGGAAAGCCTTTACGAAAATACCTTGGAAGGCCGCCGTTGTCTATGCAAAGATGGAAAGGATTACCGAGGGGCGACGCTGGACCACCTCGCCGGGATGCGCGATACCTGGCGCCGTCTCACCAACTCCGTCAGGACCGGAACAGCTGCGAGGTTCCTTAAAATTTCAAAGCTGTAAACTTGTTTAGTAGCAGGTGTAGCCAATAAGGGGCCAACCTGATAGTTCAGGGTTGAACCAAGGCATATGGCTTCTTAGATAAGAAGCCATATGTTGATCAATCCGCCTATATGGGTAAAACACCAAAGGCCCGCAGCAATCCGGCCTAGAAGCCTGTGATGATGGTTTAGAAAGGCTTCCCTGGAGCTATTCATACGGGCATAAATCAGAGCCGTTGCTCCGAAGAGGGGGAAGAGTGCCACCGTGCCGTGGATAGCGAACCATGGGACGAACCTGCGGGGGATATGGGGGAGGGCCATGCCCGGAATAATGTAATGCATGAGGTAGCTCATGACAAAGAGCCATGAACCTGCAGTCAGCATAATCATGAGCATCTTGTGGTCCGCTATATTTCCCTTTGCCGCCCTCCTCCATGCAATAAAGAGCAGGAGAAGGGAGAGGACGCCCCAGGCGAGGGTGAGATCTAAAAAGAGTCTGCCGTATTCAGTCATTTTTTAACACTATCCTAATGGGCTAAGGTTCGTCAACAGATAGTTACAACAGTCTTGCTAGCTACCTTCCGATAATAAGTGAACGCACCCAGCGCCAGAGGTTGGCAGGCGTTGCCTGGGTTCTGAAAAGGGCCCAGCGTGCACGCCTTAGATATTTTCCCTTAGTTCTTTTTTCGAGACCTCTTAGCAGGACGATGGCTTCGTTCATCTTTGAAGTCTTAAGCATGTTTTTAGCCAGGGCGATCGTTGCATAGGGGTGCCATGGCGATACACTGAGGATAGCCTTAAGCAGCTTTGCCTCTCGGGACCTTAGTGGAGGTTTGCGAAAGTGGGCGCTCCCATTAAGGAGCGTTGTTACCGCTTCGGCCTTATTGTGCCTGCCTATCTGAAGCCTTGCTATGTTCAGCCATAGTCCCGTTTCGGTGGGGAAGTAGCGGACTGCATGCTTGTAGACAGCTATAGCCTTTACGTCAAAACCCTTGCTAATGTATGATTCGGCCGCCAGATTAAAGCTCTTCGCCGCCTCCCTTCGCTGCTTCCTCGCTGCAAGAAGCGGCGCAAGTTTGGCGTGGATATCGACATCGTCGGGGGTGCCGACAAGGAGCCTCCTGTAGATGGCTATCGCCTTTTTCTTTCTCCCTCTCGCCCTTGCCCTGCCGGCCTTTGCCATTAAGTCTGAACGGCTGGGAGGCTTTCGTTTAAATAGTCCCATTCAGTGTTCCTTGTCATAGAAGCTTGAGCTGACTTTCATAGTGCTATGGAAGTCAGTTTTAGTACATTAAGATTTAAGTCTATTATCTCTAAGCTGTCAAGCAAAAGCACTGCTGTGGCAGGGCCACCTCATGAATAATTTTTATTAATGACTAAATCCAGAGTATTATCATCCCACCCGCACATTTTTCTTAGTCTTTTTATGGACTGCCTTTTGGTTTTTGCAAGCTGTAATAAATTAAGAACAACATGTCGTATTATAGCCATCGCATAAGGGGCATTACCCTTTCTGATTCTCGAATAATCTTCATTAAACGACATGTCCAGTATCCAGTGCAGAGTGTTCTCTATAGCCCAATGGCTTCTAATACTTTTAAGGATTTTTTCCGGTGAATCTTCTAGTGAGGATATATAATACCTCACCTCTTCTGTTGCATAATCTCCTCCATCGTTTCCACCAAATCTCCTGAAGTGTTTCCAGTTAGTCTCCTCCAAAGTTTCCAGTAAA
>JAVVFD010000062.1:0-13856 GCA_032250935.1 bacterium
ATATTACGGGGAGGTTCGGATAAGTGAAGAGGATACTCTTTGTCTGCGTTGAAAACTCCTGCCGAAGCCAGATGGCGGAAGGGTTTGCAAGGATGCATGGCGGGGGGGCTGTTGAGGCATACAGCTCAGGCTCGAAACCATCTGGTGTGGTCAACCCGAAGGCGATTGCATCTATGAAGGAGGTCGGTTATGACCTGTCTCTACACAAGTCTATAGGGCTGGATGAGATCCCCGATGTGGAATATGACTATGCAATAACCATGGGGTGTGGAGATGAATGTCCAATGGTCAGAGCTAAAAAACGTGAAGATTGGGGGATACCCGATCCTAAACATATGGAAGATGAAGAGTTTGGAAAAATGCGGGACCTGATCGGGGATAAGGTGAAGGAATTGTTGTCAAAATTTTAACAACTTGGGACAGCCCTATCCTAATATTATTAAACAGGCCCTTTAATGGAGAGATATTTGTCATTCCGGGCTTGACCCGGAATCCAGGTTTATCAAGGGCTGGATTCCCGCCGGAGTTTGTGCCCTTTTGGTGCGGGAATGACGGTCTCTTAAAAATTGTGCCGGGTTAATAAGTTGAGGGAGTGGGAGGATAGACGGAGGAAATATGCCGAGTATACACATAGTCAAACAGTTTGAAGAAGAGCTTAGCCGGATCAAGGAGAAGGTGATAAGGCTCGGCGGCATAGTAGAGAGCCAGATCGCCGGCGCCATAAAGGCGCTGACAGAAAGGGACAGCCAGCTTGCCGAGAAAATCATAGAGAAGGATCATGTAATTAACGGCCTTGAGGTGGAGATAGATGAACTCTGCCTCAAGGTGCTTGCAACGAGGCAGCCGGCGGCCTCGGACCTTCGTCTTATCACAACGGCAATGAAGATTATTACCGATCTGGAAAGGGTGGGAGATGAGGCGGTCAACATATCGGAGAGGGCCGTAGAACTCAACAGGGAGCCCGTGCTCAAGGCATTTGCCGATCTTCCAAGGATGGCCGGGGCCTCCCAGAAGATGATTAAAGAGAGTCTCGATGCCTTCGTCAGGGAAGACGTGAAACTCGCCTCAAAAGTGCTTGCCGACGATGATTTCGTCGATGATCTGAACAAGCAGATATTCAGGGAACTGCTCACCTTTATGAATGAAGATCCCCAGACCATATCAAGGGCTATGAAGGTGCTCTTCATAGCCAAATACCTCGAAAGGATAGGCGATCATGCAACTAACATTGCAGAGCTTGTCATCTTTATGGTAAAAGGAAAGGTGATACGGCATATGGCGCCGCAAACAGAGTAACAATAAACATGTCTCACATACTAATCATAGACGACGAGCAGGATATCATCGATCTCCTGGCCTACAACCTTGAAAAGGAAGGGTACTCCGTCTCTAAGGCACTAGATGGCCTGAAGGGAAAGGAAATGGCTCTCAAGCTTATTCCTGACCTCATCGTTCTCGACCTGATGCTGCCGGGAATGGACGGTCTTGAGCTTTGCAGGTCTTTAAGGGGTGATCCGAAGACGGCGGCAATCCCTGTTTTGATGCTTACGGCAAAGAGCGAGGAAATTGACAAGGTCATCGGTCTTGAGATAGGCGCCGATGATTATGTGACAAAGCCTTTCGGCATACGTGAAATCGGGGCAAGAGTCAGGGCGCTGCTTCGGCGAGCTGTAAAGAAGAATGCGCCTGAAGGTGAGGGCTACATTTTTGGAGACCTTAGCGTTGATCTTTCAACGCATGAAGTCAGAGTAAGCAGTGAATTAATAAATTTAAGTCCCCTTGAGTTCAAGCTGCTCAGGTTTTTTATTACCCACACAGAGAGGGTCTACAGTCGCGACCAGCTTCTTGACAAGGTCTGGGGGGACGAATCCTTTGTCGAACCCAGGACGGTTGACGTGCATATCAGAAGGCTCAGGGAAAAGATAAAGCCCGAAGGGTCTCTCATAAAGACCATCAGGGGAACGGGCTACAGGTTTTCTTGTGAAGACGTAATGGAGCTAAGGTGAAGCTAAATCTCTTTGCACGCCTCTTAAGCTCCCACATAATTGCAGTCATCCTTTCCCTTGCAGTATATATTATAAGCTCCAGGCTTATTTCCGCCTTTCTCCCTTTTTCCATTCTCCTTGTTGTTTTATCAATATGCATAAGCTGTGTGGCCGCATTATTCATTTCAGTCCCCTTAAACAGGAGGCTTGAAAAGATGGCTGCCTTTATAGAAAGCGTAGCTAATAAAAACTTCGACCGGTCCATATTGCCCGGCTCCGGTGATAAGATGGGGCTTGTTGAGGGACGCCTTGCCCATATGGCTTTAGCCCTTAAGTCCTCCTTTGGAAAACTGGTAGATGAAAGGGGGCAGAGAGAATCCGTTATTGCCAGCATGGGCGAGGGTGTTATTGTTATCGATAAGGAAGGAAGGGTTACGCTTTCCAACAAAAAGGCGAATGAACTCTTCGGCAAAAGCCTGGTCGGAAAGCCTATTTCAGAGGTGGCAAGATCGCCGCAGCTCCTTGGTCTCGTCGAGGAGGCCAGGGGGAGCTGGAGCGCAGCTAGTGGCGAGATGCTTATATCTGAACCCAGTGAGATGACTTTTTTTCTAAGCATCGTTCCCCTTATACGCAACCTTTATATAACCGGCTCCGTTATAGTTTTCCATGATATTACGACTCTTAAAAAACTGGAAAGGATGAGGAAAGACTTCGTTCTTAATGTATCACATGAACTTAAAACCCCTCTTACGTCGATTAACGGCTTTGCCGAAACTCTTATAGAGGGGGCTATAGATGACAGGGAAAATGCGCTTAAGTTTGTGGGTGTTATAAAGAGAAATACGGAGCGGCTGACCAGGATAGTTGAGGATCTTCTTACTCTTTCAAATATAGAGATGGGAAAGGTTGATTTCAATATAAAGTCCATAAATATGGCAGATCCCGTTGATACGGTCATATCCACTCTGAGGCAGAAAGCCGGTGAAAAAGGGGTGGCTTTCAAAATAGCTGTGGATAAGTCACTAACTGTCATGGCCGATAAGGACCGACTTGAACAGATCTTGATTAACCTCATAGATAACGGGATAAAGTTCAGTGAAGGCGGGCTGATAAAGCTGATTGCTGAAAGGAAAGGGGAGTATGTTCTCCTGTCGGTAAGGGACTCGGGGGGCGGCATCCCCGCAAAGGACCTTCCTCGAATCGGCGAGAGATTTTACCGCGTTGATTCGGCAAGGTCGAGAGAACTCGGCGGTACCGGCCTTGGCCTTGCCATAGTAAAGCACCTTATAAGTTCAATGGGAGGAAACTTTTTTGTTGAGAGCGTAGAGGGGGAGGGGACGACGGTCAGTTTTACACTGCCGAAGGGATAGCTGGTTTATATAAAAAGCAGTTACCAGGTTGATATAGCCTTTTGCGCTATTCCCGGAAGTTCTTCCTTGTTATCGCTTTTTTTGAAAAATTTGTTTACTCATGATTCTCCTTCATACGTGCAAAAATAATAAAAAAACACTTATAACACAAAATAAAAGATAATGCACTACTGTTTCTAAAGAGGATATTTATGTGCTATAAAGAGAGTTTAGATAAAGTTATTTAAAATAATTCAGTGAGGATTAATTATGAGAAACCATAAACTAGTACTTCATGAGCATCTTAACCACTACGGCTACCTCTTTGGCGGATGGCTGCTCCACTGGGTGGATGAATACGGGTACATAACCGCCAACCTTGAATTTCCCGGACATCGCTTCGTTACCATAGGACTAGATAAGGTTATATTTAAAAAAAGCATAAAGCTGGGCTCCGTTTTGAAGTTCGACGTTATCCGTCAAAAAACGGGTAAAACCTCCGTTACATATAGCGTTCATGTCTTCAGCGATTCCATTGAAACGGGCGCTGAGGAGATGGTTTTTGAGACCAATATCAGTTTTGTAAACGTGGACGACGAGGGGAACAAGCTTGAGATTCGCGAGAGGATGTAGGAATAGTTTTTTGATGAATCCATTTTCAGTAGATCTACCTTTCCAGTTTATCCTTCAGCTCCATCCAGAGTCTTTCAAACTCCTTTTCCGTAGTCTCCGTATATTCTATCTGGTCCATATTGACGACAGAGTCAAGCCAGAGGCCGAAGTTGCAGCCCCAGGGGGCAAGAACTATAGGCTCCTTTTCCTTGTTAATGCCGATCTCCCTGTTGGCCAGGTTCCCATCCTCATCAATCTCCAGCACCCAGCTATCCACTTCAGGGTAAAGGTCATCAAAGTCGGGGTTGTTGGTCTGCACGGCATTTCCAGGCCCTCCCTCGGGATGTATCGGCTGGAAAATGCCCAGTTTCTCTTTGTAGATGATGTATTTCATAAGGTGTCCTTTGCCTTTATGGTCTAAGCAGCTTGAATCCAGTAGCTTTGTCGGGCATTCTCGATGCTGAACAGTCGAGCAGCTCCTGGAGAATCACCTCCATAACATGCCATACCTTCACGCCGTCTCTGACGCAGCCCGTAACGGTCTTGTCTTTACGGCCGCAGGAGATATGCATATGCAGGACGGGTCTTCCTTCATCGTCCGGGAAGAGGGTGCCCGTGCCGCTGATTTCGTGGACCTCATCCAGTATGTGAGGCATGGGGGCGATCTTCGGCGCGCGTCCATCCTCGGGACCTACAATCAGTCTGCTTCCCTTATCGGCGCCACCGACGGCAATAAGGGACGCCGCCTTTATCCCCTTTTTCAGGGCAAACCCTTCAATCGCTTCGTGGAGTATGTCACCGTCTTCAAGGCGTATGACAAAGGTTCTTCCCTGTCTGGCTTCAGAATATTTCATATGTGTCATCCTGTTAATTTTGGAAGCAGGTTTTTCAGATTAAAGGAAGCGATTATTAAAGTCAAGGGGAGGGTGGGCCTCGATCGGTGTCAGCAGCAGCTGCTTGAATTATCGCTGCAATCGCAGGAAGGCTCTCCCCCGGTGAGGATCGCATTGATGAGGGCAGAGGCACATCCGACTCCTGTCTGGACCTCTATCGCATCAAAGGCACAGTTCTTCATGCAGGCCCCGCACTCCATGCAGAGATCTACGTCGGTTATGGCCGCTTTCCTGCCGTCTTCCGTAAAGACGCCGTGTGGACATACATATACGCATAGAAAGCAGCCTGTACATTTATCACGGTCGAACTTAAGCGTTGCAACATCCTTTAGGTATTTCATATAAGCCACCACTGGTTTATCTTGAATGTTATTAGAAGTATTATGGACATAATTCCTCCCCATTTATAAAGAGGAAGGGAAAGCCTGAGCTCTTTATTTACACCTGACATGTTGGTGTATGTGGTGGAACCTGTAAACTGGAGGGCCAGGTAGGAACTGACAAGCGGAAAAAAGATCAGGCTGAATATCATAAGAAGGAGGGCGACATCTCCCATAAGTTTAATACAGACTATGGTGGCAGCCAAGCCGGCTAGCCATCCCTTTATGGTAAATGCCTTAAACGGTATGTAAGGCAGCATGACAGGAGTGAGGAGCGATCCTGCAAGGAGGGAGGCCATGCCTGTAAAGACAAAGGGGAGGCCCGATGAAATGGCAGCGCTGAAATCTATCCCCTCGGGACCAATGCTGAAAAAAACCATAATAATAGCCGCATACCAGAAGAAATGTTTCATGGCGGGGCGCATCTCCATAGGTGCAAGCACGAGCCGGTCAAACCAGCCAAAGGTAATCTTCCTCATGACTTTGTTCGACTTATAGCCGGCTTTGATAAAAGCCTTAATATCTCTGGCGAAGACGGGACCGTAGTGCACCTTAAGGCCCGTGCCTTTTATTACCTCGTGCGCCGCTACTCCCACGGCTCCCAGCTGAGGCACTATGAGCCGCTTGTGATTCAGGCGTGATTTAATGTCCGTTTCATTGACGCGCTTAATAAGCTCGGCCGTACCGAAGGTGCCTTTACCTGCTGCGCACCAGACATTTATACCTTTCGTGTCGAGAACCAGGATCCAGGCATCCATACCCTTAATAGCGCGCCTCAGGTGGTCGAAGCTGAGCTTGTAGTTTGCACTCACCATGACATCGGAGTTGCCGTCGGGCTTGCCGATGGCATAAAGCCCCGGTTTGACCTTGTAACTGTTCCTGAAACCGCTTACCCTGCACTTGAATGCGCCCCAGTAATCACTGAGAGACCACTCGCCATCCACTCGATCTATGATATCACTTGTTGAGAATGTTTCATTTGTGGTGTCGCTGCAACAGCTGTCTCCATCATCTTCTGAACCTGGGGCGCAGCAGCTCGACTTAGTCTCTTCTTCCTTTTGGAGTGGGGCAGGGGAGCAACAGCTTTCACCCTTATTCGCCTCCTTTGCAGGCTCGCAGCATTTTTCGCTCTTGTTCTTTGTGGCTTCTTTCTCTTTTGAAGGGCAGCCGCCGCTTTCTGGAGTCATCAGAATATCTCCTTACTTTTAATTTTAAAACTTAATTGCAGCAACCATTTTCTGATATTCTGCAATCTTCCTTGGGAAGTTCTACCTCTACGGTAGAATGATAGAGCCCGTATTCCTGAATTAGAACCTTTACATTATGCTTTAGTTCAATATATTGCTTGGGCGTAAGATCTTTATCCGCAAGAAGGTGAACCGAGAATATGGAACTTTCACCATCTAAAGACCATAGGTGAAGGTGATGGGCTGAATCCACATGTTCTGTATCCTCTATCCTCTTTCTAAGAGATTCAATGTCAACATTTTCCGGTACGGCCTGAAGAAATATGGGAAGCATGGATCTTATGTTTTTTACTACATTTGTCATAATGTAGAGAGTAATTAATATGGCAAGAATCGGGTCGAGGATATGTATATCTTTAAATAGAAGTATAGTGGCAACAACGAGCACAGCGATCCACCCCAGAACATCTTCCAGGAGATGCAGATTTACGGTTTTTACATTGATCCCTTTTTCCCCGGAGAGTCTAAGCATGGCATATCCGTTAACGGCAATGCCGATTATTGCCAGAAATATCATCCCTTCAGCACTTGACTCTTCTGGATTGATAAGTCTCGGGACAGCCTCTGACAATATGTAAAGAGAGCTCGTTAAGAGGAGCAAAGTGCTGATTAATGCGCCCAGCAGGGAAAACCTCCTGAAGCCGTAAGAATAGGTGTCGCTTCCCTGACGCCTTGAGATACTCTCGAAATACCAGGCCTGACCTAAGGCGAATGAATCTCCCAGATCATGGACTGCATCGGCCAGGATGGCCGTACTGTTGGTCAATATGCCGCCTATGATTTCAACAAGCGTAAATGCAAGGTTTATGAAAAATGCCGCCTTGATATTTTTAACGGCGCCTCTATGGTGGTGATGGCGACGGCTGTGGTGGCTGTTGTTATTGTGATTATTGTGTTGTTGCATAGATATTTATGATTTTGGTTTCCGGAATAATTCCATTGAAGCTTCTATTGAAGCCTAACGCGCAGATGGCGGCAATTCAAGCGTTTTATTACCATTTCCAGGAATACCTGTTGAGCCTCCAGTAAAGCCCGCTCAATATAAGAAAGAAAAGGCCTGCAAAAAAGGAGATAACTCTCACCCCTTTGGCAGATATTATCATCCATGCCCCGCCGTAGAGCTCTTTTTTCCCATCCTTAAGCTGTAACTTTCCCGCCGATACCCTTTTTTCACCATAGGCAAGTTGTTTTTCACCATCTCTTATCCTTCTTTCTCCATCTTCAAGCTGCCTTTTCCCGGATGCCATCTTTTTTTCAGCATCATTTATCCTTTTTTCCCCATCTTCAAGTTGTCTTTTCCCGGATGCTACCTTTTTCGCACCATCTGCAAGTTGCCTTTCGGCCTCTTTGATTTTTTTCCCGCCATAAAACAGCTTATCTCCCGTCTTTAATATGAGGTTCGACTTTGCCTTATTATACTCCTTTTCCCCTTCATCGAGCCTCTTTTGCCCCTCCTTAAGCCGTTTGTAGCCATCCTTGAGCTTCTTCTTTCCCTCCTCTAAACTTACCTTTCCCGCTTTTAGCTTTTCCTCTCCAGCTTTCAGTTCTTCATACCCCTTGTTGAGGCGCTGCACGCCTTGATTTATCTTTTTTTCGCCCTCCATGATCTTTATACTAAGGTATGCAAAGAGGGCAAAAAACATTAGGGAAAGTGTAAGAATAAGGAGGAATCTATATCTGCGGCGCATCTAAGAACTTTTGAATAATTTTTAGTTGTTGATATAAAACTACAGTGACTGTATTTGCAGCTTATTTAGAGGGCAGGGCAATCACCTCAGGTGAAACTGGAGCGTCAGGCCATAAACCTCAACAAGGTCTTTATCTTCCATGATTTGCATGGCAGCGATAGGGACTCCATTAATTTTGACGGTTGTCTTTCTGTCGACTGGAGTTATTGTATATCCTTTATCCGTCTTATTTATGAGGGCCACCGTCTTTGGAGCAAAGAGTCCCTTGATTTTTATAAGCGATCCCGAGGACTTTCCTATTGTAGTCACCCTGTCCGAGAGTTCGTAGCACTTAGCCTCCGCTGAGCCGCTGATTACAACAAATTCTCCCTTTTGTTTCTTTGGGCCGCTTGTCATTTCCCTTCTTATCTTGCTGTCAAGGATCATTGTCTTGTCAAGAGAAGGGGTGACCGGGGTCAATGGCTCATCCTCTTCATCTTTTTGCGCCTCGTCACCCGTCTTGATTTCAAGGTGGTGTTTTCCTATCAATACTTCGTCATTTTCATTCAAGGCAACCTTGATAATTTTTTCTCCGTTTACATATGTGCCGTTAGTGCTTTCAGCGTCTTCTATGAATATGGTTTCACCTTCCTGCCATATACGTGCATGTATGCCTGAAACGGCAGGGTTGTCAACTTGTATATCGTTGCCAGAGTCTCTGCCTACGGTTAGAGCCGTTTGCCCTAAAGTTGCCTCGCTAATAGTGTTATCCCTGAATTTCAGAAAAACCTTTGCCATATGTTAGCTCCTGAAAAAATCGGTAGTGAAATGATATAGGTAAGAGAGGACATCTTTATATACATGAAGCGCAACGACGGTCATATTATCGGTGCATCCGGCATCGGCAGCTCTCTTGACAAGGGTCTTGCAAAGATCTGCCGGACCGCCGGAGGCCGAAGCGATAGACAGAATATCGCTATCTGAAATCACGGAAGTTATGCCGTCACTGCAAATAATGATCCTGTCTCCATCGGCTATTGAGAACTCTTCGATGTCCACCTCAACATGAGGAGTGTTTCCCAGCGATCTTGTAATTACATTCTTTATTTTAGAATTTCTTGCCTCTTCATCTGAAATGAGACCCATCTTGACCTGCTCGGCAACGAGGGAGTGATCGTTGGTGATCTGTTCAATGCAGGACGTTCTTATAAGGTATGCTCTACTATCGCCTACATGGGCGATGCTGAGCCTATCTCCTCGAATAAGGGCCGCAGTGAGGGTTGTGCCCATTCCTCTGTATGAAGAGTTGTTTTTGGATGTTTCATGTATGGCTGTATTGGCCCTTCTTACAGCCTCGGCGACCATATTGGATTCTCTGGAATAATCATCCCTGTAGCCTTCTGCCTTATCGCCTTCGTATTTCTCCTCATTAGAAAGGAAGTCTTTTATCACCTCAACGGCCATTCTGCTGGCAACCTCTCCAGCTGTATGTCCGCCGATTCCATCTGCAACGGCATAAAGACCGAGACCCGCATCGACGCAGAAATAATCTTCGTTTTTCTCTCTGACTGGACCTTTGTCTGTTATAAAGGAGGCGACCGTTTTCATATCAATCCTTCATTTTCTTGAGGGAAGCCAATAGATCCGTTGAAACCTGCTTACCGCTCTTATATCTCTTTGTGAGATTCTTTTCAAGCAGTTTGTCTATTATGGAAGAAATGTCTGCCGGAATATCAGGAAGGACCTTTCTCGCCGGTTTGTGCGGCGTGTTGGCAATGGCATACATAAGGGCGGCAAAACTGTCTCCCTTAAAGGGCCTTTCACCGGTCAGTAGCTCATAAAATACAACTCCAAGTGAAAAAAGATCTGATCTGCCATCCACCTTTTTAGCAGAGATTTGCTCGGGAGACATGTAGCTAGGCGTCCCCAATATGACCCCTGTAGTAGTTTTTGAGGAGTCCATGACCCGTGCAATGCCGAAGTCGGCAACCTTTACATCTCCGTTTGATTGTATCATGATGTTTGGGGGCTTTATGTCCCTGTGCACAACTCCGTTATCATGGGCATAAGCGAGGGCATCGGCTACATCGGCAGCCATCTTTACGACCTTTTTCATTGGAAGAAGCTTCTTTTTATCGCAAGCGTCAGACAGGTCTTTTCCTTCAAGCAATTCCATTGCAAGATAGGCAACTCCCATATCTTCGCCTACATCGTAGATTGTTACGATATTGGGGTGAGAAAGGCTGCCGGCAGCCTCTGCCTCGCGGAAGAACCTGTCTTTAATCTCCTTAAGCTGTGCTTCTTCTATTTCATCGTAGCGCAGAGTCTTTATGGCCACTTCACGGTTTATTTTCGGGTCCTTACCGAGGTATACCGTCCCCATTGCACCGTGTCCGAGTTCCTTGATTACCTCGTATCTGCCGAGTGTCGGTATGGTTGGCGATCCATCAATGATAACAGTCTCATCACCGCCCTTGTTGTTTTTGCCTATGACCAGCCGCTGGTCCGCTTCTTTTAGCTGCGCTATCCTTTCCTTTACGTCTTTATATTTACCGCCTTTTTGAATATGTTCATAAACAATAACCGCCTTGTTGAGCATTCTCTTTCTTTCAAAATCAAGGGCAAGGTTGTATAGGTGTTCCCTGATGACAGTATCTCTTACGGGGCATTTTTTGAATTTATCAAAGGCCATGTCAAGCATTCCCTGGCTCTGAAAGGATAGGGCGAGCAACTTGTTTGACTCAACCGTTTCAGAATCCATCATTTCCTTGTTTATCACAAGTCTCTTCATGATACTTATGAAAATATATCCGAATAGTAGCAGGAAGGAGGGATAAAACATAGAGAGCCAGTAGCCGTGCTCCAGAAATAGATAGAAGGCGAGAAGGTTCCATGCTGCAAGGGAAAAGATGAGCATAATGATTCCGGCTCT
The DNA here is from genome assembly GCA_032250935.1 of bacterium. Classification (GTDB taxonomy): domain Bacteria; phylum Desulfobacterota; class JADFVX01; order JADFVX01; family JADFVX01; genus JAVVFD01. The sequence continues at coordinate 11,066 of JAVVFD010000062.1, forward strand.
GCGGCTAAGTCTATGGGCTATGAATGCGAGAAAAAGCCCGAAAAACAGTATTGCCCCCGCTTCGACAGGGAAGGCCCACTCCGGCCTTAGAATGTGGTTGCCATTTAAAATGTTTTCTATGACATTTGCAGTTATAAAGGTAGAAGAGTATTTTTTCCGGGATAAGTTGTTTGTATAAAAGGAATTTTCTTTATGACTCAGGCCGATAAGTGCGATTTTGCCCTCAAATGCTTCTTTGGGAGCTATGCCGTTTACAACTTCTACAAAAGAGAAACGGGGAAAGCTACCGACCTTGTTATAGCTTGTAAGCAGGGTGAGGTCCTTCCCGGCAGGGATTTCCATGCCGGCGATTTTAAGGCCATATTGTGTACGTATCTTATCCAGGCTTTTCATCGATTTTATAGGCCTGTCTATATAGGTTAAAGCTACCTGAAGTGAAAATGAAGGATAGTATGAACCTTTGAATTGCATAAGGAGCGCTTCTCTCCGTATTTTACCATCAAACTCCGGTAAACGATTATTAAATCCTATCGCTCTGGCTCTTTTTGCGAGCAGCTTGATAGGGCCTTTTACATTTTCCCCTATGTAATTCTTCCTCTTTAGTGAGCCCTGGTATAGCCGGGACAGAAGGCTTGAGAAGATCTCTTCCTTTGTGTCCTCTGCCTCATTTAAATAGAAGTTCATAGGCATAACTACATTATTAGCTGTCCTGAGAGAGCGAGATAGAGATATATCGAAATCGAGATCAGCTTGAATTTGTTCCAGTTTCTTGATTAATTCTCTTGTGTCACTTGTGCTACCAGCTACCTTGCTTTTCTTTTTTGACAGGACCTTTCTTTTTTCTTTTAAGTCTTTCTTTAGGTCGGCAATAAGAGAAGTTATTTCTCTTCTCGCATCGTCAGGAGAGGGCATTGAGAAAAGAAGATCAAGCGCTATAACTGAGGTCTTGTATTCAGCCAGGATGTCGATTAATTGAGCAAGCCTTGTTCGCGGCCATGGCCATGAGCCTATCTCCTCTATACTCTTATCGTCTATATCTATGATAACGACAGGGGAGGCAACAGATGCAGACCGCAGCCTGGCCCGGTAGTCGTAAGTTGCGATCTCAAATGTTTTGAAGGGCTGCCACCCCTTGCCATAAGCGAAAAAAATAAACAGAGTCAGTAGTAATGCAAGAAACCACTCTTTACCGATAAATATGATTAATCGATTCATGCTGCAAATGATATCAGAGCTTTGCCCCTTCTTCAATCTATATTGTGAGAATATTGATAGAAGTCTTGAAAATTAGCTTATTTATGGGGCCTTGGCGCGCCAGGCTTTTTTTCTTTAAAACAGGGCTGGTAAAATGTTAGAATTGGCAATGAAAAACAACTTTAAACTTAAACCAGAGGTTGAAGATGATAAGGAAAGTCATTAATATATCGGCTGTTTTTGCGTTTGCTTGCTTTCTGTGTGTAGATGTTTCTTATGCGCAAGCGCCACACGGAATTGGAACCGACGATAGAGGGCTTGCACCCCATAAGGGCAAGGCTCTTTCTGTTATTAATGTCCCAAGCTATACCTATATTGAACTAGAGAAAAAAGATGGCCTCATCTGGATTGCAGCTCCAACAATAGAGGCAAAGGCTGGAGATAGAATATGGGCGTCTATGGGTATAGAGATGAGGGATTTCTACAGTAAAGCTCTTAACAGAACTTTTCCTGTAATCTATTTTGTTGGCCGCGCAGAAGCTGAGGGCAAGGGGTCTAAAAAAATAATAAAACCTGAAGAACATCCTGAAAAAGAAATTGAGAAGCCTAATATAAGCGTCGCGCCTGAGAAGGGGAGTATTGTTAGAGCCGAGGACGGATATACATTGGAGGAGCTCTTTAAAAAGAAGGAAAGGCTTGGGGGCAAAAAGGTTGTACTTAGAGGCAAGGTAGTAAAGGCATCCGGAAAGATAATGGGTAAAAGATGGTTTCATCTGCAGGACGGTACTGGAAGCAAGGGCTCTCTTGATCTTGTGTTGACATCAAACAATGATGCAAATGCAGGTGATATCGTTCTTGTTGAGGGAGTGTTGGGGCTCAACAAGAATTTCGGCCAGGGGTATAAATACGATGTAATTATTGAAGATGCAAAAATAACGGTAGAGTAGGGTATAATATTCAAATGCCTCGCGATAATCCGCGAGGGTATGTAGCTGTCAGAGATTCAAAATGGCGGTCCTTTCTTTTGGGCCGCCTTTTTTTTATCGTAACGCGCGGCCTGGAAGAATGTTTGCGCCTTTTCGGGATCTATCCCTTCCTTTGCGCACCAATCTTCAAATCTTTCTATGGCCGCTATTCCCCATACTTCGACCGGATTGACGTCTAGTACTGCAGCGATTTTCTGCGTCATTTTCTTGTTGGGCGCCTTCAGTTTTCCCTGTTCGGTCTGCGTTATATATTGACCGGTAGTGCCGATCTTTTCTCCTAGCTCCCGCGCTGTCATTCCCCTGCTTTTCCGTAAGAATATAAGGTAGTCACCGAATTTCATGTAATTCTACTCCTTGCCTTTAATTTAAATCAGTCTACCCGATAAGCGTTGAAATGTCTATGTTGAGAGTAGGGTTGCGATGAGTAATGCCTCTACAGGGCGCGTATGGAGCTCTCGATCGAGGTGGTTTTTATTGTTGCCATATTAAAACAAGGACCTTATTAAAAAGAAGATTGAAGCAGCAAGAAGTTTTGTGCATAATCTCCTCCATCGTTTCCACCAAATCTCCTGAAGTGTTTCCAGTTAGTCTCCTCCAAAGTTTCCAGTAAA
>JAVVFD010000063.1:0-13849 GCA_032250935.1 bacterium
GTCCACTACTCACCAGATAACCAGAAATAATGTGGGGGATGCAGAATTTCAGTTAAATAATACAGGTACAGTGACATGGAAGCAATATGATATGCAAGGCGGAAGTGAAGTTATGAGGATAAAGGCCTGTACACCCTAAAATTGATAAAAAATATGTAATCAAAGGGGAGCCTTGTATTACTTGCTACACCATTTTTTTTCGAAAAATAATTGATTACTTTGTGTAATGGACGCTCAAGTGAAGGTTTAGTGTCCTTCTAATTACAATACAAATATTTAAATTAGCTCCAGTAAACGCTGGGGTTTTTTTATGCCTTATCAAATCTAAAGATAGGAGAAAACAATGTAAATGTTAAAGATTGAAGATGTTGCAGAACTACTGAAAGTTAAAAGTCTGCCCTCTATTAGTGGGCACATTTAGGAAGTATCCCTTCATTCAAAGTGAATGATCTCCCATTCTTCAACTCGTAAGAGATTGAAGGCCGAATCATATATATCGAACTAATCGTTACTTTCAAGTCGTAATCCTTAAGTTTTAGTTTTCTCAATATTATTTATTAGTAGGTGAAGCCTTCAACGCTTCATGTCATGCTTGAGCTCGTCATCTATAAAAGCATTAGCAACAGCAGCCCGAAACCAATCCTGTAAATTCCGAAGCCTACAAAGGTAAACCTTTCGAGGAATTTTATGAACAGCTTCATCGTCAGGTAGGCCACAAAGAAGGAGACGACAAACCCGACGGACAAAACAAGCAGATTGCTGCCATTAAACTCCCCGTAATGCCTCAGAAGATCGAAGCCGCTTGCAGCAGCCATGACCGGCAGGGCCAGGAGAAACGAAAACTCGGCGCTTGCCTTCCTGTCGAGCCCTACAAGCAGCGCCCCGATTATTGTAGACCCTGCCCTGCTTGTCCCCGGGATGAGGGCGAAGAGCTGCGCGATCCCTATCCAGAGCGCCTGCCTGTAGCTTAGATCTTCTACATCCCTGACAGTCACTGATTTTTCTTTATAAAAATACTCAAGCGCCAGAAATACAAGCCCCCCAATGATAAACATGGTTGCCACAACCTCGACATTAAACAGGGCCTTTATCTGCTTATGAAAGAGGAGGCCCACCAGCCCAACGGGAATAAATGCGAGAACAACCTTTTTCCAGAGTTCCAGATGCCTGAATGTAAACTTGTCCCTGTAGTTTGCGAAGACGGCAAGTATGGCGGCAAGCTGGATTATCACCTCAAAGGCCTTGTTCGTCTCTGTCTGGGCGATATCCATAAAGTGGCTTACAACGATCAAATGCCCCGTTGAAGAGACCGGCAGGAACTCCGTAATCCCTTCGATGATTCCGAGTATGAGCGCTTCAACAATATCCATAATTTTTACAACCTTTGTACCTTTGAAAGTAAAAGAAAGAAGGAGATTTCCCCCTCCCACCAAGGTAGGGGAAGATTTAAGGCTATCTCCAATAATTACAATTTAGTCATTCTGCCCCGTATCAAACACGGGATAAACTCCGGCGGGAATCCAGTCATATCAGATATCTGGATACCGGATCAAGTCCGGCATGACGAATTATTAGAGTTTATCGAGCTTACCCTTTTTCCGTTTTTCTTCCTTAGACCTTCTCCTTGCCGGACCCTTCTTTTTAGTGCCTGCCCTCTCATCATCATCCTCATCATCATGATAATCGCCGTACTCCTCCCATCCCCCCATGGCCAGATCAAGCTTCATCTCAAACTCACCTGAGGGTATAACTACAGCCCCCCTCTTCATCACATGGGTGGCTATATCCTTGTCCGATGTGACGACCACTATCTTGTCGCGTAGCTTGTCTGCCATCTTTTTGATGAGATCGTCGGCCTTCTCGCCCCTTCCGCTGTATATGACATCTATCCCCTGCACTCTTTCAGAAGAGGAACCTATATTGTCGGACTCCCAGCCGTCGAAGACGACCGTTATTGAATGGCCTTTGATCCTTCTGTATTCGGCAAGCATCTTGATAAGCCCCTTGCGCCCTTCTTCAAGAGAGACAGCCTCCAGATCTATGAGCCGGTCTGACTGCCTGATGACGTTGTATCCGTCTATTACTATATTGACTGACATAGCCGCTGATGATAGCACAAAGGGGCGGTCTGTTCAATCGGCGCATCGCAAGGGGCACTGATTCCTGTTAATACGGGATTTGGTCAGGGGGGGGATATTCCTTGACTGTAAAGAGTTCAATAAACTATAATTGCAGGCTTTTAGAGGGGTATTTATGGCAAAAGACAGTTTTGAAAAAGACCTCAAAAGACTTGAAGATATAGTTACAAAAATGGAGGAAGGCGACGTCCCTCTTGATGAATCTATGAAACTCTTCGAGGAAGGGGTAAAGCTTTCGAGGCTATGTTCGGAAAGACTGGACAAGGCCGAGAAAAAGGTTGAAATAATTACAGCTGACAAGAACGGCAATATCACCACCAGGCCTTTCAACCCGGATATTTCATAAATTTAAGCGCTGATTGCATCTTTCGCAAGGGGCAAGACATAGTGGATATCAAAAAATATCTTACAGAGAAAAAGCTCCTCATAGAGAAAGAGATGTCTCTCCTCATGCCGGGAGGAAAAAGACTAACGGGCAATCTGCACGATGCCATGAGCTACAGCCTGGAAGCTGGCGGAAAGAGGATCAGGCCCATACTTGTGCTGGCGGCATGTGAAGCGGTCGGGGGAGAACCCGCAAGTGCAATGCCTGCGGCCTGCGCAATCGAGTTCATCCACACCTATTCTCTAATCCATGATGACCTTCCCGCCATGGACAATGACGACTACAGGCGGGGGAAACCGACATGTCACAAGGCCTTTAATGAATCAACGGCCATACTTGCCGGAGATGCGCTGCTGACCGCCGCCTTTGAAATCATGAGTAACAACGCTCTATTTAAAGACGCAAAGGCGGAAGCGGTAATGGATACAGTACATGACATTGCAAGAGCGGCAGGCGCAGCCGGAATGGTTGGAGGACAGCAGGCTGATATGGAGGCGGAAGGGAGAGAGGTCGATCTGCCCACACTCGAATTCATACACACCCACAAGACAGGGGCCCTTATCCTGGCTTCCGTAAAGGCGGGAGCAAAACTCGGCGGCGGCGACAAAGATCAGATTACCGCCCTTACAAAATATGCGGAAATAGCAGGGCTCGCCTTTCAGGTGGCTGATGACATATTGGATGTTACCGGAAGCAGGGAGAGCCTCGGCAAGGATGCCGGCAGTGATGAAGCAAGAAACAAGGCGACATACCCATCCATCATAGGTCTTAAGGAAGCCAGGCTGAGGGCGGCAGAGCTGCTTGACATGGCCATTGATTCCCTTAACGGTTTTGATGACAAGGCGGACCCCTTAAGGGAAATCGCAAGGTATATAGTAGACCGCAACTCTTAAGGGTATCCTCATAAACAAAAGAGAGATTAAGCTCCCCTTGAAAAGGAATAAGTAAAATCAGATGTCTGAAAAACTGCTCTATAAAATAGAAAACGCCGACGACCTGAGAAGACTGGACAGATCGGAGCTCTCCCTTCTTGCCGAAGAGATAAGGCAGGAGATCATTAACACGGTATCCGAAAAGGGCGGCCACCTTGCCTCAAGCCTCGGCGTCGTCGATCTCACTATCGCTCTTCACTATAAATTCAACACGCCTGCCGACAGAATCATCTGGGACGTGGGACACCAGGCATATGCCCACAAGATACTTACGGGCAGGAGGAAGGCCTTCTCCACCTTGAGGCAGCATAAGGGGCTCAGCGGTTTCCCGAAACGAAGCGAAAGCGAATACGACTCTTTCGACACGGGTCACAGTTCCACATCCATATCTGCGGCGCTCGGCATGGTTGCAGCCCGCGACATCATGGGGAGGGACAACAAGGTCATCGCCGTCATAGGAGACGGCTCCATGACGGCAGGACTCGCCTTCGAGGGCTTAAACCATGCGGGCCATCTTGATAAAAACCTGATAGTCATCCTCAATGACAACGAAATGTCCATATCGCCAAATGTCGGGGCGCTTTCATCCTACCTCAGCAAGACCATGACGGGGGCCTTTTACACACGGGTCAGAAAGGAAACGGAGCATCTTTTTTCCAACCTGCCGGGAGGCCAGTCGATGCTTCATTTTGCAAAGAGGATGGAGGAATCTTTCAAGGGACTTGTTGTTCCTGGAATGCTCTTTGAAGAACTGGGTTTTAAGTATGTCGGTCCCATAGACGGCCACAACATGGACTCTCTCTTTGAAAACCTGAAGAATATAAAAAATGTGGACGGCCCCATCCTCTTTCACGTGCTTACAAAGAAAGGTAAAGGCTATCTGCCTGCCGAACAAAACCCTTCAGCCTTCCACGGCATAGGGGCCTTTGACATAAAGACGGGTAAGGCAAAAGCCAAAACGTCTCCCCCCTCATATACAAAGGTCTTCGGCGAGACCATAATAAAGCTTGCAGATGAAAACAGCAGGATCGTCGGCATCACGGCGGCAATGCCAGAAGGCACAGGCATGAATTCCTTTGCGGAAAGGTTCCCGGAGAGATATTTCGACGTGGGGATAGCAGAGCAGCATGCCGTCACCTTTGCAGCGGGACTGGCTGCAGAAGGGTTTGTCCCCATAGTAGCGATATACTCGACCTTCATGCAGAGGGCATACGACCAGATCGTTCACGATGTGGCGCTTCAGGAGCTTCCCGTAGTATTCGCCATGGACAGGGGCGGCCTTGTCGGCGCCGACGGCCCGACTCACCACGGAACATTCGACTATTCATTTATGCGCCATGTGCCTAACATGATCGTTATGGCTCCAAAAGATGAGGGTGAGCTTCGATGCATGCTGAAGACGGCGGTTCAATCGGGCAGGCCCGCATCTGTGAGATATCCCAGGGGGGCAGGCTATGGCGTTGACATATCAGGCGCAATAGAGACTATCGAAACAGGCAAGGGAGAAACCCTCAAGGAAGGAAGCGACCTTACAATAATAGCCATAGGCTCAACCGTTTATCCGGCTGTTGAAGCGGCTGGGCAGCTGTCTACAGAAGGGATCAATGCCGAGATTATTAATGCAAGGTTTGTAAAGCCCCTTGACATGGATATGATTCTTGCGTCGATAAAAAAGACGGGCAAACTTATAACAGTGGAAGAAAACGCCCTTCAAGGCGGCTTCGGCAGTGCAGTCCTTGAAATGCTCGAAGAGACCGACGCACTATCTTACCTTAAAGTTAAAAGGCTGGGCATCCCGGACAGCTTTATCGAACATGGCCCTCAGGACCTGCTGAAGAAAGAGATCGGCATAGATGCGGCCGGCATTGTTAAGGCGGCGCTCTCCATAGCATGTAACAAGAGCGAGTAAAAAAACAAATAACTAGAGCATGTCACATTATTTGGCCCTAAAAAGGTCTGCCCTTCTTCCCCATTAAAAAGCAGCCGAGGAAAGCAGTTGAATGAGGAATAAGGTCAAAATCTGTTTGAGCGAAGCGAGTTATTTTGACCGCCTCAGGCAAGTGCTTAAGCGAGGGAAGCCGGAGGCCAAGTTTTCGGGCGGCCTTTCTTTTGCTTCTCTTTCTTTGGCCGGCAAAGAAAAGAAGCATTCTTATGACAATGTCGATTACCACTGCTCCCGTCCATATAGCATAGAAAACAATTTCCTCATAAACACCACCTTGATTTATGCCAGTTAAAAAAAAAGAACGCACAGACAAGCTCCTCCTTGAAAGGGGAATCGTCGCATCGAGAGAAAAGGCGAAGGCCCTCATCATGGCAGGGCAGGTCATCGTCAATGACAGGCGTGTGGACAAGGCGGCAGAGATGGTTCCCGTCGACTCGGATATACGGATCAAGGGGGAGCAGCTGCCATTTGTAAGCAGGGGCGGCCTTAAGCTGGAACATGCCATCAAGCACTTCAACATCGACCCCGCTGGCAAAACGGCCGTCGATGTGGGCGCATCTACGGGAGGCTTTACTGACTGCCTCCTGCAAAGGGGAGCGGCAAAGGTCTATGCCGTCGATGTCGGCTACGGACAGATGGACCTCAAGGTCAAAAATGATGCAAGGGTGGTCCCCATTGAAAGGACAAACATAAGGGAGATGGACCGGGATAATATCCCGGAAGAGGTGGATATAGCCGTAATCGACGTATCATTCATATCGCTTATCAAGGTCCTTCCCCACGTCATACCCCTCCTGAAAAAAGGTGGGGAGATAGCGGCCCTCATCAAGCCACAGTTCGAGGTGGGCAAGGGGGAGGTGGGCAAGGGCGGAATTGTCCGGGACGACGGCAAGGTAGAAAGGGTGCTGGAGGAGGTCAGGAAATTTGCCGAAGCATCGGGCCTCGAGGTTGCAGGACTTACGCCATCACCCATTCTGGGAGCCAAAGGGAACAGGGAGTTCCTTATCTATCTGATTAATCAAAACCAGGCAAAAATAACTTGAGAGAGCGTTTCCTATAAAATATACTTGAGAATATATTTAACCTGAAAGGGAGCGCCAAACCATGCCTTTACTTGAGTAGAGCAAGAATCTGTCTGTAGGCCTTGCTCGAATAGATAAGGAGCGCTGCAAACTGATAGATATGATAAACGATGTATCCGATGCTATACATGATGACAAACCGCAGGAACCCATGGAAGCGGCGCTTTCCGATATGACCAGCTATACAAAATATCACTTCTCAACGGAAAAAAGAGCCAATGAAAGCAAATGATTATCCAAAAGCTGCCGAACAGCTTAAAGAACATGAAGATTTCAAGGCAAAGATTGCGGATCTTCAGGAACAATCCAAGAGGTAATAAAACTGGCTAAAAAACTGTTAAGAATCATAAAAAACGCCCTTACCTCTTTTTCGAGAAACGGCTGCCTCAACATGGCCGCCGCAACCGCTTTTTATGCTCTACTTTCAACCATCCCCATAATATTCGTAATCGTATCAGCGGCAGGCTTCTTTTTTGAAGGTTCAAAGGAAATTATCTTAGCCGTCATAAAGGCAACAGACACACTCTTCCCCTCTCTCGTCGAAGTTATACAAAGAGAGGTCCTTGCCGTCATCAGTAAAAAAGGTCTCATCGGAGGCACCGGTATCATAATCATGCTGTGGAGCTCTACGCTTGTCTTTTCATCGCTGGAATTCTCCTTCAGCCGCATATTCGATATCGAGAAAAGGAGGTCTTTCCTTAAGTCAAAACTGGTAAGCACGGGATTCTTAATCTTGGGGGGGGTAGTCCTTGCCGCATCCATACTCCTGACCACGGCTGCAAAGATTGCGCAGTCTAAATTCCTTGCCCCTTACGATATAAAGGCCATCCATTTCTTCTCAACCAGTATTTTTCTGCCTTATATACTGCCGGTCTTGCTGCTCACCCTCCTCTTTGCCGTCATATATACCGTGCTGTCGAGGCGCCAGGTATCACCTAAAGAAGGGCTGGCAGGCGGCCTTATCTGCGCAACAATGTTTGAGTCTGCCAAGCACCTCTTTGCCTGGTATATAGCCAACCTTGGACGTCACAGCGTAATCTACGGCTCACTGGGGGCGATGGTTGTCGTCATCCTGTGGTTTTTCTACGCGTCCGTAATAATCCTCTTCTGCGGAGAGCTGATAGCCGCGTGGAAGAGGGAAAATCAAATCCGAACTTGAATATTTGACGGAAAAAGATTGAGTTGTCATTCCAATAGCAGGTGTAAGATAATAATCCGATGACTGGCGAAGAAAAAGAAAAGGTAAAATCAAAGATCACCGAGGAGATAGAATCGCTTAGGCAAAGCATCTCATCTTTAGAGGAGATGTCCAAACCGGTTGCGCCCGACGTATCTTTAGGAAGGCTGACCCGTATGGAGGCTATAAGCAGCCGGGGGATAAGCGAGGCCAACCTCAGGTCATCAAGGAGCAGGCTTTCAATGCTCATGAGCGCACTTAAGAGGATAGATGATCCTGACTTCGGAATCTGCATTGAATGCGAAGAGCCAATACCAGCAGGACGTCTCCTTATAATGCCTGAAAGCAGAAAATGCGTACACTGCGCTGCCGGATGAGGCTTTAGCTGCATTTATTCATAAAGCTGCATCTCCAGCTATTGTCAATTGACCTTACAGAGAGATTTACAGTACAATATAAGCAAAAAGTGCCCCTTGCAGGGCCGTTTTTTTTGTTAACCTTTTTTAGAAGCAAAGAGCAATATAGATCGATAGAACGGAGCCATCATGTTGAATATAAAAAGAGAGATCGAAAGGCGCAGGACATTCGGGATAATCAGTCATCCCGATGCCGGCAAGACAACCCTTACGGAGAAACTCCTCCTCTTCGGTGGCGCCATTCAGATGGCGGGAACGGTAAAGGCGAGAAAGTCATCGCGCCACGCAACGAGCGACTGGATGACAATGGAGCAGGAGAGAGGCATTTCCGTCACCACCTCGGTTATGAAATTTAATTTTGAGGGCTACGAAGTGAACCTGCTCGACACGCCGGGTCATCAGGATTTTTCCGAAGATACATACCGTGTTCTTAGCGCCGTCGACAGTGCCCTTATGGTAATAGACAGCGCCAAGGGGGTAGAGACGCAGACCAGAAAACTGATGGAGGTATGCCGCATGCGCAACACCCCCATCATCACCTTCATCAACAAAATGGACCGCGAAGGTATTGATCCGCTTGATATTCTTGCCGATATAGAAGAAAAGCTCCAGATAGAGTGCGCCCCCTTAAGCTGGCCAATCGGGATGGGAAAAAGGTTCAAGGGCGTTTACAATATGTATCAAAAGCAGCTTCACCTCTTTACACCGGACAAGGAAAAAAAGGGAACAGAAGGGACGCTTATCAAGGACCTGTCAGACCCCAAACTGGATGAACTACTGGGGAACCAGGCATTTGAACTGAGAGAAGAGATAGAGCTCCTTGAAGGGGCGGCAAACCCCTTTGACCTTGATCACTATCTCAAAGGGAACCAGACTCCCGTATTCTTCGGAAGCGCCATAAACAACTTCGGAATAAGGGAACTGCTTGAGGCATTTGTAGAACTTTCACCACCACCGGGAGTGCGCGCCGCCACGACAAGGGACGTTTCGCCGGAAGAAAAACAGTTCTCAGGGTTCGTTTTCAAGATACAGGCCAATATGGACCCGGCTCACCGCGACCGCATCGCATTCTTCAGGATATGCAGCGGCAAATTCACGAGAGGTATGAAGGTAAAACATCACCGCATAGGAAAAGAGATAGCCCTTTCCAACGCCACCATCTTCATGGCACAGGACAGATCAACGGTTGAGGAGGCCTATCCCGGAGACATCATCGGCATACATAATCACGGAACAATAAAGATAGGCGACACCTTCACCGAAAGGGAAGCTCTGAAATTCACAGGCATACCAAACTTCGCCCCCGAGCATTTCAGGAAGGTCTACCTCAAAAACCCGATGAAGATAAAACAGCTCCAAAAAGGACTGCTCCAGCTTGCAGAAGAGGGGGCGGTGCAGGTATTCAGGCCGCTCATGGGGAGCGACTATATTATAGGCGCCGTCGGCGTTCTACAGTTTGATGTGACCATGGCAAGACTGAAAGACGAATATGGCGTTGACGCCACCTATGAAGGTGCAAGCTTTGCCGCTGCCCGCTGGATCGCCTGCGAAGACAGCAAGATGCTGGACAGATTCAGGAAGGACCAGGAGGCAAACCTTGCCCTTGATGCCGAAGGAAACCTTACATTTCTGGCAGGAAGCGCGTGGCGCCTATCAAACGCCATGGAGGAATGGCCCGATATCACCTTCCTGAAGACTAAGGAACACAGTTAGGTTAAACTAACCCCTCTTTTCAAAGAGGGGTTGGCGGAGATTTTTGGCCATGTGGAAAACTAAGCCCTTCAACGACCTCAGCCCATATAAAACAAGATGGGCATAAACAGGTTATTTGTGAAAAACCATTAGATTAATTCAGCGTGGGCAGTGCCCAATCTTCTATCTTCCTTAAATAACCCTCTGAGTCTTTGACATTCCAACTCTCGGCAGATTCTTTAAAAAGTCCCCGGTTACTTTCTATGAACCTTGGTCCGGCGCTATGAAAGCCACATAGCGCTTTAGGTGGTGCACCTGGAACCTGAATCTGCCCTGCTTTTCTGTTAAAAAAAGGGGGGATGAGAGGGGACAATTGCCCCTCCCACCTAAACTCCTATAATTTCATTAAGGCCTTCCACTACCCGCTCCACATCTTCAGGAGGCAAAGAAGCTATCCTTTTGCCCAGTCGCTTTGTTGAGAGAGTTCTGATCTGGCTTATCTTTACCCATGATTTTTTTGGCAGCCTTATACCGTCAACTTCCAGTGTGAGAGGAAACCCCGCTTTCTGAGGCTGGCTTGTGATTGCCACGGCTATAACAGTTCCTGAACGCTCGTTAAATATCTGGTGACTTACAATCAAAACGGGCCTGGAGCCTCCTTGCTCATGTCCGAGCACAGGGTCGAGATCAGCCCAGCAGATATCTCCCCTTAATATTCTGGCCATTCTTCCATATCCCCGGCAAGCCCTTCGTCGGCCATATTCTGCTCAAAATGTTTATCCATTTTGGCGCATTCCTCAGCCAGTCTTCCATGTTCCAGCCGGTCAATCTTCTCCTTGACAGCCTGCTGTATGGCTTGGGAACGGTTAGCAAAAGTTCTCTTCTCAACAAGATCATCCAATTTTTTTAGAACCTGCTCATCTATTGTAAAGGCTACCTTGGCGGAACCCATAACAACCTCCATACTTGGTATTCTCTTTTATCATACCATACTAAAATATGTTATACAAAAATGTTTTTCAAGGCTGTCAGGATTGACCCTAAACCTGCCTATAAAAAAAACAGGGACATATTTGCCGGGTAAAATCAGTGCCCGGGGTTGACAAACATGCACTTGATTATTAGTTTAAACCTGTCTGAAATTAAAACTATTTTAGAACAATAAAACCACGGAGTAGAAAAATGGCTGCAAAAAACAAATACAAATTCAAGACCGACGTAAAACAACTTCTCGACCTGGTTACGCATTCACTATATTCACACAAGGATGTATTTCTGAGGGAACTCATCTCGAATGCATCGGACGCAATAGACAAGGTCCGCTTTGAATCTCTCACAAATCCAGCGGTACTGGAAGAGAACAACGACTGGAAAATCAAGCTATATCCCGACAAGAAGAAAAAGACGCTCACCATCTCCGATAACGGCTGCGGCATGACCAGGGATGACCTTACGGCGCACATCGGGACGATCGCAAAATCAGGAACGCAGGAATTCCTCGAAAAGCTGAAAGAGAGCAAGGAAAAGGACAACCCCGATCTTATCGGCCAGTTCGGTGTCGGCTTTTATTCATCATTCATGGTTGCCGACAAGGTATCCATCCAGACAAGGACGGCCGGTGGTGAAGGCTGTGAGTGGACATCTACAGGCGAGGCGGAATTTGAGATCAAGGACTTTGCTAAGGCTACACGGGGTACGGACATCGTTCTCCACCTTAAAGAAGACAGTCAGGAGTTCCTGGAGGAGCATGAGCTTCGTCAGCTGGTAAAGAAATACTCCGAGTTCGTGGAATTCCCTATATGCATGGATGTAGAGAAGTTCGAATACCCGGAAGGCAAGGACGGAAAGAAAGACTACGAAGCAAAGCCTGAGAAAAAGATAGAAGAAGAGAGGCTTAATTCCACCGAGGCTATATGGCTAAAGCCCAAGTCCGAGGTGAGCAAGGAAGACCACAAAAATTTCTACAAGCAGATCTCTCACGATTTTGCAGACCCGCTGAATACCATACATTTCACGGCGGAAGGCGCACTTGAATACAAGGCGCTCATGTATATCCCCTCAAAGGCGCCCCAGGACCTATACAGCAGGGATGCAGTAAAAGGCCTCAACCTCTATATCAACCGTGTCTTCATCATGAACAACTGCGAAAAGCTGCTCCCTGTCTACCTAAGATTCATCAAGGGCGTAGTCGATTCCAGCGATCTGCCCCTTAACGTATCAAGGGAGCTCCTGCAGGAAAACCCCCAGATGGAGAAGATCAAGAAGGGCCTTACCAACAAGATACTTTCAACCCTTAAGGATATGAAGAAAAAAGATAATGAAAAATATCTCGCATTCTATAAGGAGTTCGGACAGGTGCTAAAGGAAGGTATCCACTATGACTTTGAAAACAAGGACAAGATCGCCGATCTGCTCTACTTCGAAACGACAAAGACTAAGGCGGGAGAGCTTAAATCCTTCAAGGAATATATAGAAGGGATGCAAAAGGAGCAGAAGGAGATCTACTATATCATCGCCGAAAACCGCACTCAGGCGCTTGGTTCTCCTCAGCTTGAGCTCTTCAGGTCCAAGGATATGGAAGTCATATTAATGACGGATCATGTCGATGAATACATAGTTCCACAACTGAACGAATATGATAAAAAACCTCTCAAGGCGATAAACAAAGACAAAGTAAACCTTGAGGGAGAAAAAGAGAAGGCTGAAGAGGCGAAGAAAAAAGGCGAAGAGCTTGGCGATCTCCTTAAGGCGATTCAGGCAAAACTGGATGATGACGTGAAAGAGGTTAAGTTCTCCACCAGGCTGACGGAAAGCGCCTGCTGCCTCACGGCTGAAGAGGGCGGAATGAATGCCCAGATGGAGCAGATGATGAAGGCCATGGGCCAGGAAGTGCCCAAGCAGAAGAAGATTCTCGAACTAAACCCTTCTCACCCACTTATTGAAACCCTGAACGGGATCTTTTCAAATGACAAGGATTCCGGGCAGTTCGCTGAATATGTAGAGCTCATATTCGAGCAGGCGTTGCTGACGGAAGGGTCACAGCTTAAAGACCCCCTCGGATTTGCCAAGAAGGTTAGCGAACTCATGGTAAAGGCGGGCAAGGCCTGAATCAAGCTAAATCATCCACATTTCACCATCACCCAACCCTCTACCCTCAAGGGGCATCGAGATCCCATCAAGGGAGAGGGGTTTTTCACTTTGCTATGAGGAAAATACCATGAAAAAATCAAAATGGCCGCACTTCCTGCACAAGAGCCTCTTAACTAACATATCAGCTGTGGCGCTTGTTGCCGTCGGCTTTTATGCAAAGGAACCTATCGCGCTCAGCGTCGGCCTCTTTGCTCTGTCGGGCGCCGTAACCAACTGGCTCGCCATACATATGCTTTTCGAGAAGGTTCCCGGCTTTTATGGCTCAGGTGTTATTCCTGCCAGGTTCGAGGATTTCAAACTGGGCATACACTCACTTATTATGGAGCAGTTTTTCACAAAGGAAAATTTCGAACGTTTTTATGCGAGCACGGCAACGGCCAAGGAAGGACCGCATTTCGACTTTGAACCTATTATAGAAAAGACCGACCTCTCTCCCTCATTCGATGCGCTCCTTGCGTCCGTCATGGAATCATCCTTCGGAAGCATGCTAGGCATGGTGGGAGGAGAAAGGGCCTTAATGCCTCTAAAAGAGCCTTTTATTGCAAAGATGAAGACCTCCATTACTGAAATTACAAAAACCGATGAATTTCAGGAGACGGTCCACATGCAGCTTTCTAACTCCACGGCCGCCGGAGACATTCACGAAAAGGTGGACGGCGTTGTACAAAAAAGGCTAGATGAACTGACGCCGCAACTCGTTAAGGAAATTATCCAGAAAATGATACGCGATCACCTCGGCTGGCTCGTCGTCTGGGGAGGCCTCTTTGGCGGACTTATCGGCCTTGCTGCAGCCTTCATAAAATAACGCTAAAGGGGGCCTGAGCCCTGCCTGCATTAATAGAGATGTCCTTTATTTTTTGTAACTATTCAGCGAAAAAAATGAAAGAAATCTCTTGACACGGTTTTTTCGATAAAAAGCTTTTTTTCATGGG